>NZ_JBITCU010000144.1:0-1022 GCF_044453545.1 Streptomyces sp. NPDC051664 | reverse complement strand
CATCCGCCCGCGGCACACGCATACCCGTCAACAACACCACAACAGCATCAACAGCAGGATCAACCACCACCAAAACCCCCACACCAACACACACATACGACACACCAACCAACACACCAGACAGCACACCAACCAACCCCAGCAAACCCCCAACAGCGTATAAACTTGACGTTTAACCTCGCCGGGTCGCCTAACTTACTGATCTTGCCTTCTTCGTGAGACATGGAGAGCGGCCGTTCTTCACGCTTCGAGGTGTCGAGCAGCGTCGCGTGAAGGGCCGCTAAGAGTCTGGCCCCTGCAGGTCCCGTAGACGCCGCGCTGAGCGTGCTGTCCCACTTTCTGGTCAAGGCCCGCGGACACAGAAGAACGGTGTAACTCCCCATGCCCCGCAGTTAAGGTCCTGACCTGCCTGTCAAGCGGTTCGGGGAAGCCGGGACACGAGGGCGGGACTCCGCGTAGGACAGAGAGTCGACCAAGATCCTCTGTTCTGACGGAGTCCCGTTGTTCATCGAGTTTGGCATGCCCGTACCGGGACGGGGGTCGGTTCGCGCGTTCGCGGCTGGCTATCTCGGAGAGCTGACGCAAATCATCCGGCCTGCCCTGGTAGATGAGGCGCTCGAACTGACGCGGCGGGTCCAGCGGCGGATCCGCAAGTTACCTGCCCGGGTCACGGTGTACCTCGTACTCGCGCTGTCGTTGTTTGGCACCGACGGCTACCTGGGGGTGTGGGCCGCGTTGACCGCCGGCCTGGGCGGCGAAGACGTGGCGCCGTCGGAGGCCGCGTTGCGTCAAGCCCGCAGGAGGGTTGGGTCAGCTCCGCTGGCCATCCTGTTCGACCGGCTGAAAGGGCCAGCGGACAAGGCTGATTGTTCCGGAGCGTGGTGGCGGGGGCTGCGGACGGTGGCCTGGGACGGCACCGGGCTGCAGTGAGGCGTCCCCCGGGGTGTGGGCACAGGGGCTCATGCCGCGATTGAGAGTTTAGCTGCTCGCAGATGCTGCTGTTCGAACTCCACCGGTGAGAG
>NZ_JBITCU010000143.1:0-1056 GCF_044453545.1 Streptomyces sp. NPDC051664 | reverse complement strand
GACTCCCGCAGAAGTCCACGCCGAGTACGAAGAGTTGCAGGCAGCGGCATAGGCAGAACCTCAACACCGCTGTCCGAGAAGCGCAGGGCCCCTCATCGACGGCTGCCTCACCGAGACCAGACTCAAGCTGACGACACCACGGCTACAAGCTCAGGCAGAGCCACACTCGGCGCCCCTGACGTGGTGAACCATAAGAAGGGTTCACCACGTCCCGCAGAACAACGTAGGGATCAGTTATTGACGCGTCGGAGGTGCCGTCTCGCGTGCGCCCTCTGGGCGATGGGACGGTGGCTTGTACCCCTCTGTGTATGTGCGGGCAGAGACCAGGCTTGATCGGGACCCTTATGCAGGTTGGGACAGCCGGCGGTTTGCAGCCTGCTCGCGGAGCCGTCGGCGCCTCTGAGCGCGACGCTCCTCCTCGCTGCGGCCTCCCCAGACGCCATGTTCCTGCATTGTCTCCGTAGCCCAGTCCAAGCAGTCAGCAGTGACATCACAACGGTCACACACTTCCTTGGCCTGCTGGAGTTGCGTGAGCGCTGATCCCGTGTTCCCGATGGGGAAAAACAGTTCAGGATCCTCCTGATTGGATCCGCACTGGGCCACGAGTCGCCAGTCCATTGATTTGCACCCTTTCCTCGGAGGGGACGAAATATGACCCCTGCGTTGGATGCGATCGATGGCACCTGTGAGGCGGACACGCATCGACAGTGCATCCGATAGTTGAGACAGCAATACTGTCTTGGGTCACCCTTTGGTCGACCACAGAGCCTGTCGCAGGCCCAACAAATAATAAGCGCGTTGCCGGAGTCGACCGCGCCAGCGAGGGCAAAGCATTGCTGCCTCTTCGGACATACTGAGGTTTACAGGGTGGGGTCGGTGTTGTGAGCGTCAGTCCGGTCCTGGCCCGGCATCCGTCGACGAGTTAGTGGTGGAGTTGGATGTATCTGAGGCCTCGGCGGAGTGAACCGCCCCGGGTTCGGTAGAGATCTCAGATTGTGGTTGTGGCCTGGGGTTTTGTGAGTTCCGTGTAGTAGTTGGTCTCGTACTCGGCGGGTG
>NZ_JBITCU010000142.1:0-1074 GCF_044453545.1 Streptomyces sp. NPDC051664 | reverse complement strand
ATCTGGCGGCAGTTCCAGCTCAAGCCGCATCTGGCGGACACCTTCAAGCTGTCGACGGACCCGTTGTTCGTGGAGAAGGTCTACGACGTCGTGGGTCTTTACTTCAACCCGCCCGAGGGCGCGGTGGTGCTGTCGGTGGATGAGTCGGGTCGGACCGGGACGCCTCAGTAACACCATTTCTGGTGTTCCGTTCCCCCGGCCCGCCCGCCGAACCGGACGTGCCCGTCTCCGAGCATCCGGCTCTCCACGTGCTCTTGCCTCTGGTCAGCCGACGGCTGCCGGTATTGGCGTCCACGGTGTGGGTATGTTCCGGCCCCGGTATCGGTAGCGAACCACCGGAACCTTCTGGGGTTGGAACAGCGAGATCCCGTCCTCGGTCGGTCGTTTCCCCGGGAGAAAACGCCGGAACAAGGATGCCCACGGGACACGAGGATGTCGTTTACGCAGCCAGCGGGTCACCCGATGCCAGGAGTAATCATCGAGATAACCGAAGGTGGCCGCCGACACACCGTGCCGAAAGTAGGCACACCAGCCCCGCAGCACAGCATTCAGCTGACGCAGCAGGTCGGACAGATGCTGGTGCTTCGATCTGCCGGTAATCGCCCGGACCTTGTCCACGATGGAGGCCAGCGCCTTCTTCGAGGGGTAGGTATAGACGACGTTCCGGTCGGTGCCTCGTTTCCGCCGGCGCTGGATGTGCCAGCCCAGAAAATCGAAGCCCTCGTCGATGTGGACCACCTGTGTCTTGGCCTCCGATAGGCGCAAACCCATCGGCGCCAGGACTGCTGCGGCCTCGGCCCGCAGTGCTTCGGCGTGCTGACGCGTGCCCGACACCATGACCACCCAGTCATCCGCGTAGCGGATGAGACGGCACATGGGCAGGCCGCGTCTGCGACGCGTGGTGCGCTGGTAATCCGATCCATAGCTCTGCCAAGTCTCGGCGGTGGATTTCAAGTCCAGTGAGACGGTCGTGACGCTATGAACCGTTCCGGGTTCGGTAGGGACTCGATCATTTGAGAGGATCGAGTCATGGCACGTCCTTCCCAGTACCCGCTTGAGGTGCGCCGTCGTGCG
>NZ_JBITCU010000141.1:0-1138 GCF_044453545.1 Streptomyces sp. NPDC051664 | reverse complement strand
CGACTGCCTGTACCAACGAGCTCCGTTGCTCTACATCGAAAACCCGTCAACACCCCTTGCGTGACCTGCGGGAACGCTAACTACCCGGCCTTGGGCCTCCCCCTGAGTGGTGGACACGCTGATACTGGATCTGCTTGATCCGGAGGAAGCGAGAAGTCCGCAGATGGCGATGAAGGATTACTCGGACGAGTTCAAGGCCGATGCCGTGGCCCTGTACGAGTCCACACCCGGGGCGATCTACAAGAGGGGCCCTGACCCCGGATGTTGGACACGGGGTCAGGGCCCTTGTTTACGTGCTGTGCAAGGGCGTGAGCTGGCGGGACGTCCCCGTTGAACAGGTCGGGTGCAGCGGGGTGACGGCCTGGCGGCGTCTGCGGGACTGGACCGAAGCCGGAGTCTTGTTGTAGCAGATGACCAAGCGGGTTCTGGAGTCCGCTCTGGAAGGCGAGATCACCGATCACCTCGGCTATGAGAAGCGCGAGGCGGCCGGGAAGAACAGCGGCAACAGCCGTAACGGCACCCGGGCGAAGACCGTGCTGACCGACGTCGGTCCGGTGAAGGTGCCCGGAGACGTGGCCGACACCTTCGACCCGCAGATGATCAAGAAGCGGCAGCGGCGGCTGACGGAGGTGGACGAGATCGTGCTGTCTCCGTCCACGAAAGGACTGACGCACATCACGCATTCAACTTCAATAGCGGTTCAACGGGAAACCGTACATCTTGGACAGCTGCTTGGCACCCAGTCGCAACTACCGCTACTTTACGAACCATCAGGTCGCTATCGACGCCGACATCCAGCTCGTCCAGCTCGTCGTCGTGTTTGGCTGCCCCACCGCAGTCACTGCAAGGCGGTGGAGGAGTACAGCCCAAAAGCCGCCGCCGGCAAGATCTCGAGTTGAGTCGACAGCGACTATCCGGGCATCAGGCATGACGCTTCACCGCTCCCACAAAGGCGACGATCCGCTCAAGTGAAAACAGACGGAAACAGGTCCGCACCCGTGTCCAGCGAAGGATTTCCCAGGCCTTCAGAGTACAGACGTCGCCTAACCTCGATCGTTCATGAGTCCTCGTCGGTTCGCTGACGGGGACTCTGTGCTTGCGAGGTGCGGAATTTCGTGGGCTGGGGCAGGTTGGCGGC
>NZ_JBITCU010000140.1:0-1171 GCF_044453545.1 Streptomyces sp. NPDC051664 | reverse complement strand
GACACATATTGGGCGAGTTCAACCGGTCGTTGCAACACCGGGCTGTTGTAGTGAGCGTAGTTGCTCCTCGAAGACCTCGGCTGGTGTCCGCCAACCGAGGGTCTTGCGGGGCCGGTTGTTGATCGCCAGGGCGACGGCTTCGAGGTCTGCGGACGACCACCGGGACAGATCGGTGCCCTTCGGGAAGTACTGACGTAGCAGCCCGTTCGTATTCTCGTTCGTCGGTCGTTGCCAGGGCGAGTGCGGATCGGCGAAGAACACCTTCGTCCCGGTTTCGACGGCGAACTGGGCGTGGCCCGAGAGTTCCTTTCCGTGGTCCCAGGTGAGGGTTTTGCGCAGCTGCTCGGGCAACTGCGCCATCGATGCCGTAAGCGCCGTGTTCATCGCGATGGCGCCATAGCCCCCGAGCGAGGGACCGTTCTTCACGGGCGGATTCTCGCCCCAGCCCTCGAGCCGAGGCAGGTGCACGAGGAGCGTGGAGCGGCTGCTGCGCTCGACAAGCGTGCCGATCGCGGATCGTCCCGTCCCGATGATCAAATCTCCTTCCCAGTGTCCGGGGACCGCACGGTCCGCAGCCTCGGCGGGGCGTTCACTGAGGACGACCTCCGCGGTGACATGCCCCTGCGGCTTGTTCTGCGACCGGGAACGGGGAGTCCGCAGCGCACGGCCCGTGCGCAGACATGCGACCAGTTCCCGCTTGAGCGCGCCACGGCCCTCGATGAACAGCGACTGATAGATCGCTTCGTGGCTGATGCGCATGGACTCATCATCGGGGAAGTCGGCACCAAGTCGGTGCGAGATCTGTTCCGGGCTCCACGCCATCGCCCATCGCCTGTCCTGCCGATGCGGCTTGTTCAAGCCCTTCCAGGCGCGCGTCTCAGGCCCGGTGACGATCGTGCCGTCGCGGCGACGGACGCTGCCGGCGAGCCGCTCCTGCACGTACTCACGCAACCTGTCGTTGCCTACGAGTTTCGCGGTCTTCGGACGCTTCGCGGCCTGCTGCGCCTTCCACTGCGCCACCAGGGCCCGGTAAACCGACTTGCCACTCCGGGTCGCCGCGTTGCGGCGCAGCTCGCGTGAGATCGTGCCCGGGTCGCGTCCGATCCTGCGGGCGATCTCGCGCACGCCGATCTCCTGGGCGCGCAGCAGCGCGATCTCCTCACGCCCGGCG
>NZ_JBITCU010000139.1:0-1226 GCF_044453545.1 Streptomyces sp. NPDC051664 | reverse complement strand
ACCACAGCAATCTCGTCCGGAGTCACACACTCTCAACGCCACACCGGACCCCCAGGACACGCACCACCACAACCGACCTGACCAAGCCCTACTAGTGTTCTGAGTCTGGAATTCCATGCAGATATGTAGGCTTGCTCTATGGCGCGGATGGGGCGGCCGAAGGCCGAGTTGACGTTGTCGGACGAGGAACGGGCCGCACTTGAGGGGTGGGTGCGGCGTCGTTCCACGCCGCAGGCGTGGGCATTGCGATGCCGGATCATCCTGGCTTGCGCCGAGGGTGCCTCGAACAAGGACGTGGCTGCTCAACTCGGCTCCACACCACAGGCGGTGGGCCGCTGGCGGTCCCGGTTCGTGCAGCACCGGATCGCTGGTCTGGGTGACATGCCGCGTCCGGGCGGCCCCAGGACGGTGACGGACGAGCAGGTCGCCGCGGTAGTCACCAGGACACTGGAATCCACTCCGAAGAACGCCACTCACTGGTCGACACGGTCGATGGCCAAGGAGATGGGCCTGTCGCAGTCGTCGGTGTCACGGATCTGGCGGGCGTTCGGGCTGCAGCCGCACCGCTCGGAGACCTTCAAGCTGTCGACCGACCCGTACTTCGTCGACAAGGTCCACGATGTCGTCGGCCTCTACCTGGACCCGCCCGAACGGGCCCTGGTCTTCTGCGTGGATGAGAAGTCGCAGATCCAGGCCCTGGACCGGTCCCAGCCCGTTCTGCCGATGATGCCCGGGGTTCCCGAGCGGGCTACCCGCGACTACGTCCACGCCGGCACCACCACACTGTTCGCCGCACTCGAGGTCGCCACCGGCAAAGTGATCGGCTCCCTGCACCGGCGACACCGGGCCGAGGAGTTCAAGAAGCCAAGCAGGACCGCGAGACAGACCTATCGGAGCCCTACTAGATGCCACGTCAGTGACGTCGGCGCAGGTCGCAGGCCCAGTGATCGTCGGGAAGACATGACGCTGGCAGCGCCCCAAACCGTGTTGAAGCACGCTAGTTTCGGTGTATTCAAGGCCGTCCACCATGCGGCGCTGCTCGGTCCAGTGAAGTGCTGCCAGGCCACCTGCGTCAGCTCGGCGTGAAGACGGCGCATTGTCTCCTAATGAAACGTTGTTCTTGCTTGGTACGGTTGGTGTGTCGTATGTGTGTGTGTTGGTGTGGGGGTTTTGGTGGTGGTTGATCCTGCTGTTGATGCTGTTGTGGTGTTGTTGACGGGTATGCG
>NZ_JBITCU010000138.1:0-1232 GCF_044453545.1 Streptomyces sp. NPDC051664 | reverse complement strand
GAGCGCTCGACTGAATGGCTGGCATCTTGTCAGGGCCCTTGTGGCCATGCCACCCGAATGGGTTACTCGAAGTGTCCGTTTCGACGGATGTATGACTTTTCGAGCGGGTGCGAGCAGGTCGTTGATCCGGCGCAGGATCAACGGTGTTCGTCGATGGCCCTGCATATCAGGCAGGCGGCCCATACCGCCAGGCAAACAGCTGTGCAGGGCCATCGAACTACGACCTGGCCGGTGGACACGAGAGCCGAGTCGCAACCACTCGAGACGTACGCGAACCCGAAACCGAACGTCCCATCACTGCTCGCAATGTACCGCATTGCGAGCGAGGAGGAACCTCTCATGCCAATCAGCCCGAACCAAGGATCAAGTGGCGGCGGCACACTCGTCACCATCACCGGCACCGGCCTCAGCGGCACCACCGCGGTGCGCTTCGGCACCCGGTCCGCCACCGCCGTCACCAACGTCTCGCCCACCCAGGTCACCGCCGTCTCCCCGTCCGGCAACGGGTCGGTCGGCGTCACCGTGACCACTCCGGGAGGGACGAGCAACCCCATCCCCTTCTACTACGTAGGGGCGCCGTTCAAGCAGTCCCTCAGTCCGACGTCCGGGTCGACGGCAGGCGGCGGAACCGTGACCATCAACGGCACCGGCCTGTCCACTGCCAGCAGCGTCGCCTTCGGCGCCAACACGGCGGTGCCGACGATCGTGTCCGACGGCCAGATCACGGTTGCCGCACCGGCAGGCGCCGCAGGCTCCGTGGGAGTCAGCGTCACCACGGCGGGCGGCACCAACAACGGGCTCTCGTACACCTACGTCGCCGTCCCGACGGTGACGACGGTCACCCCCGCGTCGGGGCCGGCGACGGGCGGCACGACCGTGACCGTGGCCGGTACCGGTCTCACCAGCACGACGGAGGTCACCTTCGACGGGAACCCGGCGCCCTTCACCGTGCTCTCCGACACCTCGGTGTCGGCCGTCACGCCCCCTGGGACGGCCGGTGCCGTCGACGTCGTCGTGACCAACGACGCGGGCAGCGCGACTGCCGTGGACGGGTACACCTACGTCGCAGGACCGGGCATCTGACCGCCCCTCAGGGGTCGGTCACCGCCGGCGACCGTCGTCCCACCCCGGAGCGGACGCGCTGACCACACAGGTGCCGTGCCCGTCTCCCGAGCCCCCGGTCCGGAAGCCATCCCGGGCCGGGGGCCCAACACTTCCTGACCAGTCACCCC
>NZ_JBITCU010000137.1:0-1247 GCF_044453545.1 Streptomyces sp. NPDC051664 | reverse complement strand
CGTCGTCGTCAGCACAACCGGCGGAAGCGCCACCGCGGCCGCAGGTTTCACGTATGTGGCGGGCGCCGGTATCTGACGGGCGCTCGCTTCCCGGCACATGCCGGGCGAGCAGGCGGCCCGGGCACCCCGGAGGGCGCCCGGGCCGTCACCGTGCCCCAGCCCCTATGGCCGTATCCCTCCACCGCTGCGAAGAGGCACCATGACGACACCTGCTCTCACGAGCCTGTCTCCCAATCAAGGACCGACCGCGGGCGGCACCACGGTGACAATCACCGGAACCAACCTCGGCGACGTGACAACAGTCCGCTTCGGCACCACAGCAACCGCGTTCACGATCGTGTCCCCCACACAGATCACCGCGACCGCCCCTCCCGGATCCGAGGGACCCGTCCAGGTCACCGTCATCGGCCCCGGCGGCCCCAGCGGAGGGCTGACCTACACCTACGTCGCACTGCCGACCCTGACGGGCGTGTCTCCCGGTCAAGGACCCATGGCGGGCGGCACCGCTGTGACACTCACCGGAACCAACTTCAGCCAAGTGACAACAGTGCGCTTCGGCACCGTAACGGCTGCGTTCACGGTCCTGTCCGCCACGCAGATCAGCTCCACCGCCCCCTCGGCGCCTGCCGGATACCCGGGACCTGCCCAGGTCACCGTCACCAGCGCCGGCGGCACCAGCGGAGGGCTGTCCTACTACTACGTCGCGCTGCCGACCCTGACGGGCGTGTCTCCCGGTCAAGGACCCACCGCAGGCGGCACCGCTGTGACACTCACCGGAACCAACCTGCTCAGCGCCACGACCGTCCGTTTCGGTGCCACAGCAGCTGCGTTCTCGGTCGTGTCGGACACGCAGATCACTGCCACCGCCCCTCCCGGATCCACGGGGTTCGTCCAGATCACGGTCCTCACCCCAGGCGGCACCGGCGCAGGGGTGGCCTTCCAATACGTCGCGCTGCCCACCCTGACGGGCCTGTCTCCCAATCAGGGCCCCCCCACGGGCGGCACCACGGTGACACTCACCGGATCCAACCTCGGTGACGTGACAGCTGTCCGCTTCGGTACCACAGCAGCTGCGTTCACGATCGTGTCCGCCACGCAGATCACCGCCACCGCCCCCACCGGATCGGCTGGAGCCGTCCAGGTCACCGTCACCAGCCCCGGCGGCACCAGCGCGGGACTGACCTACACCCGGATCGCACTCCCCGGCATCTGAGCGGCCGCCGGCGCCTGCTGAGTCCCGGGACAAG
>NZ_JBITCU010000136.1:0-1247 GCF_044453545.1 Streptomyces sp. NPDC051664 | reverse complement strand
CGCCAGGACTTCACCCGGAATCGTCACAACAACCCAACTACCACATGAAACAGCGACGTTGCCTCGAATCCGGCAGTAGATAAATTACGGCTCCTCACCAGCTGGTCTCGCCTGGCGAAATACTTCGCGGCCCTCCGCAGGATCTCCCGCTCGAGCTCGAGTTCCTTCACCCGGGCCCGCAGCTGCCGGTTCTCCTTCTCCATCGCGGTGGCCTCCACCGCCCCGGGCCGGGCGGCCTGCTCGGCATCCCGCACCCACGTGCGGAGCGTCTCGTGGTTGATGCCCAGGTCCTTGGCCACCGACGCGTACGTCCCACCCGGGCTCGAGTGGTACAGCGCGACGGCATCGGCCCGGAACTCAGGCGAGTACTTCGACGTCCCCAACGGGAACTCCTGTCCTATGGATCATCACGATCCAATGATCAGGGTGTCCACGATCAAGGGGAAACGCCCGGTTTGCGGACCGGGCGACGTCACCACTTAACCAACCCACACCATTTTTCCCAAATCCCCACCTAGCCCATACGGACGCACGAAAGCGAAAGCCCCCGTCCCGGCTGTAGCCGGAGACGAGGGGGGTGTGGTGCTGCGGGCATCTGGCCAGCTTAACGATCCCCTGTCAATTGTTCCAAGAACTATTCTCGCAGTGTTCTTTCGCAGGTCTGGCGGGCGCGACCAAGCCCCCCTCCGCCCGAAGGCAGAGGGGGCTGCGATCACTCAGGTTCGTCGTCCAGCGGCGGGATGTCGGGCTGTATGAACAGTCCGGCGTACTGCGGTTTCGGCGGCGGCCCGGCAGCGGTGTCGGCCTTCCGTGGGTCTACGCGCCGCTGCACCTGGCGAGGCGGGGCATCAGGCATCGAGTCTCCTGTACATCGCGGTTGTGGTGAAGGCCCCGAGGCCAAGCAGGTTGCGGCACTGGCCCGACGACGGGGCCTTGACACCAGTACGTCGGCACGCCGGACATCCGGGTCAGCCGGTGGGGCCTGGAAAGAGTATCTGTCCGGGCATGTCTGCCCGTCCACACCATCCCTGCCGGGCGAACCTGCAGGACCCTGTTCACCCTGCGGGCCAGCGGGACCGGACACACGAAAGCCCCCTGTCCCGGCTGTATCCTGGGGACGAGGGGCGTGGTGGTTCATGGGGGCCTTCACAGCTGAGGCGTCCCCCGGGGTGTGGGCACAGGGGCTCATGCCGCGATTGAGAGTTTAGCTGCTCGCAGATGCTGCTGTTCGAACTCCACCGGTGAGA
>NZ_JBITCU010000135.1:0-1266 GCF_044453545.1 Streptomyces sp. NPDC051664 | reverse complement strand
ACGGGTCTGCTGCACGATTGGGTGACAGGTTCGGTCACGCGGCCTGGAGGGCCGGTGTGGTCTTGACGGTTTCGTATTCGATGGGGGTCAGCCGGCCGAGCGAGGCTTGTCTGCGGCGTCGGTGGTAGGTCCTCTCGATCCAGGTCACGATCGCGATCCGCAGTTCCTCGCGGGTGGCCCACGTCCGGCGGTCGAGGACATTCTTCTGCAGCAGACTGAAGAAGGACTCCATGGCCGCGTTGTCGCCTGCCGCCCCGACCCTTCCTATCGAGCCAACGATCCGATGCCGGTCGAGCGCCCGGACGAACCTGCGAGACCGGAACTGCGACCCGCGATCGCTGTGCAGAATGCACCCGGCGACGTTTTCACGTCGGGCAACAGCGTTGTTCAGGGCTGCGACGGCCAGGTGGGACTTCATCCGCGCGTCAATGGAGTAGCCCACGATCCTCTTGCTGAAGACGTCCTTGATCGCGCAGAGATACAGCTTCCCTTCGCTGGTGGCGTGTTCGGTGATGTCGGTGAGCCACAGCCGGTTCGGGGCATTCGCGGTGAAGGTGCGGCGGACGAGGTCATCGTGCACCGGCGGGCCGGCCTTCTTGGTCCTGCCGCGTTTCTTGCCGAACACGCTCCACCAGTTGTTGTCCCGGCAGATCCGCCACGCGGTCCGGTCAGCCATGCCGGCTCCCGCGCCGCGGGCTTCATCGGCCAGGAACCGGTAGCCGAACTCCGGGTCCTCACGATGGGCATCGAACAATGCGTTTGCGCGAACGGCCTGCTCGATTTCGGCATCGGTCACCGGCCGCTCGAGCCAGCGGTAGTAGGGCTGGCGGGCGAGCTTGAGGACCCGGCACGTGACCGTGACGGGAACACCGTCTCCGGCCAGCTCTCTCACGAGCGGGTAGATCCTTTTCCCGGCAGGTTCGCCTGGGACAGGTAGGCCGCGGCCCGGCGCAGGACCTCGTTCTCCTGCTCCAGCAGCTTGATCCGCCGACGCGCGTCCCGTAGTTCCACGTTGTCCTGGCTGGTCGTTCCGGGTTTCGCCCCGTCGTCGATGTCCGCGCGGCGCATCCACTTCGACAGCGTCATCACATGGACACCGAAGTCGGCGGCCACCTGCTCGAGCGTCACGCCCTGGCCGCGATTCCTCGCGACCCGCACGACATCCTCGCGGAACTCTTCCGGATAAGGCTTGGGCACAGCGACATCCTTCCCACCCGCCCCACAGGGCAAGCCAGTTCAGATGTCACCCAATCGTGCAGCAGACCC
>NZ_JBITCU010000134.1:0-1269 GCF_044453545.1 Streptomyces sp. NPDC051664 | reverse complement strand
TTAGAACAGCGTGTCGTCCACCGCGACCGTCAGCACCGCGCCGGCGGGCAGCAGGTGGCGCACGATCAGGTGGGACAGGGAGATGCCCAGGATGTCCGGGCTCCACGGGGCGCGGGAGAAGAAGGCGTGGACGCGGTCGTGGGACCAAGTGCGCGTCAACCCGACGCCGGTGAGCATCCCGGTCACCGTGCACCGCCCGGTCTGCGCGATCAGACCCGTGACCAGCGCCGTGAAGGTTCGGAACGTCGGCGCGGTGAAGTTGCCCCGTACCAACTCCAGTACGGCGAACAGCGAAGCGGGTACAGTCGGCATCGCAGATATGCCTCCCCGGGCGCGGTCGCCACACCACCGATGCTGCCGCGGCCCCGCCCACCACGGGCCCGAACACCCGGTGCCTCACCCGTCAAGGTGATCGCCGTCCGGCCCCCGCGCCCCGGGTGCGGGCTACCGGCGCGACCAGGACAACCGACGCCGCGGCTGCTCGGGGAAGGCAATGGCACAGTGGAAGCCGTCGTCACCGACGGCGCGCCGCAACGTCCGCGCCACCGCCTCGGGATCGTCATAGGGGCCGTTGACGTAGAAGGGCTTGCCGTCGCGGCCGAAGCGGATCGGGCAGGGGCCGGCGGGCTCACCGAGGACAGCGGCGGCGGCCTCGAAGTCCGCCTCGGGATCGAACCCAAGGTCGCGAGCGTAGGCGGCGGCACCGAACACCAGGGCGCGGGCAAGCTCGGCAGGAACCGGCACATGCCCCTCGAAGGCGCTGAAGTAGACAGCCCGGTGCCCGCTCAGTTGCCTCTCGCCCATCGGCTCCGGGGCAAGCGCGTTCTTCACCCCCAGACACCACACATCCAGTAGGAACCCGGCGACCTGCGCCTTCGCGGAGCGCGTACTGTCCGCGGCGACGAGCACGGCGACAAGGCCACGCACCTCCTCGGCGTCAGAAGCCCCAGGGTCCAAGGCCGCCCACTGCGGCGCACCCTCAAGATCCACGCTGCGGCTCCAGCCGGCGTTCACCCAGCAACGCGGCTCGTCACGCGCCGAAGCCGAGACCTGCACGGCACCGTTGAGCACCCCGACAACATCCCTGGCGCTCACCCCCAACGTTCTGGCAATCGCCTTCGCCGACCGACCGTGCTGGTCCAGTTGCCGTACCTGCTCTACAAGCCGCTCATCCACAGCCTCACCCTACGACCGCCGCCAAGACCGCAGGACCCAAACGCCAACAGCCACACTCGCCAGAGTGACCCCGCGAAAACGTCGAAAGTCGAG
>NZ_JBITCU010000133.1:0-1283 GCF_044453545.1 Streptomyces sp. NPDC051664 | reverse complement strand
ACCGGAGTAAAGGGCTGACCTATGAAGCTCGCAGTAGTTGGTGGCGGGTCCACCTACACCCCTGAACTGATCGACGGCTTCGCCCGGCTGCGGGACACGCTGCCCGTCGAGGAGCTCGTGCTCGTCGACCCGGCGGCCGACCGCCTCGAACTCGTCGGCGGTCTCGCCCGGCGGATCTTCGCCAAGCAGGGCCACCCGGGCCGCATCGTCACCACCTCGGACGTCGACGCGGGCGTCGCCGACGCCGACGCGGTCCTCCTCCAGCTGCGCGTCGGCGGCCAGGCCGCCCGCAACCAGGACGAGACCTGGCCGCTGGAGTGCGGCTGCATCGGCCAGGAGACGACCGGGGCCGGCGGCCTCGCCAAGGCGCTGCGCACCGTCCCCGTCGTCCTCGACATCGCCGAACGCGTCCGGCGCGCCAACCCGGACGCCTGGATCATCGACTTCACCAACCCGGTCGGCATCGTGACCCGGGCGCTGCTCCAGGCCGGCCACAAGGCCGTCGGCCTGTGCAACGTGGCGATCGGTTTCCAGCGCAAGTTCGCCGCGCTGCTCGACGTGACCCCGGGAGAGATCCACCTCGACCACGTCGGCCTCAACCACCTCACCTGGGAGCTCGGGGTACGTATCGGCGGCCCCGACGGCGAGAACGTCCTGCCGCGGCTGATCGCCGAGCACGGCGACGCCCTCGCCGGCGATCTGCGCATGCCGCGGGCGATCGTCGACCGGCTCGGCGTCGTCCCCTCGTACTACCTGCGGTACTTCTACGCGCACGACGAGGTCGTGCGCGAGCTCGGCAGCAAGCCCTCGCGGGCGGCCGAGGTCGCCGCGATGGAGAAGGAACTCCTCGCCATGTACGGCGACCCGGCACTGGACGAGAAGCCTGCGTTGCTGGCCGGACGCGGCGGCGCGTTCTACTCGGAGGCGGCCGTGGACCTGGCGTCCTCGCTGCTGGGCTCGGGCGGCTCCGCGGTGCAGGTGGTCAATACGTACAACAAGGGGACGCTGCCGTTCCTGCCGGACGACGCCGTGATCGAGGTGCAGGCCCGGGTCGACGGCACGGGCGCGACGCCGCTCGCCGTTCCCGAGCTGGACCCGCTGTACGCCGGTCTGATCTCCCATGTGACGGCGTACGAGGACCTCGCCCTGGAAGCGGCGCTGCGCGGGGGCCGGGACCGGGTCTTCAAGGCACTGCTCGCCCACCCGCTGATCGGCCAGTTCGAGTACGCCGAGGCGCTCACCGACAAGCTGATCGCGCACAACCGGGAGCACCTCGCGTGGGC
>NZ_JBITCU010000132.1:0-1284 GCF_044453545.1 Streptomyces sp. NPDC051664 | reverse complement strand
TGAGCTTGTTCCGCTTTGACGGACACCATTGGTGTGGTGGTCAGGCTGCGAGTGCGGTCTCGTACTCGGCGGGGCTGAGGTAGCCGAGGCTGCTGTGCAGTCGGTGCGAGTTGTACCAGCCCTCGATGAAATCGAAGATCGCGGTGCGGGCGGCGGCCCGGCTGGGCCAGGCGGAAGTGCCGAGCAGTTCGCGTTTGATGGTTGAGAAGAAGGACTCGGCGAGCGCGTTGTCCCAGCACTGACCGGTGCGGCCGACCGACAGCCGGACCCCGAACTCGGCGGCCAGGGAAGCGAATTGCTGACTGGTGTACTGGCACCCGCGATCCGAATGGAAGATCACGGGATGGGTGGGGCGACGCTGTCGGCAGGCGACTGTCAGTGCGTCGGCCACCAGCTCGGTACGCAGGTGATCGGCGGTTGCCCAGCCGACCACGCGCCGGGAGGCGATGTCGATGACCGTGGCCAGATAGAGCCAGCCCTCCTCGGTCGGGACATACGTGATGTCACCGCACCAGCGGGCATCGAGCCCGGTGCGGTCGGGCTGGAAGTCCCGGACGATGAGGTCAGGACGGAAAGCAGCCCCGGGATCGGCGACCGTGGTTACATGCCGTCGCCTGCGGTGTCGGCCCTGTAGTCCAGCGGCCCGCATCAGTCGTGCTACACGACGCCGGCCACACCCGGCACCCTCGCGCTTGAGCACGGCATGTACGCGCGGGGCCCCGTAGGTTCCGCGCGACTTCGCATGGGCCTCGAGAATCCGCTCGGTCAGCTCGGCATCCCGCACCGCGCGGGGTCCGGGCAGGCCGGAGCGACGGGCATAGAAGGCGGTCCGGGAGACCTTCATCAGCTCACACGCCCGTTTGACGCTGTGACCTGCCCGCTTCTCCGCCTCGATGAACGGGTGCACCGTCACCGGGTCTCCTTCGCGAAGAAAGCTGTGGCCCGCTTGAGGACGTCGACATCCTCGCGCAGCCGGCGGTTCTCCCGCCGCAACACGGCCAGTTCCTCGCGCTCACTGCTGGTCAGCCCGCTTCGCTCGCCCGCGTCGACCTCGGCCTGCTTGACCCAGTCCCGCACCGCGGTCTCGGTCAGTTCGAAGTCTTTGGCGACCTGCCCGACCGAGCGGTCACCCCGTCGGCACAGACCGACGATCTCGGCCTTGAACTCCGGCGTGAACGAACGGCGAGGGCGGCGAGGTTTCTTCTTCCCCATGCTCTCCATGATGGACATCCTCCCGGGGCTGAGCCCCTGATCTCGAATGTCCGTCAAAGCGGATCAAGCCCA
>NZ_JBITCU010000131.1:0-1302 GCF_044453545.1 Streptomyces sp. NPDC051664 | reverse complement strand
CCGGCCAGGCGCCTTGAGGAAGCACGCGAGGACCGCGGAGGCGAGACCGATGCTGCCCGCCAGGGCGAAGGCACCGCCGTAGCCCCAGGCACTGACCACGAAGGCGCCGACGCCGGAGCCGACCAGGCCGGATATCAGCTTCGAGCTGTAGACCATTCCGTAGTTCGAGGCGTTGTTGTTCTCACCGAAGTAGTCCGCGGTCATCGCCGCGAACAGCGGGAAGATCGCGCCGCCACCGAAGCCGGAGACCATCGAGCAGAACAGGAAGAACGGCATCGAGCCGATGTCGCCGGAGTAGAACACCCCGAACTGTGCGGATCCCAGGACCAGACAGACGATGATCAGCGTGTTGCGGCGTCCGTACCGGTCGGAGATCCAGCCGATGACACCCCGGCCGGTCCCGTTCACGATCGCCTTCAGCGACATGGCCGTGGCCACGATGCCGCCGGCGAACCCCATCTCCTTGCCGAACGGCACCTGCATGGCGATACCGAAGATGTTGATGCCTGCCGTGCAGAGCAGACAGAACCACATCATCCACAGCACCGGGGTCCGGGCCGCCTCACGCGGGGTGTACTGCTTGACCGCCGGCGGGTTCTTCGCCAGCGAACGCACGATCCTCGGGTCGTCCGAGACCTTCAGCGGATCGACGTGGCCGGGCCACCAGTTCTTCGGCGGGTCCTTGAAGAACCAGCCGGCGACCGCGACGACCGCACAGCAGATGACCCCGACGGAGACCAGCACACCCTGGTAGTTGGACAGATCCATGTACGAGGTGAAGAGGAACACGAACGGCACCGAGCCATAGGCGAAACCGCCGTTGACCATGCCGGTCTTGCCGCCCTTGCGCTCCGGATACCACTTGCCGACCATGTTCACGCACGTCGCGTAGACGAGTCCGGCACCGATACCGCTGAACATGCCGAAGCCGAAGTAGGCGACGATCACATGAGGTGCGTACGCCAGCGAGAGATAGCCGAGCAGGGTGCCCAGCGCTCCGAGCATCATCGCGCTCCTGGCCGGCAGCCGCCCGCTCTCACGGAGCTGACCGGCCGGGAAGGCGACGGCCGCCTGGAAGAAGATCCAGACCCCCATCAGCCAGAAGATGTGGCCGCTGGCCCACAGGTGCGCGTCGTGCAGGGTCTCCTCGGCGGAGGTGAACGCGTACTCCGACGAGCTGATGCCCATCATGCCGATCCACGGGAAGAGCACCATGGTCCAGCGCGGTCTCCGCATGATGTCCCGATCGCTCTCACCGAGCCGGAACACGCGGCCGTTGCGGTCCGTCACCTCCCTGAACGG
>NZ_JBITCU010000130.1:0-1330 GCF_044453545.1 Streptomyces sp. NPDC051664 | reverse complement strand
TGAACCGCCCCGGCTCGAATGGAGACTCGATTTCGTGAAAGGATCGAGTCATGGCACGACCTTCCCGTTACCCGCTTGAGCTGCGCCGACGTGCGGTGCGCATGGTCGTCGAGGTGCGCGACGACTACCCGAACGAGACGGCCGCTTTGCAGGCGGTCACCGAGAAGCTCGGCATCGGCTCCCGCGAGACGCTGCGGAACTGGCTGAAGCAGCACGAGGTCGATGCGGGGACGCGGCCCGGGACGACGACGGAGGAGTCGGTCCAGCTCAAGGCGTTGAAGAAGGAGAACGCCGAGCTGAAGCGGGCGAACGAGATCCTGAAGGCGGCGGCGAGTTTCTTCGCGGCCGAGCTCGACCGGCCACACACGCGCTCGTAGCGTTCATCGACGAGTACCGGGACCGCTTCGGCGGGGTCGAGCCGATCTGCAGGACGCTCACCGAGCACGACTGCAAGATCGCCCCTTCCACCTATTACGCACACAAGAAGCGACTGGCAGCCCCGTCCGCCCGTACCGTGCGGGACGCGGAACTCAGGGAACTGATCCGTCAGGTCCACACCACCAACTACCGCGTCTACGGGGCGAGGAAGATCTGGCGGGAGCTGAACCGGCAGGGACATGCGGTGGCCCGCTGCACTGTCGAACGGCTGATGCGCGAGCTGGGCATCGCCGGCGCGGTCCGCGGTAAGAAGGTCATCACCACGAGACCGGACCAGCAGGCCGAGCGGGCACCGGACCGGGTGGATCGTGACTTCGTCGCCGCCGCACCGAACCGCTGCTGGGTCGCGGATTTCACGCACGTGGCGACCTGGGCCGGCGTCGTCTACGTGGCCTTCGTCGTGGACACCTTCTCCCGCCGGATCGTCGGCTGGTCCGCCGCGACGTCGAAGGAGACCCAGCTCGTCCTGGACGCTCTGGAGATGGCGCTGTGGCAGCGTGACCGCGATGAACATCCCCACGTTCGAGGCGAGTTGATACACCACAGCGATGCGGGCAGCCAGTACACCAGTTTCAAGCTGGCCGAACACCTGGACGCGGCCGGCATCGCCGCCTCGATCGGCTCCGTCGGCGACGCATACGACAATGCCCTGATGGAGAGCACGATCGGCCTGTTCAAAACCGAGTTGATCAAGCCCCAACGGCCCTGGAAGACCCTTTCCCAGGTCGAGCTGGCCACCGCCGAGTGGATCGACTGGTACTGCCACCGGCGCCTGCACGGTGAGATAGGCCACGTCCCACCCGCCGAGTACGAGACCAACTACTACACGGAACTCACAAAACCCCAGGCCACAACCACAATCTGAGATCTCTACCGAACCCGGGGCGGTTCA
>NZ_JBITCU010000129.1:0-1332 GCF_044453545.1 Streptomyces sp. NPDC051664 | reverse complement strand
TGAACCGTTCCGGGTTCGGTAGGGACTCGATCATTTGAGAGGATCGAGTCATGGCACGTCCTTCCCAGTACCCGCTTGAGGTGCGCCGTCGTGCGGTGCGGATGGTCGCCGAGGTGCGGCCCGACTACGACACCGAGTGGGCGGCGATGAAAGCGGTCGCCGCGAAGCTCGGCATCGGCACGACCGAGACACTGCGGAAGTGGGTGCGGCAGGACCAAGTCGATGCCGGTGCCCGGCCGGGCACGACGACAGAGGAGTCCGCGCAGGTCAAGGCGATGAAGAAGGAGATCGCCGAGCTGAAGCGGGCGAACGAGATCCTGAAGGCCGCGGCGAGTTTCTTCGCGGCCGAGCTCGACCGGCCACACACACGCTCGTGAACTTCATCGACGAGCACCGGGACCGCTTCGGCGGAGTCGAGCCGATCTGCCGTGTTCTGACCGAGCACGAATGCAAGATTGCCCCTTCCACCTACTACGCCCACCACAAGCGCCGGGCGGCACCGTCGGCCAGGACCGTGCGGGACGCCGAGCTGAAGGAACGGATCAGCGAGGTCTTCGCGGCCAATTACCATGTCTACGGGGCACGGAAGATCTGGCGTGCGCTCAACCGGCAGGGCCACGCAGTGGCCCGCTGCACCGTCGAACGCCTCATGCGCGAGCTGGGCATCGCCGGTGTGGTCCGCGGCAAGAAGGTGATCACCACGCTGCCCGGCGGGCAGGCCGGGAGGGCGCCGGACCTGGTGGACCGCGACTTCGTCGCCGACTCCCCGAACCGGTGCTGGGTCGCGGACTTCACCCACGTGAAGACCTGGGCCGGTGTCGTCTACGTCGCGTTCGTCGTGGACACCTTCTCCCGCCGCATCGTCGGCTGGTCCGCGGCCACCGTGAAGGAAACGGTGTTCGTCCTGGACGCACTGGAGATGGCAGTCTGGCAACGCGACCGCGAACAACACCCCATCCAGCCAGGCGAGTTGATCCATCACAGCGATGCCGGGTCGCAGTACACCAGTTTCCGGCTCGCCGAGCATCTGGACACCGCCGGCATCGCCGCCTCGATCGGATCCGTCGGCGACGCGTATGACAATGCCCTGATGGAGAGCACGATCGGCCTGTTCAAGACCGAGCTGATCAAGCCCCGACGTCCCTGGAAGACACTGTCCGACGTCGAGCTCGCCACCGCCGAGTACGTCGACTGGTACAACCATCGACGACTCCACGGCGAGATAGGCCACGTCCCACCCGTCGAATACGAAGCCCTGCACTACCTGGCAACCACAAAACCGCAGGTTACACACAACGTCTGAGATCTCTACCGAACCCGGAACGCTTCACA
>NZ_JBITCU010000128.1:0-1384 GCF_044453545.1 Streptomyces sp. NPDC051664 | reverse complement strand
GACCGCACCTCATCGACGGCTGCCTCATAGGCACCGGCCTGACCATGGACAGCTGACCACGATCAGGCCGACATCACGCATTCAAGTTCAGTAGCAACGCTTCTGGGCTGCAACCTCACAGGCCGCCGTCACGGCCGCGAAGTCAATCCTCACAGGCGCGAACAGGCACAAAAGACTGCCCTCTTAGGCAATAGAGGCTCCTGCTTACCGTGCGCGTGTACCGTCACGATCTCGGGCCGTAGCGACACCGGCCCGAGATGGCCCTACCTCTGTCAATGCCTCGTCAGAGCAGGGCCACCAGGCTCCTGCCTCACTGGTGGAGATGGCAGGAAAAAGGCGGCCGACTGACTCCGGACGCCCGCCTGAACCAGTTCGCCCCCCTGCGCCGGAGGGCGACTGCAAGTGGCCTCGAACGCCGTCGAGGCCACGGCCGGTGGTGGCCCTGCCCTGATTGCCCTTCAGTGGCAGGGCCACACACTCCACAAACTTCCTGCCTACCGTGAGAGGGGGCAGGAAAAGGGCGGCCGGCTCCACGCCGGCTGCCCACCTGAACCAGTTCGCCCTGTCTGAACCCGCACGGCGAACTGCAAGTGGCCTCGACGGGAGTCGAGCCACGGGCCGTTAGAGCGCGCACGTGGTTGTGACGCGCCCTAGTCCCGCGGCCCGAGGTGGCCCTGCCCCCGAAAAGGCACCCGGAGGCGGGGCCACCATTCCCCCTGAAGGAACCCCACCCATACCGAGACCATGACCACCCCCGCTCCGCAGCCACTGCCGAGAGGATGACCCCGTGGACGACCTGGTGCAGTTCCTCCGCGACCGCCTCGACGAAGACGAAAAGATGGCGGGCGCTGCCGCCGAGGGTCCGTGGTCGGTCGACCACGGGGACTACGGCGTACTGGTCTACGGGGCCGACCAGTCTGCGGTCGTCTGTGGTGGATGCTGGGGCGGTGAGGCTTCGGTATTCGAGTCGACGGCCGACGCGCTGCACATCGTCCGCCATGACCCGGCCCGCGTCCTGGCCGTGGTCGAAGCCAAGCGGGCCGCCATCAGCCATTACAAGAAGCTACGCCGCTTCGCCGAGAAGGAACGCTGCGAGGAGTACGTCCTCGCCGAGGGCGCCGGAGCCGTCGTGATCAAGATGCTCGCCCTGCCCTACGCCGACCACCCCGACTACCGCGACAACTGGCGGCCATAACCCCATTGTCAGTCCCGCCACGGATCTCACAGGAGATCGGCATGTACGAGAACATCCCCGGTCACCTCTGGGACCCCGATACGCAAAACGACCCCCTGAGGCGACCCCGGTGGTGTGGACACTCTGACAATGGATCTTGCAGATCCGAGGAAGGGTGTCTTGGTGGGACGGAAGTCTCCGTATCCGGCG
>NZ_JBITCU010000127.1:0-1392 GCF_044453545.1 Streptomyces sp. NPDC051664 | reverse complement strand
TGCGGCCAGGCGCTGGTTCTTGACCCTGCGGCTCATGACCACGCAGCTCTTGCCGCTCGCCCGGGTGACCGGTGCGCTTCCGGCGTAGGCCTTGAATGACCCAGCGTTCGCGAAGCGGGTCCGGTCGTCGCCGATCTCTGCTAGGACCCGGGCCCCGGTCAGGGAGCCGAGGCCGGGAAAGCTGCGGATGATCGGTGCGTCCGGATGCTGCTCGAATGCCTCGGCCGTCGTTTCCTCCAGCTGGTCGGCATTGCGACAGGCAGTGTCCAACTGGCTCAGCAGGGCGGATGTCTGGTGTCCGAGGGCGGCCTCGACCTGCGGAAGCTGGTGGAGGTACTCGCGGTGGAAGACTTCGTGAAGCCGGTCGGCCTCTGCTTCGATGCCGCGGAGTCGGCCTGCCTGTCTGAGGAGGGACTGGAGTCGTCGGCGCGTGAGTTTCGCTGCCGAAGTGGGGGTGGGAGCCGCTGCGAGGATGGTGCGGGCCTCGCGGGAACAGAGTCCGTCGCGTTTGTCGGCGAATGCGACAAGGACGCTCGGGTAGAACTCCCGCAGCTGGGAACGGAGCTTGTTGTGGGCCTGGCCGCGGTCCCAAACCGCGTCCTGCTGAGCCCGGGCAAGCACAGCGACGGCCTGGGCAAGCTCGGAATCCTCAGGCAGTGGACGATGGGCCGCCATGTCAACGCGCAGAATGTTCGCCAGGGTGGCGGCGTCGACAGCGTCGGACTTCTTCCGCGAGACAGAATGCCGGTCGCGGTAGCGGGCAACCGCCAGAGGATTGATCGCGAAGACCTGCCGGCCGGTGGCCCGCAAGCAGGCGACAAGCAGCCCCCGCGAGGTCTCGATTGCCACCGGAATCGGGGCTTCCTCGGTGTCGCCGTGCTCCGCCAGCAGTCCGGTGAGCTGGGCGAACCCAGCAGCGTCGTCGCTGATCCGCAGTTTGGCCAGCTGCTTCCCGCCAGCGTCGACAAGGGCGATGTCATGGTGGTCTTCGGCCCAGTCCACGCCGCAGAACACGGGGCTCGGCAGCCCGACGATTTCCATCCAGCACTCCTTTCATCACGGTGTTTCTGCAGGCCAGAGCCTGTGCAGGGTGCGCGTGCTCCCTAATGGAAGTGCTCAAGGCACGACATCCCACCAGCCGTTCGCAACCCCAGCGAGCCGCACGGCCCTCGGTCTTCTCCAGGGCTGGTGGGCCCGCGATGAGATGAGAGGTGATCCGTGCAGATGGCTCAGGCCACGGACATCGAAACCGCTGAGGGAGAACACAACTTGGCAGCGGTCATAACTGACCGCACTCAGGTCGCGTCCGCTGGAGTGGTGTATCGACGGCCACTCGGTGATCTCGTTTTGAGGCTATGCGGTGAGTTCGGTGGGCAGGACGGTCGCGTCGGT
>NZ_JBITCU010000126.1:0-1410 GCF_044453545.1 Streptomyces sp. NPDC051664 | reverse complement strand
GTGGCGCAAGCCGCGGACGGTGCACGACCCTGGCAAAGTCCTGCTGGATGTCGCGCTCGCGACGGCTCTGGGCGGGGATTGCCTCGCCGATGTCGCCATGCTGCGGACCGAGCCCGACGTGTTCGGCCCGGTGGCATCCGACCCCACGGTCTCCCGGCTCATCGGCTCCCTCGCCGCAGCCGGACCGAAGGCACTCACCGCGATCCGGTCGGCGCGGGCCGAAGTACGGTCGCAGGTCTGGGAACTGGCCGGGGTGAGAAGTCCGGCCGCCGACGGTCACGTGATCGTGGACATCGACGGCGTGCTCGTCCTTGCGCACTCCGAGAAGCAGGATGCCACCGCGACCTGGAAGAAGACCTTCGGCCATCATCCGCTCGTCGCGTTTGTTGACCACGGCCAGGCCGGTTCCGGAGAGCCGGTGGCCGCGCTGCTGCGGCCCGGCAACGCCGGCTCCAACACCGCGAGCGATCACATCGAAACAGCCCAACTCGCCCTGGCCCAAGTCCCCAAGCACCTGCGGCGGGGCCGGAAGACGCTGATCCGCACCGACTCCGCCGGCGGGACCCATGCCTTCCTCGACTGGCTCTCCCGCCGGGGCCGGTGGCTGTCGTATTCCGTCGGAATGACCATCACCGACGCCATCCACCAGGCCGTCCTGAAGATTCCGAAGAAGGCATGGACGCCGGCCTACGACGCCGACGGCACCGAGCGGCCCGGCGCCTGGCTCGCAGAGATCACCGACATCCCCGACCTGAGCATGTGGCCCAAGGGCATGCGGCTAATCGTCCGCAAAGAACGACCGCACCCCGGAGCCCAGTTGCGATTCACCGACCTCGATGGACTACGGCTCACCTGTTTCGCGACCAATACCCAAGGCGGCCAGCTCGCCAACCTGGAACTACGTCACCGCCGCCGGGCCCGCTGCGAGGACCGCATCCGAAACGCCCGCGACACCGGCCTGCGCAACCTGCCCCTGCACGACACCGCACAGAACCGGATCTGGCTGGAGATCGTCCAGATCGCACTCGACCTCCTCGCCTGGATGCCGATGCTCGCCCTGACTGCAGAAACCCGCCGCTGGGAGCCCAAACGGCTTCGCCTGCGGCTGTTCTCTGCCGCCGCCCAGCTGGTCACCACCGGCCGCCGCCGCTGGCTCCGCTTCACCGCCCGATGGCCCTGGACGGATGTGATCACCCGCGCGATCCAGCGACTTGCAGCCCTGCCGAACCCAGGCTGACCAGCAACTCCGACCGTCCCGACGAGCCACAGCAACATCCCGGAGCCGTGGAACCCCGGCGCCCACCCGACGCGATAGCCGGGCCGCCAACCTGCCCCAGCCCACGAAATTCCGCACCTCGCAAGCACAGAGTCCCCGTCAGCGAACCGACGAGGACTCATGAACGATCGAGG
>NZ_JBITCU010000125.1:0-1417 GCF_044453545.1 Streptomyces sp. NPDC051664 | reverse complement strand
CCGCCGGATACGGAGACTTCCGTCCCACCAAGACACCCTTCCTCGGATCTGCAAGATCCATTGTCAGAGTGTCCACACCACCGGGGTCGCCTCAGGCGTGGGTGCGTTGGTCCAGGCTCGCCAGCAGCGTTGGAGGGTGGTCCAAGGGTCGAGCCAGGCCCGGACGGCGCGGATCGCCTTGGGCCAGCTGGCCGTTTGGGGCTGGTGGGGTCTGCCTCGGCCCCCTCTCAGCCGGTCCCGCCGGGGTTGCGGCCGGCGGGACCTCGGGGACAAGGGCGAGTTCCTGGTCTGGCAGTTGAGTGAACCAGGTGTCCCAGCAGAACGAGAAGGCGCAGGTGACCAGGGTCTGGTGGCGGCGGATGGCGGTGTCGGAGCGGACCTGGAAGTCGGCCCAGCCGAGTTCGTCCTTGACCTGCTTGTAGCTTTGCTCGATCCAGTGCCGGATGCCGTAGATCCGGACGACTTCGTGCAGGTCAGCGGCGGGTTCGGGGCTGTCGGCCCCGCGTGGACTGCCGGGGCGGGGCAGGTCGGTGGCCAGGTACCAGGTGGCTTGTGCGGGCAACGTGGTCGGGTCTGCGGTCGTCACGACCAGGCGGACGTTTCCGTCGGGTCCCCACCAGCCGAGGTGGGCATCGGCGGTCCACCAGGTCTCGGTGTGCCCGTCGCGGAAGGTGCGTTCGACCGGGGTCCAGTCGCCGGGATGTTCGGGGTCCGTCCAGGTCAGGTCGCGGGCGGCGTCGGCGGGGATGTAGGCGTCCTTGCCGTAGGCCCAGGTGCCGTGGCTCGGTTTGAGGGCCATGACGAACGGCAGCCCTGCCGCGTCGAGTTGTCTGCGGAAGCCGTCCTGGTCGCCGTAGGCGCAGTCGGCGGCCACGGCTCGGAAGGCCACCCCGGCAGCCTTCGCGGTGCGGGCGAGTTCAGCGGCGATCTGCAGCTTCGTGCGGAAGTCGGGGTCGCTCTTGCCCTTGGGGAAGTGATGGGCGGGGCTGTAGGGCACGGCGTGCAGCGGGTAGTAGAGGTTCTCATCAGCCCAGCAGGTGGTCACCGTGACGATGCCGTTGTCGGTCTTGCCCAGCCGGCCCAGCCACTGCCGGCCGATGTACGCGGTCGCCTTCCCGTCCTTGCGGTCCCCCGAGTCGTCGATCACCAGCACCCCGCCCGGGTGCGGCGCGGTCGCTGGATCGGCGAGCAGCAACTCCACCCTGCGGGAATTGACCCGCTCGTGGTCCCACGTCGACTCGGACAGGAAGAACTGGAGCCGCTGCACCGCCGCGTGCTGGGCACCGACCACCGGCTCGGTGCCTGCCAGGCAGGTCAGCGTCGGGTCTGCTGCACGATTGGGTGACATCTGAACTGGCTTGCCCTGTGGGGCGGGTGGGAAGGATGTCGCTGTGCCCAAGCCTTATCCGGAAGAGTT
>NZ_JBITCU010000124.1:0-1427 GCF_044453545.1 Streptomyces sp. NPDC051664 | reverse complement strand
GGTTGCGTCCAAGGAAGTGGTGTACGGGTTCGACCTGATCCGGGGGTTTGCTCCGGCATCGGTGTGGTGCCCGCATAGACGAACGGCCACCGGCTGATCTTCGAGGTGTCGAAGCTCGAAGGAGATCAGCACGATGACCGCACCAGACAGTGTGCCCCTGCACGCCCTCACGGAAGAAAACCTCGCCGCGGCGAGTCCGGATCTGCTACGCGCGATGGTCAAGACGTTCGCCGACGCGCTCATGTCCGCGGAGGCCGACGCCCTCTGCAACGCCGAATACGGGCAGGTCAGCGACGAACGCGTCAACCACCGCAACGGTTATCGCCCGCGCGAGTGGGACACGCGGGCGGGAACGGTCGAACTCGCCGTCCCCAAGCTGCGCCAGGGCAGTTACTTCCCGCACTGGCTTCTCGAACGCCGCCGGCGGGCTGAGCAGGCCCTCATCTCGGTGGTGGCCACCGCCTACCTGCTGGGCGTCAGCACCCGCAGGGTCGAGAAACTCGCCGAGTCCCTCGGGGTCACCCAGCTGTCGAAGTCCCAGGTCAGTGTGATGGCCAAGCACCTGGACGAGCAGGTCGCCGCGTTCCGCAACCGGCCGCTGGACGCCGGCCCGTATGCGTTCGTCTGGGTCGACGCGCTCACGCAGAAGGTCCGCGAGGGCGGCCGCATCATCAACGTCCACGCCCTGATCGCCGTCGGCGTCAACGCCGACGGACACCGGGAGATCCTCGGCATCGACGTCGCCACGGCCGAGGACGGTGCGGGCTGGCTCGCCTTCCTGCGCTCGTTGACCGCCCGTGGCCTGTCCGGTGTCCAGCTGGTCGTCTCCGACGCTCACGCCGGCCTGGTGAACGCGATCGGCGCGGTCCTGCCCGGCGCCTCGTGGCAGCGATGCCGCACGCACTACGCCCGGAATCTGCTGAGCCAGGTTCCGAAGTCGGCCCAGCCGTGGGTGGCCACTCTGCTGCGGACGGTCTTCGAACAGCCCGACACCGACGCAGTCCAGGCCCAGATGCGGCACGTCCTGGACGCACTGGAAGCCAAGTTCCCCAAGGCGGCAGCCCACTTGGACGCCTCCCAACACGACCTGTTGGCTTTCACCGCCTTCCCGCGCGAGATCTGGCGACAGATCTGGTCGAACAATCCGCAGGAACGACTGAACAAGGAGATCCGCCGCCGCACCGACGTGGTCGGTATCTTCCCCGACCGCACCGCCGTGATCCGGCTGGTCGGCGCGGTGCTGGCCGAGCAGAACGACGAGTGGACCGAGGCCCGCCGCTACATGGGCCGCGAACTCCTCACCAAGGCCCGCCTCCACCCGATCGAGTCAGAAACCGACGCGACCGTCCTGCCCACCGAACTCACCGCATAGCCTCAAAACGAGATCACCGAGTGGCCGTCGATACACCACTCCAGCGGACGCGACC
>NZ_JBITCU010000123.1:0-1434 GCF_044453545.1 Streptomyces sp. NPDC051664 | reverse complement strand
CCACGGTTGCCTGACCGACCCCACCCCGACATCCGGTCCGCAAGCGGCCCGGATGCTGCCGCCTGCCCTCCGGGAGATTCAATTTTCCGATCAGCGTCAACGCACTCGCCGAGTCGTTCTTCTCGACCATCAAACGCGAACTGCTCGGCACCGCCGCCTGGCCCAGCCGGGCCGCCGCCCGCACCGCGATCTTCGATTTCATCGAGGGCTGGTACAACTTGCACCGACTGCACAGCAGCCTCGGCTACCTCAGCCCCGCCGAGTACGAGACCGCACTCGCAGCCTGACCACCACATCAATGGTGTCCGTCAAAGCGGAACAAGCTCACACCATGCCGCACACTTTAGTTAGCCTCGCCGTTGCCACCACACCCGTGGCACACAGAGGGCCTGGAGGCGCGGCACCTCCAGGCCCTCAGCCACATGCCGGATACGGGGGCTACCGCATGTGGCGTCTGTGGGGGGAAGCCGCTATCGGCCCCACAACTTACGTCCTCGACAGTAGCTGCCTCACGTTGCCTAAGTGCCCGTGGCGCATCCATCGGGCAGCATCACTGCCCCATCGATACCAGCCTTGTGGGCTGCGCGGGTCTTCTGCACGACACTCTCGAAAAGGACAAAGCGATCTTGTCATGCCAGAGGTCTACAAATGCCGAGGCTTTCGCGTTGTCGTCGGGTGGTGACTGTTGGTGATCCTTGAGGTATGCCGGTGGGATGCGGAGGGTGGGGGCCTGACTGCTGAGCGGCGGGCGTTTTGCCTTCAACATCGCCGACGGCACCGTCATATCGGAACTGCACCGCCGCCACCGCGCCATCGAGTTCAAGAAGTTCCTGATCCGGATCGACAAGGCCGTGCCCACCGGACTCGACGTCCACCTGGTCTGTGACAATTACGCCACCCACAACACCGCCGAGTTCAAGACGCGGCTGGGTAAACACCCCCGCTTCCACGTCCACTTCACCCCGACCGGCTCTTCCCGGATGAACCAGGTCGAGCGGAGGTTCGGCCTGCTGACCGACAATCTCATCCACCGCGGCTTCCACACCTCCGTGAAAGCCCTGGAGAAGGACATCACCCCCCCCCGGATCGACACCTGGAACGAAAACCCGAAGCCGTTCACCTGGACCAAGACCCCCGACGAGATCCTCTACTCTCTCGCCGACCAACTCACCAAATTCAGCCACTCCAGCCGGACTTCTTCATTAGCGCTGGTCAACGGCTTGGGAGTGGAGAGTGTAGCGGGCTGGGATGGCGGTGGGACGGTCTTTGCCGGGCGGCCGCCCCACAGTTGGTCATCGGCGACGCCGCTTCAGCCCAACCGAAACGGCGAGGCTAAGGCCAATACCAGTAACTTAGGTGCAATCTGGTCGTTGTTGGTGGTATGCCGAGAGTGGGTCAGCTGAAGTCATCTGGTGAGCGTCTTTCGGACCGGGT
>NZ_JBITCU010000122.1:0-1450 GCF_044453545.1 Streptomyces sp. NPDC051664 | reverse complement strand
CTAGTAGGGCTTGGTCAGGTCGGTTGTGGTGGTGCGTGTCCTGGGGGTCCGGTGTGGCGTTGAGAGTGTGTGACTCCGGACGAGATTGCTGTGGTGCGTGGCGAGTTGGAGACGTTCGCGGCGGAGGTGTTCGAGCCGTTTGCGCGCAAGGATCAGCGCCGGTGGGGGCAGGTTTATCTGCGGGGGCTGCTGACCGACGGGCAGCGTAAGTCGGTCGAGCCGATGGCCGCCCGGCTCGGGGAGGACGGCAATCGTCAGGCACTGGCCAACTTCATCACCACCAGCCCCTGGGACCCCGCGCACGTCCGGGCCCAGCTGGCCTGGCGGATGGAGGAGGCGATCGGGCCGGAGGCCCTGGTCTTCGACGACACCGGGTTTTTGAAGGACGGGACCGCGTCGGCGTGTGTGTCGCGGCAGTACACCGGCACCGCGGGCAAGGTCACCAACTGCCAGGTCGGCGTCTCACTCCACCTCGCGTCCGACCATGCCTCGGCGGCGGTCAACTGGCGGCTGTTCCTGCCCGGGACATGGGATCCCGCCTCACCGAAGGCCGATGCGGACAAGGTCGCCC
Source organism: Streptomyces sp. NPDC051664 (assembly GCF_044453545.1). Lineage (NCBI taxonomy): Bacteria > Bacillati > Actinomycetota > Actinomycetes > Kitasatosporales > Streptomycetaceae > Streptomyces > Streptomyces sp. NPDC051664. The sequence continues at coordinate 879 of NZ_JBITCU010000122.1, read as the reverse complement.
GCCGCACCGCCTGCGGCATCCCGGACGATGTCGGGCATGTGGAGAAGTGGCAGCTGGCCCTGGACATGCTCGATGAGACCCGCTCCTGGGGGATCGAGGTGCCGCTGGTCATCGCTGATGCCGGATACGGCGATGCTGCCGCGTTCCGGCACGGACTGCAGGCCCGCGGCCTGAACTACGTGGTGGGGATCTCCGCCACGCTGTCGGCCCAGCCCGCCGGCGCGGTGCCGGTGGCCGAGCCGTACTCCGGGACCGGACGCCCGCCGGTGGCGAAGTATCCCGACAAGCCGCGGCCGGTGAAGGAGCTGGTCATCGCGGCGGGCCGGAAGGCGGCCAGGCCGGTCCAGTGGCGGGAGGGCTCCCGGCCCGGCACCGGCCACTCGGGCCGCAAGCGGATGTACTCCCGCTTCGTGGCCTTGCGCATCCGGCCTGCCGGACGCGAGGTCCGCCAGGCCACCGACGGCCCGGAGCTGCCGGAGTGCTGGCTGCTGGCCGAATGGCCCGCCGGTGAGAGCGAGCCGGTGCAGTTCTGGCTGTCCGACCTGCCCTCCGGCATGCCTCTGACCACGCTGGTCCGGCTCGCCAAACTCCGCTGGCGCATCGAACACGACTACCGGGAGATGAAACAGGCCCTGGGACTTGCCCACTTCGAGGGCCGGACCTGGGGCGGCTGGCACCACCACGTCACCCTCGTCTCCGTCGCGCACGCCTTCTGCACCCTGCAACGACTGGCCCAAGCCCCAAAAGACGCGGCGCCGGCCTGAGCCTCTACCAGGTCGTCCGCGAGCTGCAGATACTCCTCGCCCTCTGGACCGGCGCCTGCCCCACCTGCCACCGCGACATACCCACACCGATACGAACCTGACCAAGCCCTACTAG
>NZ_JBITCU010000121.1:0-1459 GCF_044453545.1 Streptomyces sp. NPDC051664 | reverse complement strand
CTCTGGATAGAGGCATCAAGTGCCCGGACGACTCAAGGCGTCAGTCCGGCACCCACGCGATCACCACCGCGAGCACCGCTCGCTGCTCGAACGGCACTCAGAACTCACATCAGTCCTGAGAGCCGCTAGCTAGTACCGGATTAGGACGGCTCCGACGCCGTGATCACACCAGACACCGCAAGATCATCTCACCTGTGACCAGCAGTTACGGGACAGCCCTTAGCGTTGTTCAGCCAGCTTACGCACCACGATGATTTGGCTCGATTGTCGATTCCAGTCAGAAGTCAGCGCCTGGGTGGCATGGATTGCAAAGCGATCTCCGTGTGAATTGCCGCAGCGCCGAACTGATACCTGACTTCGGGCGGCACATCTGACTGATCGCGTACAGCACGAAGACTCGCGAGCAGATTTTCAAATTCCATCCGGTCTTGCGAATGTAGGTTCCGCCATCGGTTGATGACTTTGCCGACTGAGGTAGTTACGGAGAACAGAAAGTCCTCAAGAAAGTCACTTTCTAGCGAGTCGAGATGAGGCAGCCCTTGAATCGCCTCTATCACCAAGGAGAACTTGCGCACTTTTTCATCGCGCAGAATTCCCTGAGCAACATTCGGCGATATCCCCTGTCTCCCGTCAAGAGAATGCCCGACATTCACCGCTCTGGCGTATTCCGAAAACAGCTCCTCGAATTCATGTGAATGCATGCGGGTATCACTAGAATCTCCCGATGAATAGCGGATCTCAAGCAGCGCTAGAGGGGTGGACCGATCAACCCAATCCATGTCGAGGTAATTCTCGCTCATTCCATGCAGCGCGGGGCTGTCTCTGCCACCATCCTGCGTGCTACCTGTCATGACGTACCTCAAATAGTTGCGCATGCTAGTCCTATCACCTTTTACGTTTTCGACCCCCTCTTCCAGGACATTGGAATTCGAACTATATGCATCACGCGAATATCCTCGAGCTGTAATAAAATTGATAAATTGCGTGGCAAACATTTCTGAAATATATGTAAATTTACCCTTGAAGAATTCCTGAACCTCCGGATTAAGTTGCTGCAGGAGTTGGTGAAAGTAGTTTCTGTTTGCCACGGCAAGCCAATTCTTAGTCAAGAATCTTTTGCGAGGATTAAGCGCTCCGAGGCGAGTCATAGGAAAAGCTGCTGCGTGATTGGCGAATAGCCACGTGTATCCAGCGACTTGGCTGACCCCTTCAAGGTCCTGAAGGAATGGCACGTCCCCGGGGTTGACCGTGGTTCTCAGGATTTCTGCGGCGTAATGGGCGGCTATCCTCTGACCGAATGACCGGCTCCAGATAAAAAGCGGGACAGCGGGGATAGTGGGTTGTTCTGTGAGATGACTCTGTACCGTGTCGAGGAATTCCATTAGCCCGCTGACCGGTACGCCGAAAGTGTACTGGCTGTATGCGGGATGGTCCGGTCCCGTTGGCGCGGGAAATATCG
>NZ_JBITCU010000120.1:0-1472 GCF_044453545.1 Streptomyces sp. NPDC051664 | reverse complement strand
CAATGCCGGTAACTTAGGGCGTTTTTATCCGCTTGACCCGTTTGGGCTTGGTGGCATTGACGATGGTGACGGCCGGGGCGGACGGGTGTTCTGCAGCATGGTGGGCTGCGCGTTTGAGGGGCCAGTTGGCCATTTTGCGTTTGATGACACGGGGGTTGGCTCGGCGGCGTCGTGGTGGCAGGAGTCGTTCGAGGAGTTCAGCGTGGGTTGCTTTGACCGCACGGGCGAGTCTGTCGGGGGGAAAACGCCGCCTGGTCGGTGACCTGGCGGCGCACGACGCGCAGTGAGCGGGTGAAGGAGATCCGGTCGGGATCGTGGTCGGCTTGCCGTGCGGCCTGGTGCATCAGGTGCCGGATGGCGTGGTGGACGAGCAGGAAGCCGTAGAGTTCCTGCTCGGCTCCGTCGGGGTGCTGCGAACGCAGCACCAGGTGGGAACCGCCGAGGTGGGTCTTGATCTCGTCGAGGGTGGACTCGAACTCCCATCGCTGTGCGTAGAGTTCGGCCAGTTCTGCGGCTGGGGCCCTGTCCGGGTCGAGGATCGTGGTGAGGAGCCGGTAGACGCCCTCGTGGCCGGCGATTGTGTACTCCACCGCGCGTGCCGGGACCCCTCGACGGATGTGGTGGATGTCGCTGCGGTCGAAGATCTCCGTGAGGTAGGAGCCGTCCGGGAGTTGCTCGACCACGGGCAGCACCAGGTCTTTTCGGACTCTCCACAGCAGGTCGGCCCCGGTTGCCGCGGCTGTGCACCACAGGTCCACGCTGTAGAAGCCACGGTCGGCCAGCAGCATCATCCCCGGCCGCAGGGACGGCAGGACCGCCCGGGCCAGGGCCTGCTCTCCGGTCCGCAGAGGGCCGAGCGCAGCGTCGAAAACGGCGCGGGTGCCGCACTCCACCAGGCCGACCATGCGGATCTGCGGGTAGCCGACGTTCTGCTCGCCACGCCCGGAACGCGGCGGACGGCCGAACGCCTCCACGTTCGCCTTCGTGTCGGGCAGATCGAACGTGGTGCCGTCGATCGCGGTCAGGCGCCAGCCACGGTGAAAAGCACCCTGAGTACCCGATGCGGCAACCGGCAGGCACACCCGCGCGAACAACTGCCGCAGCGGCGCCACCCCCAACCGTGACCGGGCTTTCCAGATCGCCGCCGTACTCGGCACCGCCCACGACGCACGCCACCGCCGCTCACCCTGCAAACCCATGGTCAGCAGTCGGGCGACCTCCTCGTAGCTCTGCCCCGAGAAAAGGCACATCGCCAGCACGAAGTAGACCACCAGCCGGGCCGGCAACAGCCGGTTCCGCTGCTGCACCCGGCCCGTCTCCGCCAACACCTCGTCCACAAGCCCCGCAGGAAACGCCTGCGTCAGCACCCCGACCGCGACCCGGTCCGAAAGACGCTCACCAGATGACTTCAGCTGACCCACTCTCGGCATACCACCAACAACGACCAGATTGCACCTAAGTTACTGGTATTG
>NZ_JBITCU010000119.1:0-1515 GCF_044453545.1 Streptomyces sp. NPDC051664 | reverse complement strand
CGATCTCTGACGCAATGCGGCTTCTCGAAACAACCCGCCAGGCATTCAACGCCACGGACCAGCACAATCGCGGTCTCTATTTCTCGCAAGTTCTCGCAGGGCACGGATGGAAATTCACCGAACTCGGCCTGAGCGCAACAGTACTCCCCGCGCCAACGGGACCGGACCATCCCGCATACAGCCAGTACACTTTCGGCGTACCGGTCAGCGGGCTAATGGAATTCCTCGACGCAGCGCATGCCCGACTCAAATCGCCAATCGCTGTGCCGCTCTTCACTTGGAGCCGGTCATTCGGCCAGAGGATAGCCGCCCACTATGCCACAGAAATGCTGAATACCCAGGTTGGTCCCGAGCACGTGCCATTCCTTCAGGATTTCGAAGGGGTCAGCCAAGTCGCCGGATACGCGTGGCTCTTCGTCCAGCACGCAGCAGCAATCCCAATGACCAAAGCTGGGGCACGCGACCCCTATACGGGAGAAACCATAGTAATGCTGACTAAGAACTGGCTTCCCGCAGCAAACAGAAACTACTTTCACCAACTCCTGCAGCAACTGAATCCGGAAGTTCGAGCTTTCCTTAGAAGGAACTTTAGACCTATCACCGAAGCGTTTGCTGTGCAGTTCTTCGAATTTATCGCATCTCAAGGATATCCAGAAGATCTGTTTAATTCACATTTGGATCTTCTGGACGAAGAATTTAAAAACGAGGTAGCGTGGGAGGCGGTCAGGCTCCGCGATTATCTGAGGTATACCATGACGGGCAACACGCGGAATAACCTTGTGGTAAGTCCTGGAATGCACGGAATGAGTAGGGATTACCTTGACATGGATCATGCGGGCCGATCCATCCCCCTCGCCCTACTTGAGCTACGCTACGTAGGGGGGCCTTCTGGCAGAAGCCGTGTACACTCACACGAATTCTTGAGGCAATTCTCAGAATATGCCAAAGTAGTTAATCTGGGACATTCTTCCGCTATGAGGCAGAGAATCTCCCCTGGTGTCGCGCAGGTGATCCTGGGTGACGATAGAGTACAGAAGTTCTCCCGGGCAATAGGGGCAATTCAAAAGCTCCCTCGCCTCAGACTGCCAGGAAATAAATATTTGCGACACTTTCCATATCTCGTGACTACCTCCGTTGCCGATTCCATCTCCCGCCTAGCCCGGGGGCAGGGGCTAAATGCGGGAGACCGGTCGGAATTCGGAGATCTCTTGGCAAATCTCCGCGCTGTACACGATCTTCCAGCCGTATCATCTGAGGTCAAACGTCAGTTCGATAGTGCGATTCTTCTCATGGAGAGCGCGTTGAGTTCTCTGCCTCCCCAGACGGTGCCCCCTGGCGGGTACCGACAATAGAGCACAAGGACATCGTGGTGCGCGAGTTCAAGGAGGAAGGCTTTTCCAACCTCAGGTGAGGCGAGCTGAGTAGCTGTATCTCAACCGATCATGGAACGTGCGGGTCGAACAGGTTTCCCGCCGGGGTGATCTTCCCGTTGTACGCGCATGAAGACAGGGCCTC
>NZ_JBITCU010000118.1:0-1586 GCF_044453545.1 Streptomyces sp. NPDC051664 | reverse complement strand
AGCTTGACGTTTATCCTCGGCGGGCTTGGTGTTCCTTGATCGACTCGGCGCGTTTGACCGTCTTGCCGACGTCGTGGCGCTTGGCCCGTTGCTTGTTCTTCGAGCCGGGAGGCCGCCCCGGGCCTGGCCGGGACGGTTTCGGTGCGGCCGCCGGACGGGCCGTCGTCGCGCGGACGTTGCGAAACCCCCGGCGGACACGGGCAGGAGTGAGGCGGCGGGGCTCAGCGGGTCGCTCCCAGGGACGGCGCAGGTCCTCGGCGAGGGGGCGGGCGAGGCGGAGCTGGGTGTGGGCGGCGATGATGAGCCAGGTCCACAGATCGGCGCTGCCGGCGTGGCGGACCTTCGGGGCCGTCCAGCCGAGCGTCTGCTTCAGGAGCCTGAAGGTGTGCTCAAGGTCGAATCTGCGGAGGAACGACTGCCACCAGCGGTCCACGTCCACCAGCGTCGCGGCGGTGGCTGAGCACCACAGCCAGACCGGTTTCGGGTCGCGGTCGCCCGGCAGGTACTCGACCTGCAGTCGCACCAACGTGCCGTGCAGGACGGGCAGTTCCTCCTCCGCGTGGTCCAGCCATGGGCCGCGGTGGGTGAGTCTGGGGTGCATCCGGTCCCAGGCCATCGCCTCGGCCTTGCCGTAGCGGGTGGTGTCCGTGCTGGTGGTGACGTCGGGCTGATGCCAGCTGTCGGGCTTGGCGAAGGTGAGGACGCCGCCGTGCCGACGGGGCCGCCCGCCCTTCGGGCCGGAACGCGCGGGGCCTGCGTCGCGGAGCATGACCCGGTCCGAGCGCAGGCGCCCGACCAGCACGACCGGCAGGTCGGCCAGGGCGTGGGAGAGGTAGGTGACGTCGTAGCCGGCGTCCATCACGATCAGGATCTCCAGATCGCCCGGCATCCAGTGCCCGGCTTGCGTCAACCGCTCGACGACGTCGCGCAGTTGGGCGGCGGTGACGAGCGTCGCGTCGTCGGCGGGCCCCAGGCGCACGGCGTCCAGCAGCGCGACCCAGGAGGTGCGGCCGGACTCCAGCGCGGCAACGAAGGAGTACGGCCAGCCCGGCACGAACTGGTCCGTCTTGCGGTCGCCACGTCCGTAGACGTGGCAGAACAGCCGATCGTCGCTGGTCGGGGCATCGGGGCGGAGCCAGTTACTCACGTCCACGGCCAGCACGATCCGCCCGTCGGCCGCCTTCGGCAGCGGCAGGCCGGCCAGCATGCGGCGCAACCGCGTCGGCTCCAGCCAACCGCGGTCCAAAGCCGCGTACAGCGCGCCGTGCCCGCGCCGGTGCTCGACCGCCAGCGACAGCTCGACCAGGGTCTTCACCGGCCCGTCCGCGCACAACACCGCGTCCGTGAGCTCGAAGAGCACGTCCTGGCGGGCGTAGAGGCATTCGTAGAACTCGACCCGAAAGCGGGACAAGATGCCCAATGCGTCGCCTGCGGGCGCGTCGACCGGGAGACTCATACACAGCGGCCGTTCTCTCGTGCTTCGTGACTCGACATCTCGAAGCGTGGAGAACGGCCGCCCCTGCTGTCCCGGGAAGAACCGCAGATCAGCAGGTCGAGTGACCTGCGAGGATAAACGTCAAGCTAAG
>NZ_JBITCU010000117.1:0-1642 GCF_044453545.1 Streptomyces sp. NPDC051664 | reverse complement strand
TCCGAGTAATCCTTCATCGCCATCTGCCGACTTCTCGCTTCCTCCGGATCAAGCAGATCCAGTAACAGCGTGTCCACCACTCAGAGGGAGGCCCCCTAGGAGCGAGGCCGCGAGGAACGCGATTCGCAAAGCCGCCCGCCTCTGGCGGGACGGCATGGACGCCATGGACCGCATGAGCGTCGAAGAGGCGGCCCGGGCCTGCTGGCTACCCGGCGGTCCAAGCCTCAAGGGCTTGACCCTCGCGATCACCCGAGACCGCTCACTGCGACGCATTGACAGAAGCAAGTCGCAGGACTGAGCGACTCAGGGCGGCCACCTCACAGGCGCCGCCAGGATCTCGAAAACCCCCTTCACGAGCGTGAAGGTCACGAAAGGCGCACATGTGTACGCAAAGAAGACTCCTGCTTCCGGTGCGCGTATACCGTCTGGATCTCGGGTCGCCGCATGCTCGCTACGGCTCGAGGTGGCTCTGCCTCTGTCAACGCCTCGTCAGGGCAGGGCCAGCAGGTTTCTGTCTCCGTGGGGGAGGGCAGGAAAGGGGCGGCCGACTTACCTTGGCCGCCTGCCTCAACCAGTTCGTCCTCCCTACGCATAGAGGGCGAACTGCAAGTGGCCTCGCGTGCCCCGTCGAGGCCACGGGCCGCGGATCGGCGGCCCGAGGCGGCCCTGCCTCTCACTTCTCTCGCTGAGGCAGGGCCGCCCATTCGACAGGCTCCTGTTCACCCAGGGGGAGGGCAGGAAAAAGGCGGTCGATTCTCTCCCCGGCCGCTGGCCTGAACCAGTTCGCCCTCCCGGCACCGAGGGCGAACCGCAAGTGGTCTCACGCTCCCCGCCGAGGCCCCGGGCCATGGTATGTCGGCCCGAAGTGGCCCTGCCTCTGTCAACTGCCTCGCAGAGGCAGAGCCACCCATTGCGCAGAACGCAGGTTCCCCTCAGGCACACGGATGCCATGACCGACCCTGCCGTACTGCTCGAAATGCGGTAGCCGCTACCTGCCAGGGCACAGCCACTGACGAGAGGATGACAACATGCTGACCCCACGCCAGATCGCGTTCGCCACCCCGGCCGACCTCGGCAGCCCAGGGAACTACCGGCGCTTCTGCCGGACCGCCGGCCTCGACCCCGCCCCCGACGGCTACGGCCTCCTCCTCGCCACCGACGAGCAGGGCAACAAGAAGACGCTCTGCACCGGCGACGTCGAATACGTGCGAGCCATCGCCGGAGCTAGGCCCGAAGTACTCAGCGAACTGTCCCTCCCTCAGGACAAGTTCCTCGTGTGCGACGGTTGGCCCGACAGTTGGACTTGACCTTGTAGCCACACCGAGGCCGCGGCAGCCACTGCCCGCGCCGCAGCCACTGACAACAGTTCAGCACCTCACAGGCCTCCGTCACGGCCTCGAAATCGATCCTCACGGGTATGAGAGGGCACAAAAAACTGTCCTTTGAGGCAAATGAGGCTCCTGCTTACGGTGCGCATGTACCGTCGCGGGCTCGTCCCCCTCTCTGTCAGCCTTGGGTGAGACATCCCGTTCTGCGGGGTTAGCCTTAGAAGTTGTTGTCTTTCCGAAGGCGGTAGCTGCGTTTCCGCTGGTCAGGCATGAGATCGGTGCTTCGGCGGGAGGGATGGCATGTCGTGTCGTCT
>NZ_JBITCU010000116.1:0-1658 GCF_044453545.1 Streptomyces sp. NPDC051664 | reverse complement strand
CGGCGAGGTTTCTTCTTCCCCATGCTCTCCATGATGGACATCCTCCCGGGGCTGAGCCCCTGATCTCGAATGTCCGTCAAAGCGGATCAAGCCCAGTCCAGCCAGTACGACCAACCCCGGATCCCCAGTGCACTGCTGAAGCGGTAGTTGAGCTGCCAGCGCACCCACTGGCCGGGGCCGAGTCGCACTGCCGGGGGCCGTCGCGGCCGGGGCGGCAGGGCAAACAAGGGCTGGACTCGCGGGAAGACCCGCAGCCGTCCGTCGGCTTCCCGCAGCTGGACATCGACTTTGCCGCGGTCTTCCTGGGTGACATAGGGCTTGAAGCCGTCACGCTCATGCATGCGAATCACGTGTGCGGAGGTGGTGGTCTCGGCAGGCGGGAGAGCGAAGCCGATCGGGGTCGCGTTCCTGCGCGAGGCAGCCTCCCCTCCCCGGGACTCCTTCGTCCAGGACGTCCGTATCCACTGGACGGTGATCTCCATGGCGTACTCCCGCCGGGTCGTCGAGAGAGTCACCTTATGGCGCTCTCAAGAATCACTAGACCTGTCGGTTGTAGTTACTGGCTGTGCCGCCGGGCGGGTGGCGGTGAGGAGGACTCGCTTGCGAAGGAGTGGGAGTTTGGCCCGGCCGAACATCTGGCGCTTGATCATCTTGATGTGGTTGACCCGGCCTTCCACCGGACCGGAGTTCCAGCAGGTGGTCAGGCCCTGAACGACCGCGTCCCAGTCCTTCTCCAGGCCAGTGGCGAACGTGTGGAGTCCGGGCAGATCGTCGGCGCGGGTGGCAGTGATCCAGTCTTTGAGGTGCTGGCCGGAGCGGGTGGTGAGGATCTCGGCGAAGGCGCGGACGTGTCCATGGAGGGCGGTCAGTTCCGGGCACCGGGCGAGGACGGCGGTGAACTGCCGGCGCTCTTCGTCACCCAGGCGATCAGGGTGGCGCACCTCCCGGTGACCTGCCGGACGCCGGGAGGTGCGGGGGCGACGATGCGGATGCGCCGGCGGCGCCTCGGGCGCACGTAGTCGCTGATTGTCTGATAGCTGCCGCGGTAGCCGAGGTCTTGGAACTCGGCCTGGAGCTGGATCGCGTTGGTCAATCCCTCGGCCCAGCGTTTGTCCAGGTGGGGCTTGTAGGGGTCGAGCTGACTGGGCCGGGGCTGATGTCGTCCGCTCAGTAGTTCTTCGGGGCTCGCTGCGCGGGCCGCGCGCCGAACGGTATTGCCACCCATGCGCAGTTCCCGGGCGATCTCACGGATGCCGTGTCCTTGGGCGAGCAGAGCATGGACGGTCACATGACGTTCGCGGATTCGGGCCTCGATCGAAGACATCACCCTCTTGGCATCCGCGTGGTTGGCGACGGCATCGCTCGGCAGGCCATCAGTCCTGACGACTACTGTCTTCAGGTAGTTGTTGTGGCGGCTCACGTTCCGCTCGACGGCGGTTCCCAGGTTCGGCCAGAGGTGGAAGCGGTCGGCGACCTGGACCGCGTGCGGGGCGCCAGTGCCGGCCCCGTCGGCATAGGAACTAGTGTCCTGTGCCAGTAGTTGATCGTTAGTTGGTGTGTGACTTCTGCTGCTGGTGCGTCAGTTCCTCGTCGGGGCCCGAAGCTGGAACCGTTGCTGCTGTCTGATGACGAGCGGGCGGTGTTGGAGCGGTGGACGC
>NZ_JBITCU010000115.1:0-1737 GCF_044453545.1 Streptomyces sp. NPDC051664 | reverse complement strand
AGGAGCCGTAATTTATCTACTGCCGGATTCGAGGCAACGTCGCTGTTTCATGTGGTAGTTGGGTTGTTGTGACGATTCCGGGTGAAGTCCTGGCGGGGCTGGATATGAAGTTCGCGGTGATTCTGCCGCATCTGGATGAGCGTCAGCGTCGTCTGTACCTGGCCTCCGAGGCCGAGGCGTTGGGGCATGGCGGGATCGCGGCTGTGGCCAGGATCGCGGAGGTCTCCGAGTCGACGGTCGCAAGGGGGTGTGAGGAACTTGCCGCAGGGGCAGCACCGTTGGGGCGGGTGCGCAGGACTGGCGGTGGACGCAAGTCAGCTGCTGAACGTGACCCCTGCCTGGTGGCGGCTCTCGAGTCGCTGATCGAGCCGCGTGAGCTGGGAGATCCGGTCTCCCCGCTGCGCTGGACCACTGCCTCGCTGCGGGACTTGTCCCGGGAGCTGGCCGAAGCCGGTCATCCGGCCAGTGCCCCGGTTGTCGGCGGTCTGCTGCGTGCGATGGGCTTCAGTCTGCAGGGGATGGCCAAGACCCGGTCCGGAAGCCAGGTTCCCGACCGTGATGCCCAGTTCCGGCACATCAACTCCGCTGCCGAACGCTTTCTGGCGGGGGGCCTGCCGGTGGTGAGTGTGGATACGAAGCAGAAGGAGCCGATCGGCGAGTTGGCCCGCCCCGGCCGCACCTACCGTCCCAAAGGCCGGCCCATCACTGCCCCGGACCACGACTTCATCGGCCCCGACACCCCGGTCGCCATTCCGTATGGCATCTATGACCTGGGACGTGACAGCGGCTGGGTGAATGTGGGCACCGACCGCAACACCGCCGCGTTCGCGGTGGAGTCTCTGCGCCGCTGGTGGAAGCTCCAAGGGCACCTCGACTACCCCGGAGTGGACCGCTTGCTGGTCACCGCCGACGCAGGAGGGGCAAACTCGGCCGACTCCCGCCTGTTCAAGATGGGCCTGGCCGGCTTTGCCGACGAGTGCGGGCTGAGCATCACCGTCGCCCACTTCCCTCCCGGTACTTCAAAATGGAACAAAGTGGAACACCGGCTGTTCTCCCGGATCACCCACAGTCTGCGCGGACAGCCGCTGACCAGCTACGAAGTTCTGCTGCAGACCATCTCGGCCACCCGCACCAGCACCGGACTGACGGTCCAGGCCATGCTCGACGAGAACGCTTATCCCACCGGCCGCGTGCTCACCCGGGCCGAACGCAAGGGCGTCGATCGGCGGGTCGAGCGCGATGCATTCCACGGCGAATGGAACTACACCATCGCGCCGCAGAACCCCGACCAGCAGCTTCCGGAAGATCCACACGACGAGCCAGGGCCGCCGGTCCCGCCCGAGGCCACCTTCCTCCTCACCCACCCCGCACTCACCGGCATGACCCGAGAACAGTTCGAGCAGCTCGTGCTCCAGCTCGAACCGTGCCGACAAGTCCTGGCCGAAGCCGAACGACAGAGTGAGGGCAGGGACCACCGCGGTCGCAACCCCGGCTTCGGCATCCTCGATCACCGCCACCGTGTCCTGGCCGCCGTGCTCCGCAGCCGCAACACCGTCACCTTGACCCTCGCGGCCGAGCTCATGGGCCGCACACGCAACGTGCTGAGCTACCACGCCGGGAGGGCCAAGCCTCTCCTGGCCTTCGCCGGGCCTGAGCTCGCGAGAATCCTCGTCTTCCACAGGACACACCCGCCCCGCACACTCGAAGCTTTGAACCGCGTGACCGAGCAGTACGACA
>NZ_JBITCU010000114.1:0-1746 GCF_044453545.1 Streptomyces sp. NPDC051664 | reverse complement strand
TGCAGAACACCCGTCCGCCCCGGCCGTCACCATCGTCAATGCCACCAAGCCCAAACGGGTCAAGCGGATAAAAACGCCCTAAGTTACCGGCATTGCTCCTAAGGGCTGTCCCGTAACTGCTGGTCACAGGTGAGATGATCTTGCGGTGTCTGGTGTGATCACGGCGTCGGAGCCGTCCTAATCCGGTACTAACGGCTCTCAGAGGACGGTTCGTGAGTCTTTGAGAGGTTCTGTCGTCGCCTGATGGTGTGGGTGCGAGCGGAATCCGGTGGTCCGCAGTCGGCCGTCTGCTGGGGTGGCGGGGTGAGTGAACGCACTTCGTACCCGAGCGACTTGTCGGACGAGCAGTGGTCTCTGATCGAGCCGGTGATCACGGCCTGGAAGGACCGGCATCGCTCGGTCAGCGGCCACCAGGGCGCCTATGCGATGCGGGAGATCGTGAACTCGATTCTTTACCAGGGCCGGACGGGTTGTCAGTGGGCCTATCTGCCGCACGATCTGCCGCCGAAGAGCGCGGCGTACTACTACTTCGCCGCCTGGCGGGACGACGGGACAGACCAGGTCATCCATGAACTCCTGCGCTGCCAGGTCCGTGAGCGGGCCCGCCGATTAGAGGACCCGACCCTGGTGGTGCTGGACACCCAGAGTGTCCATGCTGCTGCCGGGGTCCCTGCCACCACGACCGGTCGGGATGCCGGGAAACGGGTGCCGGGCCGCAAGCGGGGGCTGGCCGTGGATGTGCTCGGCCTGGTCATCGCTGTCACCGTCCTTGCCGCGAGCGCACACGACAACGCCGCGGGCATCGCCCTGTTGGACCAGGTTGCCGAGAGCGCCGGCGGAACCGTCCGCAAGGCCCTGGTCGACCAGGGCTTCAAGAACCAGGTGGTCGCGCATGGCATCCGTCGCGCCATCGACGTCGAGATCGTCGAGCGCAACCCGCAGGACAAGGGGTTCGTCCCGCAACCGAAGCGGTGGAGGGTCGAGCAGACCTACGGGATCCTGATACTGCACCGGCGCCTGGTCCGCGACTACGAGCACCGCCCGGCCTCATCCGCCTCCCGCGTCTACTGGGCCATGACCCACGTCATGGTCCGCCGCCTCACCGACGCGAACACCCTCACCTGGCGCGACCCGCAGGCGGTGACCGCGTGAACATCCAGCCCCTGTTCGAAGCACTGGACGTCCAGGAAGACGCGGCCCGGGCCATGGCCGACGGCCTCCGCACCCAGATCGACGAACTGCAGACCCGGCTGCGGGAAGCCGAGACTCACCTCGAACACCTCACGATCACCCGGAAGACCGTCACCGCCCTCGCCGACCGGATCCCCGCCCGGCCCGACTCGCCGGGCCTGCCCGAGCACCCGGACTACCCCCGCATCCTCGCCGTCTTCAACGAGGCCACCGGCCCCCTCCGGGCCCGCGACGTCTGCGAAGCCCTCGACCACGAACTGCTGCCGAAGAACATCGAAGGCACCCGCGCCAAGCTGAAACGCCTGGTCAAACTCGACATCCTCACCGAGGACGACGCCGGCAGCTTCGCCAGGAAGCAGTGACCGACCGAGCACCGCGATCAGCAGCCCTGCCTCAGCCTCACCCGGAAACGGACATCAACTCACGAATCGTCCTCTCAGGACTGATGTGAGTTCTGAGAGCCGTTCGAGCAGCGAGCGGTGCTCGCGGTGGTGATCGCGTGGGTGCCGGACTGACGCCTTGAGTCGTCCGGGCACTTGATGCCTCTATCCAGAG
>NZ_JBITCU010000113.1:0-1796 GCF_044453545.1 Streptomyces sp. NPDC051664 | reverse complement strand
TGCGGACGCTGTTGGTCAATTCGGGCCCGTGCGTGACGTCGGCTCCCAAGACCTGGTTGAGGTCTTGGGAGCCGACGTTGTCGTTCGGGGAGGGTGTCGATGTCGATGCAGCCGAAGGAGCCGGGGGAGATCCCGGTGGAGACGGTGCGGGTGGCTCGGGCAGCCTTCCGCAAGGGGAGTCTGGCGATCCGGATCCGGGACGAGCTGGGGGTGCTCTTCACGGACGAGCAGTTCGCGGATCTGTTTCCGGCACGAGGAAAACCTGCCTGGTCACCGGGGCGGCTCGCGCTGGTGGTGGTGTTGCAGTTCGTGGAAGGACTCACCGACCGGCAGGCCGCGGAAGCGGTGAGGGCGAGGATCGACTTCAAGTACGCCCTCGGGCTGGAACTGGCTGATCCTGGCTTCGACTACTCGGTCCTCTCGGAGTTCCGGGACCGTCTCATCGAGGCGGATGCCGGACGGCAGGTCCTGGACGGCATCCTGGTCGCGGCGCGAGAGAAGAACCTGTTGGTCACGGGTGGAAAGGCCCGCACCGATTCCACGCATGTGCTGTCGGCGGCCCGCGAGCTGTGCTGGCTGGAGATGGTCGCGGAAACACTGCGTTCGGCGTTGAACGCGCTGGCCCAGGCCGCCCCCGGCTGGCTGACCGCAATCGCTGAACCGGACTGGTTCAAGCACTACGCCACCCGAGCCGAGGACTCTCGTTTCCCCAAAGCCCAAACCAAGCGGGACGAGGTCGGCCTGCGGATCGGGAGGGACGGCATGCGGCTGCTCGCGGCCGTGACCTCATCCGAAGCACCTCCCGGGCTGCGGGAGATGGAACAGGTGGAGATCCTTAGGCAGATCTGGGTGCACCACTTTCACCTGGTCGAAGGCGAGTTTAGGCGGCGGGACCCAAAAGACCGGCCGCCGGGCGCGACGCGCCTGGTCACTCCCTATGACCCTCAGGCACGCGGCAGCGTCAAGCGCGACACTGTGTGGGACGGGTACAAGGTCCACCTCACCGAGACCTGTGGCACCGACGGTCCGAACCTGATCACGAACATGGCCACCACGGTCGCCACCGTTCCCGACAGCGTGATGAGTGAGACGATCCACGCCGACCTTGCCGAACACGGCTGCCTGCCCGGCGAGCACTGGGTAGATACCGGCTACCCCACCGCCGCCCAGATCGTGACCGCGCGGCGCGAACACGGCATCGAGCTGCACGGTCCGCTGCAATCGGTCACCGTGGCCCAGGCGAAGAACGGCGGCGGCTACGGACAAGACGCCTTCACCATCGACTGGGATCAGCAGCACGTCACCTGCCCGAATGGAGCCACCAGCACCCTGTGGTCCTTGCGCAGCTCTCAGCAGCAGCTTCCCGTGATCCGGGTCATGTTCGGACAGGCCGACTGCCGCCCCTGCCCCGCCTTGCGCGACTGCGTCAGCTCGCCCGCGGCCAAACGCAGACAACTCACCCTGCGCCAGCACGACGAGCACCAGGCCCTTCAGCAGACCCGCGCCCTTCAACAGACTGACGGCTGGAAAGACCGCTACAAGATCCGCGCCGGCGTCGAGGGAAGCATCTCCCAGGGCGTTGGGCGCTGTGGCCTGCGCAGGTCCCGCTACCAGGGCCTCGCGAAGACCAGGCTCCAGCACCAACTCACCGGCGCCGCCATCAACCTCGCCCGCATCGACGCCCATCTCACCGACACACCCCGGGCCCGCACCCGCACCAGTCACTTCGCAGCACTTCGCCCCGTCGGATCCGACGGGGCGAAGCACCTGGGCCCGAATTGACCAACAGCGTCCGC
>NZ_JBITCU010000112.1:0-1803 GCF_044453545.1 Streptomyces sp. NPDC051664 | reverse complement strand
CCCAAGGCCGGGTAGTTAGCGTTCCCGCAGGTCACGCAAGGGGTGTTGACGGGTTTTCGATGTAGAGCAACGGAGCTCGTTGGTACAGGCAGTCGTCCAAGACAGCTTGTCCCGCAAGGAGCTCCGTTGCCCTTTCATTGTGTCCTGACGTCCGGGCTGACGACCATCACCCGTACGGTCACTGTGGCCGCGGGCAGGTTCGCGCCCGGCCATCTGGGGGAGCTGACGGCGATCGTGCCGTTCGAGCTCGTCGACGCGGTCTTGTCGGAGACGAGGACCGTGCAGCGGCGGCTGCGCGATCTGCCATCGCGGGTCGGGGTCTACTTCCTGCTCGCGATGTGCCTGTTCCCCGAGGTCGGCTACCGGCTGGTCTGGGACAAGCTGACCGCCGGCCTGTCCGGGATGCCGGTCGTCTGTCCGACCGCGAAGGCGTTGCGTGACCTGCGCCGGAGACTCGGTAGCGCGCCGGTGCGAGCGTTGTTCGAAGTGCTGGCCGGGCCGCTGGCCCAACCGACGACGCCGGGTGTGCGGTTCGGCCCGTACCGGACGGTGTCGTTCGACGGCTGCAGTTCGCAGAAGGTCCCCGACTCCGAGCGGAACCGTTCCTGGCTGGGCAGGACCGCCCATCATGGCTATCCGACGCTGGAGTTGATGACGCTGGTCGAGACCGGCACCCGGGCTCTGATCGGCGCGGTGTTCGGCCCTACCGCCGAGGGCGAGACGAGCTATGCCGGCCGTCTGCTGCACCTGCTGAGGCCGGACATGCTCGTACTGTGGGACAAGGGGTTCGACGGCAACAACTTCCTCGCCGCGGTGACCGCCACCCGTGCCCAGGTCCTGGGCCGGCTCCGCAGCAACCGGCGCACCCCGGTCCTGTCCCGTCTCCTGGACGGCTCGTACCTGTCGGTGATCGGCACGGTGAGGGTACGGGTCATCGACGCGCAGATCACGGTGACCTGCGCGGACGGCACCGTCTTCACTGGGTCCTACCGGCTGGTCACGACCTTGACCGATGCCCGCCGCTACCCGGCGACCGCCCTGGTCGACCTCTATCATCAGCGGTGGGAACACGAATCGGCGTACTACGCACTCCGCCACACGATCATGAACGGACGTCTGCTGCGCTCGGGCGACCCGGTCGGCATCGAGCAGGAGATGTGGGCCCTGCTGGCGCTCTACCAAGCACTACGGACGGTCATGGTCGACGCTGCCGAATCCGCCCCGGGCACCGATCCCGACCGCTGCGGGTTCACCATCGCCCTCCAGACCGCCCGTGACCAGGTCGTCCAGGCCGCCGACGTCATCCCCACGACCACCGAGCCGGTCGGTCTCATCAAACGCCGGGTCCTGGCCGCCCTGCTCCCGCCCCGGCGGACCCGGGTCAGCACCCGCAAGGTCAAATCACCGGTCTCCCGCTACAGCGAGCGCCTCGACGACGGCAGGCCCGACACCAGCCGCACCGTCACCGACCTCGACATCACCGTCCTCGCACCCGCAGCCGAAGAACGCCCCCTGCCCGACGTCTCACGAGACGACCGGCACACTCACCGGTCACCAAACAGCCGCCGGGAACGGGTCCGGGAACTCCTCCGGGCCGACCCCGAACGCCGCTGGCCAGCCCGCGAACTCGCCCAGCACCTCGGCGACATCACCCTCGGCACCATGTACAGACAACTCTCCCGCTGGGCCAAGGACGGCCACCTCCAAAAGCACGGCCCCGGCATCTACACAGCCGCTACGCAAGAGCCGATCAACTCCCTTGCGTGACCTGCGGGAACGCTAACTACCCGGCCTTGAGGGAAG
>NZ_JBITCU010000111.1:0-1820 GCF_044453545.1 Streptomyces sp. NPDC051664 | reverse complement strand
GTAGGAGAGCCGGCGTGAGCTTGAGGATCGTTGTCTGTGTGAAGTACGTGCCCGACGCCACCGGTGACCGGCATTTCGCCGATGATCTGACGCTGGACCGTGAGGATGTCGACGGTCTGTTGTCGGAGTTGGATGAGTACGCGGTGGAGCAGGCGCTGCAGATCGCGGACGAGGCGGATGATGCGGAGATCACTGTGTTGACGGTGGGTCCGGAGGATGCCAAGGATGCGTTGCGCAAGGCGTTGTCGATGGGTGCGGACAGGGCCGTTCATGTCGAGGACGACGATCTGCACGGTTCGGATGTGATCGGTACGTCGTTGGTGCTGGCGAAGGCGATCGAGAAGACGGGTTACGACCTGGTCGTGTGTGGGATGGCGTCGACGGACGGGACGATGGGTGTGCTGCCGGCGGTGCTGGCGGAGCGTCTGGGTGTTCCGCAGGTGACGTTGTTGTCGGAGGTGAAGGTCGAGGGCGGCGCGGTGACCGGGCGTCGTGACGGTGACAGTGCGTCGGAGCAGTTGCAGGCGTCGTTGCCGGCGGTGGTGTCGGTGACGGACCAGTCGGGTGAGGCGCGTTACCCGTCGTTCAAGGGGATCATGGCGGCGAAGAAGAAGCCGGTCGAGTCTTTGGATCTGGGGGATCTGGAGATCGATGCGGACGAGGTCGGTCTGGCGGGTGCGTGGTCCGCGGTGGACTCCGCGGCGCAGCGTCCGGCTCGCACGGCGGGCACGATCGTCAAGGACGAGGGTGAGGGCGGTAAGCAGCTCGCCGGGTTCCTCGCGGGTCAGAAGTTCATCTAGGACCGGGTGTTTTGTCCGTTCCTCGTTCCTTCGTCAGTTGCAGGAGATTGAAGTCCCATGGCTGAAGTTCTCGTCTATGTCGACCACGTGGACGGTGCCGTCCGCAAGCCCACGCTGGAGCTTTTGACGCTGGCGCGTCGGATCGGTGAGCCGGTCGCTGTCGCGCTGGGTGCCGGTGCGGCCGAGACCGCGTCGGTGCTGGCTGAGCACGGTGCGGTGAAGGTCCTCGCCGCGGAGGCCCCCGAGTTCGCCGACTACCTGGTCGTGCCGAAGGTGGATGCGCTGCAGGCTGCGGTCGAGGCGGTGTCCCCGGCCGCGGTGCTGGTGCCGTCCTCCGCGGAGGGCAAGGAGATCGCCGCCCGCCTCGCGGTCCGGATCGGTTCCGGCATCATCACCGATGCCGTGGATCTGGAGGCCGGTGAGCAGGGTCCGGTGGCGACGCAGTCCGCGTTCGCGGCGTCGTTCAGCACGAAGTCCCGTGTTTCCAGGGGGACCCCGGTCATCACGGTGAAGCCGAACTCGGCGCCGGTCGAGGCGGCCCCGGCCGCGGGTGCGGTCGAGGCCCTGCCCGTGAGCTTCTCGGCGCAGGCCACCGGTACGAAGGTGCTGTCGCGGACCCCGCGTGAGTCGACCGGGCGTCCGGAGCTGACCGAGGCCGCGATCGTGGTCTCCGGTGGCCGTGGTGTCAACGGTGCGGAGAACTTCGCGATCATCGAGGCGCTCGCCGACTCGCTCGGTGCGGCGGTCGGTGCCTCGCGTGCCGCGGTCGACGCCGGCTGGTACCCGCACTCCAACCAGGTCGGCCAGACCGGCAAGTCGGTGTCCCCGCAGCTGTACATCGCGTCGGGTATCTCCGGCGCGATCCAGCACCGGGCCGGGATGCAGACCTCGAAGACCATCGTCGCGATCAACAAGGACTCCGAGGCCCCGATCTTCGACCTCGTCGACTACGGCGTCGTCGGCGACCTCTTCCAGGTCGTCCCCCAGCTCACCGACGAGGTCAACACCCGCAAGGGCTGA
>NZ_JBITCU010000110.1:0-1887 GCF_044453545.1 Streptomyces sp. NPDC051664 | reverse complement strand
TCGAAGCATCAAGGTCAGAGCACCGGCCGCACTCTCTGCAAGGTAGAGGTACCCCATACTCGCGATCCGTCACCACCGGATGTGAGACAGAGCCAGAAGAGGTTCTGTCGACGATCTTGTGATCCGGACGGGCTGGACTCATCGCGCGAGCAGGACGCGTTTGCGAAGGAGATCGAGGCTGGCCCGGCCGAACATCTGCCGTTTCAGCATCTTCAGCCGGTTGATGTTGCCTTCGACGGCGCCGGAACTGTGGGGAAGGGACAGTCCGTTGCGGACGGCGTCGAAGTCGCGGCGCAGGTTGCGGGCGAAGCCCGCGAGAGGGGCGAGGGAGTCTCGTTCGACCTCGGTGATCCAGTCCTCGAGGCGGTCGCCGTGGCGTGCGGTCATCATGACGGCGAACTTCCTGACGTGAAGAGTGAGCCGGTCCAGCTCGGGATCGCGTTCACGCAGCCGGTGAAGCTTGCCGGCGTTCTCGTCCCGCAGGTGTTCGGGGTGAGTCATGATCCATGAGGTGACCTCGCGGACCGACGGAGGCTTCGGCCCCGGATCGGGTGCGTGTCCGCGCCCGGTGCGGTACTGCCGCAGATGACGTTGGACGGCCAACTCGCCTCCGGGGTAGCCCTGTTCCTGAATCTCGCGGTAGAGCTGGGTGGCGTTTCTGACGCCATCGTTCCAGCGCCGGTGCAGGTAGCCGACATACGGGTCGACGACGTGCGCCCGCTGCAGACTTTTGGCGACGACATCGTCCGCGGAGGGGGCGTTAACCAGTTTGCGGACGGTGGCCTGGTGCAGTCCGAGTTTCCGGCCGATCCCCGCCTTCGACATCCCCTGCTGCCACAACTCGTGGGCAGCAGCATGTTGTTCACGGAGTCGAGTCACGATCTTCAGCTCTGTCGGCAGCTGGACTACCTCCGGTTCGTCGGGGGTGTCTGCGGGTTGTGAAGGCGGTTCGGCCAGACGGGAGCGATGACCGTTCACTGTCTTCTCGACCGCCTGGCCGAGATTGGCCCACAGATGATAGCGATCAGCGACCTGCTCGGCCTGCGGCGCTCCGATGCGTGCGCCCTCCGCGTAACCGCTGGACCGGTCCCGGCAGATCACCTTCACCTCGGGGTGGTCGCGGAGCCATGCGGCGAGGTCTTCGCCCTCGCGTCCCTCATAGAGATGCAGTGGACGGTGGGTGGCCATGTCGATCAGCACCGTGCCGTAGTGACGGCCCTTGCGGAAGGCGAAGTCGTCGACGCCGAGTACCTCCACCTCGCCGACCTCCGGTTCGGGCAGGGCTCTGACCAGCCGCAGCAGCGTGTCCTTGCCCACGGTGATGCCGACCGCGGAGGCCAGGCGGGCTCCTGCCCGGCCGGCCAGGGCCAGTCCGATCCGCGTCAGCACCCCGCGCAATAGCGGGGTCTGCCGACTGTGCGGGGTCGTCAGTCCCACGATCTGTTCGGCGAACGTCACCGCCGTGCAGGCAGTGTTCTCGCAGCGGAACCGGCGTATGCGTAACTCGATCACCACGCCGAGCCCGCCCGCGGCGACGTCACGCAGCTTGCGTACGTACCGGCCGTGCACCCGAGCGGAGCTTTGACCGCACCGACAGGACCCGCTCGCCGCCCGCACCCGCGCCCTCAACACCAGCTTGTCCGGCCGTCTCTCGACCTCCTCGATGAGCAACGCGGACAGGTAAGGAAACAGCTCCAAAAGCACATCACGAGAGCACGCGATGCATGATTGCGAACGGTCGGCACGAACCGCTCAACCGTCCGGATCACAAGATCGTCGACAGAACCAAAATCGGCTCTGTCTCACATCCGGTGGTGACGGATCGTGAGTATGGGGTACCTCTACCTTGCAGAGAGTGCGGCCGGTGCTCTGACCTTGATGCTTCGA
>NZ_JBITCU010000109.1:0-2065 GCF_044453545.1 Streptomyces sp. NPDC051664 | reverse complement strand
GGCGAAGGCGGTCCGGCGGCAGGTGTCGGTGTCGCCGTAGTCGTGGGCGCTCTGGAGGGTCTCGCGTTTCAGGGAGGCGTGGAAGCTTTCGCAGGTTGCGTTGTCGGCGCTGGTGCCGACCGCGCCGATCGACCGTGTGACCCCGTGTTGGTCGCAGAGGGGCCGTATCGCTCGGGCAGATCCCTCCAAGGCGAGCCGGTCCGGGCCCGCCACCAGATCCCGTCGAACACCTGCCGCCGATCCCTCGGAGGTCGACCCATCTTCGGTATCGGCGGCAACACCGCTTCCAGCCGCTCCCACTGTGCATCCGTCAGGTCGCCACGAGACATCTGAAGATCATTTAACGACCTTGATCAACATCTCAGACAGGTCCTAGTACTCCAGCCGGACTTCGGAGTCTCGCCTGGTCAAAGGGTTAGGTCCGCGGAGTGTAGCGAGGTGGTGCCGGAGACGGGGCGGGTTCTGTCGGCCCGTCCCGCGAACGTGTGACCGCGCCGCGTGTAGTGACAACGGTGCGGACAGCCTCCATGCGTGATCGATGACGTACCCGCCACCGCGTGGGAACAAGGACTGGAAGAACTCTTTCTGAGGATCGGGCACCGCTTCCCCCGCATCGAGCCGCGGCGGCGGATGCGGGACTACGTCCGCGGCCTGCTTGGCCCGGTGGGCCGCAAGAACTCCTGGCAACTCGCCGAGTTCGCCGGCCACTCCACTCCGGACGGACTGCAGCACCTACTGGCCAAGAGTCGCTGGGATCCCGACGAGATCCGCGATGACGTGCAGGCATACGTCGCCGAACATCTCGGCATCGACGACGGCGTCCTGATCATCGACGACACCGGATTCGTCAAGAAGGGCATCACCTCAGCCGGCGTGCAACGGCAATATTCCGGCACCGCCGGCCGAACCGAGAACTGCCAGATCAGCGTCTTTGCCGCCTACGCCACCACACGCGGGCACGCCCTGGTCGACCGCGAGCTTTATCTGCCCAAGTCCTGGACCGACGATGCCGAACGCTGCCGAGCGGCCCGCATCCCTCAGCAGCGGGGCTTCGCGACCAAGAACGACCTCGCCCGCGCCATGGTCCTGCGGGCTCAGGCCGGCCCGCTGCCCTTCACCTGGGTCACCGCGGATGCCGCCTATGGGCAGGACTCCCGTTTCCGCCGCTTCCTGGAAGACACCGGGCTGTCCTATGTCGTCGCCGTGCCCAAGTCTCAACAGGTGCACGGTCCTCGCATCGACTACCTCATCGGCCAGGCCCCAGCCGAGGCATGGCAACGTCTTACCTGCGGCGACGGCGCCAAAGGGCCACGGCTCTACGACTGGGCCGCCGCCCGGCTGCCGGCGGTGTGGGAGTTCGACGGCGACGAGCCCACCCGGCAGCGGTGGATGCTCGCTCGCCGCAATATCGCCAAGCCCGATGAGATCGCCTACTTCCTCGCCTCGGCACCCCTGCATGCCACCGTCGCCGACCTCGCGCTGATCGCCGGATGCCGTTGGAAGATCGAGGAGTGCTTCCAGTCCGCGAAGAACGAGTGCGGCCTGGACCAGTACGAAGTCCGGCGCTACATCGGCTGGTACCGGCACATCACCCTCGCCATGCTCGCCCACGCATTCCTGGCCGTCACCGCCGCCCAGGAGCGGGAAAAGGGGGAGCTGGAGACGACGCGCCCGACCTCGTGGACCTCACCCCAGCCGAGATCCGCCGCCTGCTGGCAGTTGCGCACCGACGCCCTCCTACACGGACAGAGCACGCGGTGAAGTGGTCACGATGGCGCCGCCGGCACCAGGCCCGAGCCCGGCGTTGTCACTACACGCGACGCGGTCACACCTTCGCGGGACGGACCGGCAGAACCCGCCCCGTCTCCGGCACCACCTCGCTACACTCCGCGGACCTAAGCCTTTGACCAGGCGAAACTCCGAAGTCCGGCTGGAGTACTAGGACGTGTTTGAGATGTGGTCACAGCGCTTGCCGTATGAGGGTGAGTTGGACGGTCGACTCGTAGCGGACGGCGAGCTTGTCGTACCTGGTCGCAACGCCTCTTGCCTGCTTCAGAAGGCCGAT
>NZ_JBITCU010000108.1:0-2253 GCF_044453545.1 Streptomyces sp. NPDC051664 | reverse complement strand
GAGGAGTGCTTGGGTGTGGTGCTTGCCCTGGCTGATGTGAGGTCGGTTCGGGGCGCCCTGCCAGCATTGCTGCTGGTGGGTTTCCCCGAACCGCCTCCCGAACCCGGCGTGCCCGTTTCCGAGCACCGGGCTCTCCACAAGTCCCCTTCGACAGCCTCGGGTTCCTTATCCCTTGGTGGGCCAGGGCGAAGGAATCACCGCTCCCCGGTATCGGTAGCGCGTCGTGCGTACCTTGGCCGGGTCGAACAGGGTGATGTCCTCCGTGGTTGGCCACCATCCGCCGTTGCAATAGCGTCGGCGGAGGTCCTTCCAGGTGATCCGGCGATGTTTGCGCCTGATCCAGCGAATGGCCTGCCCCCAGACGAGCTGGCGCAGGAACTGGAACGTGGCGCTTGAAACGCCGGGCCGGAAGTAGGCGCACCAGCCTCGCAGCATCGAGTTGAGCTGACGCAACAGGACTGGCAGCGGCTGGTTGACGTCTGTCCGGCAGATGGTCTTGATCTTCCTGGCGACGGTCCTCACGGACTTCTTCGCCGGGTAGGTGTAGACGTACTGCCGATCAGTGCCTCGCTTGCGGTGACGCTGGATGCGCCATCCGAGGAAGTCGAGGCCCTCGTCGATGTGGGTGATCCTCGTCTTCTCCATCGACAGACGCATGCCCATCGGCGCGAGGACCGCTGCCACCTCCTCGCGAAGTACTTCACAGTGCTCGCGAGTCCCAGCGACGAGCACGAGGAAGTCGTCTGCGTAGCGGACCAACCGGAGGTTGGGTTCGCCACGACGGAGTCGTCCCACGCGTCGCGCTGGTGTGGTGCTCGGCCCGCCCGGCCGGTTGGCGACGTACTCGTCCAAGACGGTCAGGGCGATATTGGCCAGCAGCGGGGAGAGGATGCCCCCTTGCGGAGTGCCAGTGCTGGAGTCCTTGAGCGAGCCGCCTTCGGTGAGGATGCCTGCCTTCAGGAACGCCTTCACCAGGACCAGGACACGTTTGTCCCCGACACGTCGACGCACCCGGTCCATCAGAGCCGCATGGTCGATCGTGTCGAAGCACGCCTCAATGTCGCCCTCAACCACCCACTCGTAGGAGTAGCTGGCCAGGAAGCGAGACTCGGCGATGGCGTCATGAGCCCGGCGCTTCGGACGGAACCCGTAGGAACACGGGAGGAAGTCCGCCTCGAAGATCGGCTCCAACAACAGCTTCAAGGATGCTTGGACCACCCGGTCGGCCACGGTTGGGATGCCCAGGCGACGCAGCTTGCCGTTCGCCTTCGGGATCATCCGTTCCCGCACCGGGACGGGGGTGAAGCTCCGGTCCTTCACTTGCGACCGTAGCTTGTCGAGGAAGACCTCGACCCCCTGCGCGGCCTCGATGTAGCGGGCGGTCTTGCCGTCCACTCCGGCCGTGCGAGCTCCCTTGTTCCCCCGCACCCGGTCCCACGCCACCAGAAGGAACGCGGGGTCGGCAACGAGGTTGAACAGATCATCAAACCGGCGATCAGGATCGTCGGTTGCCCAACGGTGCAACTTGGTCTGGATCTCCAGTACCCGGCGTTCGGCCTTCATCAAGGCCCACTCCAGAGCGTCAGTGTTCACCAACGACCTCCTGGCATTCCAATCTCCTCCTTGCTGACTTGCTGGTCCCCTTCGCCATGTGCCGGGCTTTCCCCGGCTCGGACTACTACGGGACCTCCGCCCTGCCCCGCGGCCTTCGGCCGGCAACGGGCCTGCCCCCATCCGGACTGGTTGCCCGGCAGTCGGGGCGACCGGGGACAGTTCCCACGTTCACCACGCAATCGATCGGCCGGGGAGGCACCCAGCTATACCCCGACGGCATCGCCACACCTACGCCGCAGGCATTCGGTGTGGCCTCCCCACCAGCAAAAAGATCTGGCTTCGGAGTCGGTCCAGTCCCCGAAGGGGCGGAACCGTGCACCGCAACCCAGCCCATATCCACCAGATTTGAGCTGGTACTACGCTTACGGGGCGTCATCCACTGGTTCACTCTCGTTGTACCTTCCGGTCTTGCTCACCGGACCCGGCTGGTCTGGTAGTTCCCAGCCGTCCCGACTTCGTCAGGGCTGCTTTCCGCCCTCCCCGGCGTTCCCCGGATCGGACTACCCTCGGCTTCTACCTGGCCGCTGCGACGGCCTGGCGGTGGAGGTCTCTCACCTTCACTCGATTGCGTGACGCTTCGTGGCGCACCTTCTTGTCGTAGTAGGCCCTCGATCGTGGGTTGGCAAGGTCGGCGAGGGC
>NZ_JBITCU010000107.1:0-2255 GCF_044453545.1 Streptomyces sp. NPDC051664 | reverse complement strand
CCGGCGAGGCTGCCGCGGGTGCGGATCGCCGCGGCCAGGGCGTCGGTCACGAGATCCGCGCGCATGTGGTCGGCGATCGCCCAGCCGGCCAGACGCCGCGAAGCGAGGTCGATGGCAGACCGGACCCGCAAGGCCACGAAGCGGGAGTACATCCGCTTGCGACCGGAGCGGCCGGTGCCGGGCCGGGAGCCCTCCCGCCACTGCACCGGCCTGGCCGCCTTCCGCCCCGCCGCGATGACCAACTCCTTCACCGACCGTGGCTTGTCGGGATACTTGGCCACCGGCGGACGTCCGGTCCCGGAGTACGGCTCGGCCACCGGCACCGCGCCGGCGGGCTGAGCCGACAGCGTGGTGGAGATCCCCACCACGTAGTTCAGGCCGCGGGCCTGCAGTCCGTGGCGAAACGCGGCAGCGTCGCCGTATCCGGCGTCCGCGATAGCCAGCGGCACCTCGATCCCCCAAGAGCGGCTCTCATCGACCATGTCCAGGGCCAGCTGCCACTTCTCCACATGCCGACGTCGTCGGGGATCCCGCAGGCGGCACGCCGGGCGACCTTGCCTGCATCGGCCTTCGCGAACGCGGGATCCCATGTCTGGGGCAGGAACAGTCGCCAGTTGACCGCCGAAGAGGCGCGGTCGGACGCGAGGTGAAGCGAGACGCCGACCTGGCAATTGCTGACCAGGGGCTGGAAGTGCCAGTACTCCAAAAGCGAGACGGTGCTTCCGGTGCCCCGGGCGGAGGCCGCGCTGGCCCGCCCGGCAGATGCCGAGTGCCCGGACCTACGGCTCTGGCCGACTGCCGATGTGCTGGCGATGAAATCGACTTCGCCGTCGACCTACGGGAGTTGCAAGACCAGGAGCGACTTGATGTACGAGCTCCGCTCGCTCCGCAGAGGTGAGCAGATCGGGTCGGCTGCCCTGGTCGGCCCCGGCCTGGTGGACCCACGGGCGCCAGGCTTCCTTGTGAATACCGAGGTCCCGGGCCACGTGGACGACCGGACGGCCGGAGGTCTGTACTTCACGCCCTCTCTGTCAGCCTTGGGTGAGACATCCCGTTCTGCGGGGTTAGCCTGAGAGGGCACGACAGGAGAACCGCCCCTTATGCCCAGCACAGAGCCCGTCGGGTCCGATCCGGCGCCGAGGCCGAAGCGCCGCACTTTCACCTCGGAGTACAAAATGCGGATCGTCGCCGAGTACGACGCTGCGCCCAGGAACGAGAAGGGTGCGGTGCTGCGCCGGGAACGGCTCTACCACTCGCATGTCAAGGAGTGGCGGGCCGCCCGGGATGCCGGAGCCCTGGAAAACCTGGTCGACCGCCGGACCAGCCCGGCCCGCGCGAAGAAGTCCGCCGCGGAGGTGGAGAACGAAAAGCTGCGACAGCAGGTGGAGCGGTTGCAGAAGGACCTGGCCCGGAACAAGGCCGCACTCGAGGTGATGGGAAAAGCCTCTGCGCTCTTGGAAATGATCTCCGAGAGCGCGGACTGAAGCCTGCCGTCGGCCCTGTCGTGGACGAGGCGTTCACCGACGTCGAGGCTCAGCTGGGCATTACGGCCGCCTGTCGGCTGACCGGCCGCTCCCGCGCCACGCACTACCGCCGGCTCCGGCCGGCACCACCACGCAGAACACGTGCCCCGCAGGTGCAGCCGTCGGCCCTGACGGCCGAAGAGCGCTCTGCGGTCCTGGAGTTGATGAACGGCGACGAGTACGCCGAGCTGGCGCCCGCGCAGATCTGGGCCCGCGAGCTGGACGCCGGGCGCTATCACTGCTCCGTCTCGACGATGTACCGGATCCTGCGCGAGCAGGATCAGTCCGGTGAGCGCCGGCGGCAGGCCACCCATCCGACCAAGGCGGTGCCCGAACTGGTCGCCACCGGGCCCTCGCAGGTGTTCACCTGGGACATCACCAAGGCGGCCGGACCGGTCAAGGGCGTCTGGTATCACGCCTACGTGATCATCGACATCTTCAGCCGGTACATCGTCGGCCACACCGTCGAGCGAGCCGAATCAGCTGTGCGGGCCGAGGAGCTGATCCGCGAGAGCGTCGCCCGCAACGGCATCGTGCCCCAGACCGTGCACGCGGACCGCGGCACCTCGATGACGTCGAAGAAGGTCTCCCAGCTACTGATCGACCTGGGCGTGACACGCTCGCACTCCAGACCGAGGGTCTCCAACGACAACCCTTACAGCGAGGCCCAGTTCAAGACCACGAAGTACATGTCGGACTATCCCGAACGGTTCGATTCGCTGGCCCACGCCC
>NZ_JBITCU010000106.1:0-2338 GCF_044453545.1 Streptomyces sp. NPDC051664 | reverse complement strand
CGAAAGACGCTCACCAGATGACTTCAGCTGACCCACTCTCGGCATACCACCAACAACGACCAGATTGCACCTAAGTTACTGGTATTGAGGCTAGAGGAAGCCTCGCTGTCTTCCCGAATAGCGCGAGCGCGGGTAGAGATCGTGGTCCGCGTGCGTGTGGACCACTCGCAGTAGCCCGCGAAGGGTAGGCCCTACGGTGTCCTTGCCCAGCCCAGTCCACCGCCCTGACGTCTGGTTTTACGGGCCTCGCGCTGCCCCGCGCGTTAAGATGGACAGACCTGTCTAGTTGGGCGGGCGTTCCCATTGATCCGGAGGGAAACAGCGATGGTCACCAAGGCCGCCGCATCACCGGGCGCACTCCCCGAGGCGAAGCCTTCCGCTCGTGAGCGCCTGCTGTCCGCTGCCAACGAACTCTTTTACGACGAGGGCGTGCAGACCGTCGGAATCGATCGGATCATTCAGCGGGCTGGAGTGGCTAAGGCATCCCTCTACAACACTTTCGGCAGCAAGGACGAACTGGTCCACGCCTACCTCCAATCCCGCCACGCGGCCGTCACCACGCACATCCTGCATAGCCTTGAATGCTACGACACCGCCCGTGACCAATTGCTCGGCGTCTTCGACGCACAGGCGGAACTTTTTTCTGGCCCCGGTTACCGCGGCTGCGCGTTCGTCGCAGCAAGCGCCGAAGCACGCCCGGGCAGCAGTACGGAACAAGCATCGAACGAATACCGCGCGTGGGTGTGTGGCCTATTCATCAACCTTGCCAGGCAGGCGGGGGTATCCGATGCGGAGACTCTAGGGCGCCGACTCCACTTGTTGTATGACGGTTGCGCGGTGTCTGCACGGATGGACAATGACCCCCACGCCGCTGCGGCGGCCCGTGCAGCGGCCGAGGCGCTCCTCGACGCCGCGCTGGCAACACCGTCTGAACGCGATCGCCCGAAACACTGATCCATAAGGCAGACTATTTGGCTGGATCAGCTACCGGCCGAGACGCCTAAGATATGACAAGTACGAGGGGCGAACGATGAATGCCCTATCCCCGGCCAGGAGTCCGCGTGTCCGTCTCATCCGCTTCCATCTTCGGAAGTCCGTCTGGTTTGAAAATGACACAGAGCCGCCCGGCAAGCAGCGGGACCGAATTATCCGGGGTGACCACTTCTCGGTGAGCCTTTCACGCACGAGGGCACGCAAGGGCTCGCTGTTGCTGATTATCTCGTCCTTGGGGCGCTGCCTGCGCAGCAGAGCCTGGTTGTGAGCCCATCACGGCTGATAGTGGCCGTTCGTTTTGCTGCCTCGTTTGATCTCTCGGTAGACGGTCTGGAACCTCTTGCCGATGGACGCGGCGACCTCTTTGACGTTTTGGTGCATGTGCGGACCGTTCGCGATGGTGATCCGGTCGTCCTGAGTGAGGAAACGCGGGGGTACCGGGCAGGGGTCCGGAATGATCATGCTTCCAGCACCAATGAACCACAGTGACCCGCAGCTGGTGGAAACCCCGACCGCACGGGCAGCGGCGGCCCCCTTGAGGCCTTCACGCAGCAGCTCGAAGTACCGCTTCTTCACCGCACTCGACAACATGTTGGGGGCGTACCTCGGCATCCGAACGTCTCCTTCAGAAGCGTTCGCAACCACCGATAGAACTCAAGCCGGGTCGAGGGGCCGGTTCTGCCATTCGGCCATGCCCTCCAGGACCTTGTCGGTGATGGTCGAGATCGTCTGGCGGGAGACTTCGGCGCCATAGACCTCGGCCAGGTGGGCCTGGACCTCCCGGTCGTCAGGCCCTTCGCGGACAGCGAGATGACCATCTCGTCGACGCCGGTCAGGCGCCGCTGCCGCTTCTTCACGATCTTCGGCTCGAACGATCCGTCCCGGTCACGGGGCACGGCAATCTCGACGGGCCCGACCTCGGTCAGCACCGTCTTGGAGCGGGTTCCGTTGCGGGAGTTGCCGCTGTTCTTGCCCGCCGGATCATGCCGGTCATAGCCGAGGCGATCGGTGACCTCGCCTTCCAGAGCCGACTCCAGGAGTCGTTTCGTGAGCTGCTGCAGCAGACCTCCCTCGCCGGTCAGCTGCAGCCCTTCGGCCTGAGCGCGGCCCACCAACTCCTCGATCAGCTGGTAATCCACCGCTCTGCCCGACTGCTGGCAGCCACCTCTGAACTCTCTTCCTCAGGCGTGTTGTTACTGGTCATCAGTGCATCCTCCATGATCAGGAGTTACACCAATGCCCCGCAGTTAAGGAGCCGTAATTTATCTACTGCCGGATTCGAGGCAACGTCGCTGTTTCATGTGGTAGTTGGGTTGTTGTGACGATTCCGGGTGAAGTCCTGGCG
>NZ_JBITCU010000105.1:0-2358 GCF_044453545.1 Streptomyces sp. NPDC051664 | reverse complement strand
GAACCACAACCTCACTACGAATACGCGCCGCATCCGCCCGCGGCACACGCATACCCGTCAACAACACCACAACAGCATCAACAGCAGGATCAACCGCCACCAAAACCCCCACACCAACACACACACATACGACACACCAACCAACCCCAGCAAACCCCCAACAGCGTATAGGACGTTGTTTCACTTGGTGCGGTGGGGGACTGTAAGAAGAACGGCTCTGTCTCGCTTTCGGTGGGGACTTAGCGTGCTGGCGGGTCGTTGGCATGGCATGCGTGGAGTCAACGAGCTTGTAGCCATGGTGTTTTCGGGTCTTGCCCCGCTGGTCATCGAGGAAGTGATCGATGAAGGTGAGCGAATTCTGGTGCGGGCACGGACACCGCAGGCGCCGGTGCCGTGCCCAGGCTGCGGGGCGGTGTCCGGCCGGGTCCACGGTTATCACTCACGGACGGTGGCCGATGTGTCGGTGGACGGGCGGCGCGTGGTGGTGTGTGTGCGGGTGCGGCGCCTGGTGTGTCCCACGCGCGGTTGTCGCCATACCTTCCGCGAGCAGATGCCCGGGGTGCTGGAGCGTTACCAGCGCCGGACTGTCCGTCTGACCAGGCAAGTCAGGTCTGTGGTAGCGGAGTTAGCGGGCCGGGCGGGTGGGCGTCTGCTAACGGCGTTGTCCATGCGCATGTCGCGTCACACCGCTCTGCGCGCTCTCCTGCGCATTCCGCTGCCCAGGCCGCGGGTGCCCCGTGTGCTCGGTGTCGACGACTTTGCTCTGCGCCGGCGTCACCACTACGCGACCGTGCTCATCGACGCCGAAACCCACGAGCGGATCGACGTGCTGCCCGACCGTACGGCCGGCACCCTGGAGGCGTGGCTGCGGACCCATCCGGGCGCCGAGATAGTGTGCCGCGACGGCTCGGCCACCTATGCCGAAGCTATCCGCCGCGCCCTGCCCGATGCGGTGCAGGTGAGCGATCGCTGGCATTTGTGGCACAACCTGTGCGAAGCCGCCCTGAGCGAGGTGAAGGCGCACAGCAGCTGCTGGGCCACCGTGCTGGACGCACCCCTGTCTGAAGGGCCCCGCGCACAGACCACCCTCGAACGCTGGCACCAGATCCACGCCCTCCTCGACAAGGGTGTGGGACTGCTCGAATGCGCCCGGCGTCTGCAACTGGCCCTCAATACCGTCAAGCGTTACGCCCGGGCGGACCGGCCTGAACGTATGCTCCGTGTCCCCAAATACCGCGCCAGTCTCGTCGATCCGTACCGCGAACACCTGCGCAAGCGCCGTGCAGAAGAACCTGCCGTTCCCGTCGGGCACCTCTTCGAAGAGATCAAAGCCCTCGGGTTCACGGGCTGCCTCAATCTCCTGCACAAGTACATCAACCAGGGGCGCGCGGATGCCGAGCGCAGCCACATCTCGCCCCGCCGCCTCGCCAGGATGCTTCTGAGCAGGCCCGACGGCCTCAAGGCTGAGCAGCAGAACCTTCTGGACCGGCTCACCGAGGCCTGCCCGGAGATGACTCGGCTCGCTGCCCATGTCCGTACCTTCGCCTCATTCCTGGTGCCCAAGCCGGGCAACACCGCCGACCTCAGCGGCTGGGCCACCGATGTCCGCACAGCCGATTTACCTCACTTGCATTCCTTTGTCCGCGGTCTCGAACGAGACCATGACGCGGTCGTCGCCGCGCTCACACTCCCGTTTCATAACGGAGGCACCGAGGGCGTGAACAACAAGACCAAGCTGATCAAGCGGCAAATGTACGGGCGAGCAGGCTTCCAACTCCTCCGCCACCGGATCCTGCTGGGCTGACCTCACCCACCGTCACCACCGAAAGGGAGATAGAGCCGTTGATTGGACAGTACCCGGCGGTGGCAGATGCGGGTTGCGGCTATGCCGACGAAGACGAGGAAGGGGCCTCCCTCTGAGTGGTGGACACGCTGTTACTGGATCTGCTTGATCCGGAGGAAGCGAGAAGTCGGCAGATGGCGATGAAGGATTACTCGGACGAGTTCAAGGCCGATGCCGTGGCCCTGTACGAGTCCACACCCGGGGCGATCTACAAAAGGATCGCTGCTGACTTGGGGGTCAACCGGGCGACGCTGCGTGAGTGGGTGCTGCGGGACCGCGAACGCCGTGGCGTCACCGCTGCGGCTGCGAAGCCGGGCGCCCTGCCTCGGGAGGCGGTGCCGTCCGCTGATCCGGACGAGCGGGTCCGACAGCTGGAGGCTCGGGTGGCCGAGCTCGAGGCAAGTGAGCGCAAGCTCGCCACCGAGCGGGACATACTCCGCAAGGCGGCCAAGTATTTCGCAGGAGAGACGAACTGGTGAGGAGCCGTAAATTATCTACTGCCGGACTTGATCTCT
>NZ_JBITCU010000104.1:0-2406 GCF_044453545.1 Streptomyces sp. NPDC051664 | reverse complement strand
CCCGTCGAATACGAAGCCCTGCACTACCTGGCAACCACAAAACCGCAGGTTACACACAACGTCTGAGATCTCTACCGAACCCGGAACGCTTCACATCAAACGGCGTCGGCGGACAGCCCCTGTACCGATTTTCACGCCTGCGGGGCGTCACCGCAGGTGAACGGTCGACTCCTATGTCAAGCAGCCAACTCGACTGGCTCTGTGGCAGGTTGGTCGTGCTGAAGCCGGGCGGACTCGTCGGCAAGCAGGGCACGGAAGACCCGGTCCGAGATGCGGCGTTTGAGTACGCGGAGTGCCTCTTTGGCGGTCTTTCCGGCCGCAATCAGCTTGGCGTAGTAGGCGGCTCCCTCACCTGTTCCACGAACCTGCGTGACCGCGATCGTGTGGAGGGCGTTGTTGATCGTCCGATTGCCACCTCGGTTGAGTCGAACCCTGACCTTGTTCGAGGACCAGACCGGGATCGGCGCGGTGCCGTTGAAGCGCGCGAACGCGTCCTTCGACTTGAAACGGGCGGCGCCGGCGGTCTCGCCGAGGATTGCTGCGGCCCCGATCACCCCGCAGCCCGGGACCTCCAGAAGGGCAGGCGCGAGATCGCGCACCAGGCGCCGCAGCCGCCCTTTGAGGGCATTGATCCGCTCAGTGAGCCCTCGACACTCCGAGATCAAGTCGATGGCAATCTCGACGACAACCCCCGCCCGACCAAGCAAGGTTGCCTCCAGTGCGTCGAAGACACACAGGCGCCGCAGGCCACGCGAGGGGACGGGCAACTCGGGGTCGATCTCGTGAAGGAACCAGCGAAGCTTGTTCGCCGCGGCTGTCCGCCGGCGGACCAGCAGGCGACGGTGGTCGACTATCAGCTTGGCGTCACGAGACGGGCCGTCCAGGCAGGCCTTCGGCAGGTCAGGCTCTCGCGGAGCGACCCGGGCCCCGGGGCTGAACCCCTGATCTCGAATGTCCGTCAAAGCGGATCAAGCCCAGGTGCCTTGCCGACTGTGCTCACCGGGCAGGTGCCCTGAGATCGCCTCGCCACTGCGTCAGGGGTGTCGCCACTTCTGATTGGACGTGCCTTCACACTTCCACAACTGGAGCAGGGTCCCTGCCGAGGTGCCTTTGTACTGAGCGTCCACGCAGAGGTCGGGCTGGACGTCGACTAGGTCGTACGAGCTTTTGAGCTTGAAGTTCTGGTTGTTCTGGCGCGCGGGGGAGCATACGGCGAGTACCACGGGGGCGCCGGTGCCGGGCGCGGCGCTGGTGTCCAAACACATGGCGCCGGCGAAGTCACGGGCGGTGCCGTCAGAGTCGAAGGTCCATCCTTGTGAGGGGTCGGACGTGTCGCAGTCGGCCAGTACCATCCGGGTTCCAACAGCGTCAGAACCGCCCTGACTTGCCAGGCAACGTTTGGAGCCGAGGTTCATGACCAGCTGGCCCTGGAAGTGGATGGGGGCAGTGGGAGGGGACGGCGTTTTCGTGCTGCCGGGGTGTTCCTGGGCAGGG
Organism: Streptomyces sp. NPDC051664; assembly: GCF_044453545.1. Taxonomy (NCBI): domain Bacteria; kingdom Bacillati; phylum Actinomycetota; class Actinomycetes; order Kitasatosporales; family Streptomycetaceae; genus Streptomyces; species Streptomyces sp. NPDC051664. The sequence continues at coordinate 912 of NZ_JBITCU010000104.1, read as the reverse complement.
TTGACCGCGCCCGGCGACTGCGTGGTATTCGGAAGTGCCGATTGCTGCGGTGTTGCGGGATGCGCTGGGTCCCGCTGTTGGGTTGAAGGGCTTGTCCCGGCGAGTGGCTTCGACGCCAGGGGGGTGGGAACCTGCGTATTTTGCGTCCGACCGGATGCGGGTGAAAGGGCCTCCAAAGCGTCGGATGCTGAGCCGGATGGCGAGTGGGCGTTCGTCGCGAACAGGAGACTTACGCCGAGTCCCGCGACAAGCGCGCCGATGCTGAGGCCCACACGGGCTCGTCTCTTGCGCCGGACGGGAGCGATCGGCGAAGCGCCACCATCCTCGTGTTCAATGGCTCCGTCGTTGTGCCGCCGCTCAGTCGCGTTTTCCAGCGTGTCGCCCGAGGTCGGTTCCTGCCACGGTATCTCCTGGTCCCATACTGCTCCCTCGGTATGAACTGTGGTCTCGTTCCCCCCGGTGGAGTGAGAGTCACTAGCTGCGGGCTCGCTGTCAGTGTGGTCGGCCCGACCGTCGATCATCTACTGCCTGCCCTTCGTTGAATTGTCGGCGCACGTTCATGTGCTCAATCGCTAGTGATGATGTGCCCGATGTACTGGCCGAATCGTGTGTATCGCTGCCGCATGTCGCAGTTGTATGAGGAGTGCATAGCGTCAGAGACGATGTACTGGAAGATGTGGTGTCCAAGCATGAGACACCCAGAGGATCAGGTACGTCGGTGTCTGCGAACGCAGAGGTGTTCGATTCGGTGTGGGAACAACGTCATAGATCGTGCCGCATGATGTGGGGGATCGCAACTGAATGGGCAAGGGGGCCTCCCCCAAGGCCGGGTAGTTAGCGTTCCCGCAGGTCACGCAAGGGGTGTTGACGGGTTTTCGATGTAGAGCAACGGAGCTCGTTGGTACAGGCAGT
>NZ_JBITCU010000103.1:0-2455 GCF_044453545.1 Streptomyces sp. NPDC051664 | reverse complement strand
ACAGCCTCACCCTACGACCGCCGCCAAGACCGCAGGACCCAAACGCCAACAGCCACACTCGCCAGAGTGACCCCGCGAAAACGTCGAAAGTCGAGTCCTATGGAGAAGAGGTGTAAGTGGCAACTTCCTGGATACCAACCGGTTTGACCTGCAGACGAACGGATTGACGTATCGGGACCGATACCTGCGTCGGCAGCCGCATTGGAAGCGTGGCCGGTACCAGGGCAGGTACCGGCTCCGGCAGCAGGTCAGTTGAGGACCCAGACCTCACCGACCCGCGCGGCGAACGCGGTCTCACGGGTCTCGGTGAACTCAGACAGTCCGGCCCCTGTCCCTGCGTACCGCCCGCCTGCTGACCGGACAGGACTTGGTACGGAGGTACCGACAAACACCAGGTCCGTGGTGGACTTTCGTAAACATCGGCCCCCCAGGAAGCCGCTCGCCCTGGCGGCCCCGGTGCCTTCGCATGCCGGGCCGTGTGATCACGGACCGTGCGCCCTGACGGATTTACTGGCCGTGGAACGGCTGGACGATCCGTGTTGCTGCGCCGGCCACCATCCCGAAGCGGTCCGCACCACCACGTGAGCACGCCGCCGGCGCTGGGCCCGGACGACGGTTACCACTGTCGCCCCCAGGGCCTGCCTCCCAGATCTCCCTGATGGCTCTGTTCACCAGTCCGCGAAGAAGCAATCATCGCGTTGAACGAACCCGACATCGAGGCCTGCCAGATCTGCCATCCGGAGACAGGACTGACGGGCGTATAGGGCTCGTTCGGATCACCCGTCGCGCAGCAGAGGTAGTCGGCGTCCCTGGCGCGCCCGAGTTTCATAGACCAGCCCTCAAATGAGGGCCCAAAACTAGAAGAGGGCGGGTCCGGTGCCCAGCTGTCGGCGGACCTGCGATCGCATCTCCACCTGGTGCTCGGCAGCACGGACGGAGGGCTTGGCGGTGGCCCGGGCCGCGGCTGTACCGCCGCGCTCGTGGTTGTCGCCAATTGGCGACAGCTCCGGCTCGACGTCGTCCCGGGGACCGGTGCCAAGAGGGCGGCGGGTGGTGCTCATCGCCCCAAAGTCTCCCAGTTCGCCGGACGGGCAAGCTCAACGGTGCCGCGCTGAGCGGAGCGCCCACGGCGGGCGGCCCGGTCACATCGCGACCGGCAGCAGGATGGGCCCGGCCTGGTGGCCGGGCCCATCCTGCTGCCGGTCGCGTTTTAGCGAACGGTGGCCTTGGGGTGTCCGGTGGAGGCGCGGTCGATCCAGACCGTGCGGCGCTCGGCGTCCAGCAGGTACCAGATGCGGCCGCCGGCCGTGACCTCGATCTGCCAGCGGTCCATCGGCTCCCCGCGGTGGGCACCGTGGGCCAGCTCGCCCTTGAGCCGGTGGTGCCGTTCGGTCCGGGTGGCCGGGGCCGGGTCGGTCCGCATGAGGTGCCAGGCGGCGCGGGTGTTTCTCGCGGCTTGGGTGCTCAGCTGCTCCCATCCCTTGGCGGCCTCGCCGTTGGCGAATCGGACGTCCCATTCGTCTTCGCCGGGCGGGGGTGCGCACGGTCTCCGCGCTTTGGGCTCACGCTGCGGCTCCGGGCTCGGGGACAGGGCCGTAGTCCTCGCCGGAGTCGGTGGTGAGTGCGGCGTAGAGCTCGGGGTCGGCGTGCACCTCGGCGGTGTGCCGCCACTCGGTGATGAGCTGGGCGACGGCGGCGGTGTTGTCCAGCTCGGCGGCGGCGCCCAGCGCCTCGACCAGCTCTACGGAGAACTCCCGCACGTCGTGGGCGGGCAGGTAGCGCACCCAGGGGAAGGTCGCCGGCAGGACGTCCAGCACGAGGGTGCGGCCCTGCGGGGTGCGCATCATCTCTACGAACATGCGGCTGGTCGCGCCCATGACGGTGCTGTCCTGCTCGGCTCGGGCGGCCGTGGTCAGCACCAGGTCCTCGTCATCGCGTCGCCGGAGCAGTATCCGCCGGGCGCCGCGTAGCGCGGCCAGTGTCACCTTCGGCTTGTTCAGTAGCTCCGACAGGTTCGTTTCCATCAGGCTCATGACTTGAAGCTTAGTTGACAAGTCCCGGGAGGGCGAGCGCTACGCGGACCGCTTCCGCTCGATGGGCGACAGAACGAGCCCGACACCCGGGCTCTGTTGCAAGCGCCCGCCGGACGGTCCCGGTCCTGCCTGCCCGCTGCTTGTGCCCGCCTCGTTCCCGCTCTCCATCGTCGTTCGAGGTCGATTACCTCACTGTCGAACGCGCGAAAATCTATGTTGGCTGGAGTAGACATTGGGTGGTGGCGTGGTTATGGTTTCTCTCGTAGCCGAGATCAAAGGGGCCTGGCAGAGACGAACTGCCGGGCAGCAGTACACGCAGTTGCAGTTCGCAGGACGGTGCGGTGGTGGAGTTCCGAAGCCAGGGCTGTTGGTGACGGGGCTGACGGCCGGACCGGGTGGCCCGCAGTGATCAGGGGCCGCCG
>NZ_JBITCU010000102.1:0-2507 GCF_044453545.1 Streptomyces sp. NPDC051664 | reverse complement strand
CCGGGCCGCCAACCTGCCCCAGCCCACGAAATTCCGCACCTCGCAAGCACAGAGTCCCCGTCAGCGAACCGACGAGGACTCATGAACGATCGAGGCTAGGGCACGCCCGGCAGCACAACAGCTCCATGGCGCTCGCTGGGTCCGACGCGTCCCTACTCCCAGGCTGCATCCGACCATGCAATGCCCTCGACGGATTGTGGGAGACGTTCATGCAACCGGCCACGATTGCGGGCTACGCCTTGCCGAGCAGTTCCCTGACGTGCTGGACTATCTCATCATTCGTGTAGGCGTGTCCTGCGATACCCCACCCGCCCTGCACAGCCTCGGTGAGCGACACCCAAGTGCGCTCGCCCACGGACGAATCTCCGGTAAACTTGGCGACCAGGCCGGTGATCTCCGCGACCAATCCGAGCTGCTGATCACGGTCGAGGGCGTCGGCGTTGGTGGTTACATGCACTCGGACGTGATTGCTGTTGCCAGCAGCGTCTGCAATCGCCCCTGCTTCCAAGTCATGGATGAAGGCAGCCGTGTTGTCCTGAAAAAAGGGGATGGCTGGCACCTTCTCCCACCGCATGATTGTCTGCGCCAACTCCTGGGCGAGTGCATGCTTATCACTGAAGAGGCCCGTCGGCGCGTAGACGTCGATCATCGGCATAATGTTGTCCTTCCAAAGACCTTGTCAGTGCGAGATGTTTCTTAGCAACCGCTCGCAGCTGTGTTGCTCATGGAGGATAGAGCCAGCCCTCCAGCTCGGCCCCAGTAGCTGGCGACGTCAAGTCTCCTCAGCTTGTGCTGTCAAATAGGAACGCGTTTTCGTGAACTGCAGTGAACCCTTCGCAGGGAGCGCGCATAGAAGACGGACGCAACTGGTCACTCTCGACCTCAGCGCTGCGCGGGAGACTGACAGGTCGCACAAGTGGCGCAATCAGTCGGAAAACCCGTGCAAGTTACGAACCCACGTCGACCATTCCGTTTCCTGCATGAAAAGCCGGAGAATTCGCCGACTGTGGCTGGCAGGCAATAGCGTGCGTTGAAAGCACTGAAGGGGGCACGACGTTTGGTGCCGCCGTACCCCCTTCCGTCGTAGGACCGCATTACTAGTCGAAGCGTCAGTGACGACGGGCAGCCTGACGGCGATAGGTCGCGAGCGCGACGCCGCCACCGGCGACCAGTAGCCCGGCGGCGCCGGAAATCAGGCCGATGTTGCTGGCGCCGGTCTCGGCGAGGTGGCCGGGGCCACCGCTGGGCGACTCGACGGCAACCGAATGCGGAGGTGTGGTCGACTCCGAGACGGAGACGGAGGGGGAGGCCGGGGCCGACGACGGGACCTCGGGCGCGGGCGGCGTGGTGGTCTCGTCGGTCGGCGTCGACGGGGTAGCGGGGGCGGACGGACCGGTCTGCGTGGTGCAGTCCTTCGTGCCGCCGTTCCACCAAGCGATCTTCTTGTCGCCGATGACCGAGTGGTCCGGCCCCTCAGGCAGGTTGCCGTGCTCGTATCCGTCATTGGCGTCGAAGACACCGTCGTATTTCTTGTTTCCGTGGTACAGGTCGACTTGTGCAAAGCAGGTGATGTCCGGGACGGCGACGTTGAGAGTGTCGGTGCCGGTGGTGACCGTCACCGTGTCCCAGTCATGGAGGACCTGCTTGCCAGAGGTCGCGAAGTTCGCGCCGTGGGTGCGATACGAGGCGAGGGACACGGTGCAGGACGAAGAGCCGTCCGAGGCTCGAACGTTGACGTGCACCTTTCCGTCGCCACCCGGCTTCAGAGTGATGTTGCCGACCTTTACGGACTTATACCAGTTCGCGCCATCGAGGGAAAACTCGCAGCGGTCACCACTGGACTTGGTGCCGCCGCCCTGACCGGGCTTGTAGCTGTGGTGACCACCGTTATCCCAGCCCTTACCGCCGGGGGCGCCAACGGCCCAGGCTGAGGTAGCGCTTGCCGCCGAGAGGGCTACGGCAACGGCACCTACGCCGAGGAGTCGTTTGAAGGTGACGCGTCGCGATATGGACATGCAGTACCCAATCTTGGCTTACGTGGCCCGGTGGGAGGACGGGAGGGGGCAGCTCTTCCGAATGCGAGCAGGCCGAAGCATCACCGGGCAGAGTGGTCGAGGTGTGCACAGGACACTTCGGCTCCAGTGACACATCGCAATCGTGGTGTGTCGGCCGAAGGCCTGTCAACCTGGCCCGGCACAAAGGTTCATGGCCTGAGGTTTCAAGTTGGGAAGCGTTGGTCATCGCAGCTCGTCACATTACAGCGGCATAGCCTTCACTTCGTTCCGTTGCTGGAGTAGAAACATGTGGACAGCGGGGGGTGCCTCTATGTCCTTCGGCAAGGCTGTGCGGTCGGGTTTGAGGTTGTTTTCCTTGGTCATGCGGCGAGGGTGTTGGTGGGGGCCTGGGGTTCGCAGAAGGTTCCGTCGCGGAGCATCGCGAAGAGGAAGTCTGCTCGTCGGCGGGCGGGGCGGAGGAGTGCTTGGGTGTGGTGCTTGCCCTGGCTGATG
>NZ_JBITCU010000101.1:0-2540 GCF_044453545.1 Streptomyces sp. NPDC051664 | reverse complement strand
TTGGGTGTGTGGGGTGGGGGTGGGAGGGGGGGGGTGTCGGGGTGTTTTGTGCTTTCGTTGGGGCGGGTTTTCGTGGCGGGGGTCATTCTTTTTTGGGGGGCGCCCCCCCCCCCCGCATTTTTTTATCTGCTCTTCCAACCAATCGCCCGGGTGTGCGGGTCTGGTTCGACAACCGTGACTGGGGCGGCCTGACCCACCAGGCCGGACTTCTACGACTGGTATTCCACCTGACTGAAGTCCACTGTCCGACCTCATGCGGCCGGACAGAACGTCGTCGTTGCCCAGTTGAACGCGTACGGGGGTGCGTTTCCATATCATCGTCCGGCGTCTTGGCCAGGCACGGGAATCCCGACCGCCGGCCATGCAACCCCCGACGCTGGGAGGGGTCGACACGTATGGCGTCACGGAGCCGCTGGTCGTGTGGGAACCCGGCAGCACAGTTGTCCGTGCGTCTTTCGGGCAGGACCGTGCGACTGCGGGACGCAACCCGAAACGGGCACAGGCCGAGCCTGCCAGCAGTGAACACCGGTCGTCGCCCGTGTGTTCTGAGCGCCGGCGGGTACCGGAATCGGCATGACTGTTGCAAAGACAAGTTTTCTCGTGCTGGACTGCGCGGAGCCCGAAGCCCTTGCGGAGTTCTACGCCTCACTGCTCGATGCGGAAATCCAGGTGATGAGTGACCCTGATTTTGTGGAACTCGTCGGCCACGACGGCGTACACCTGGCGATCCGCAGGGATCACGGCTACGCCCCTCCGAGCTGGCCGCGGCCGGAGGACGCCCAGCAGGCGCATCTTCGGATACTCGTCGCGCACGGTGATCTGGACGAGGCGGAACGCGAGGCGGTGAGCCTCGGCGCAATGCCGATAGAGACCAAGGACAGCAGTGGGCCACGCGGCGTACGTCTCTACGCCGACCCTGCCGGGCACTCCTTCTCCCTCGCGGTGTCCCCACGGGACGAGTCGGCGGGCCGAGGTGAGAAAGCGCCATGAAGCGCCGGACCAGGCGAGCGCGCCCGCACGGGTGCAACGACGTACGGCGCCGCAGGCGCCGGCGACTGCGCAGGCACCGGTGCGCTCGTCACGAGGTTCTCGATGCCGGGCCGGCGGTCTGCGCGACGCCGTTGGCCCGGCGCCTCAGCGGGAGCGTCGTCCTGCGATGAGCCGGTAGACGGCCAGAACGATGACGGATCCGACTACGGCGGCGATCCAGGTGGAGAGATGGAAGAAGCCCTTGATCGAGTGGACTCCGAAGATGACTTTTCCCAGCCAGCCGCCCAGAAGACCGCCGGCGATGCCGATCAGCATCGTGATCAGGCAGCCTCCCGGGTCTCTGCCCGGCATCAACGCCTTGGCGATCGCACCGGCCAGCAGGCCGATCAAGATCCACGCAATGATGCTCATACACCCGCACCCTTCAGTCAAACGTCACTGCTCATCGTCCATCGAGCCCCACTTCGGCCACAACGAACGGTTGGCCACTACCAGCCGGACAACTTCCAGCATCCGTCAGCGGCTGCCCCGCACCGCTTCAACGCGCGGGGCGATGTTGATCTGGCTGAGTGCGGCCGTGCCCGAGGCCCAGACGCCTTGAGGACTCGAAGAGCACAGTGCTGAGCCCTTCGTCGAGGGCGACGTTCTCGGCTCTGCCGTGTTGAGTCGACTGCGGCGCTGGCTGCGGTCGACGGACGGTCCAGTTCCGCGGGCCGTGGGGCGCACTGGGATGCCGGGCCTGCACCGGGAGTACTCGACTTCGCCTGCGGATGCCGAGTGGCTGGTCAGCAGCTGACGCGAAGGCTGTCGCTGAGCGGCCAGGGGGCACCAGTCCTTCAGGCGCACGTCTGCGAAGACGTACTCGACAAGCCGTTCAAGTCCTCGGTCCGCTGCGACCGTTCGTCCGGCGGACGGTGCGGGTTGGTCAGCGGTGATCGCGCGCTGAGAGATCGGCATCCGTGCGTTCGGCGAGGTGACCGCGTTCGAAGCGGACTCCGGCGCGGACGAGGGCGACGAGGTGGGGTGCGCACACGGCCCGTCAGCGAGTCCGGGCGGACTCGACGAGCTTTGAAGACCATGGCCGGGGCGGACTTCTGCCCTGCCGGGCCGCGGTGCCCTGGACCGGCCCGACGATCTCGATCTCGTGGTTGCGCCGGGCTGAGTCCATCGCGTCGATGGTCGCGGAGTACTTCGGGTCGCCCCGTCGCATCGACCATCACAGCTGTTCGTCACGCGGAGTAGCCCCTGGTGAGAGGCCTTGGCCATGGGCAGGGCGCCATTTCACCCGAAAGGGGGGAGCGGGCGGTTGGAGGCTGGTGAGCGCGAGTGTCCGGGGTGGACATTGTCGAGGTCGCCGAGCTGCTGTGTCATGGGGTGGGCCGCTCAATCCCAGCTCCACGGATAGTACTAACAGCTATTCGTACGAGCGCTGCTAACGCTCCGTATATCACCTCTGAGCGCTCGACTGAATGGCTGGCATCTTGTCAGGGCCCTTGTGGCCATGCCACCCGAATGGGTTACTCGAAGTGTCCGTTTCGACGGATGTATGA
>NZ_JBITCU010000100.1:0-2786 GCF_044453545.1 Streptomyces sp. NPDC051664 | reverse complement strand
GTATGCGCATACCACACCAACGACAGGGAGACCGTGAAGCAACGTGTTGATTCTTTACGGGCCCTTAGTCACCGGGTAGGTCGAACCACACGGTCTTGCCTTGGCCATTGGGTGAATTGCCCCATGAACCCGCCAAGGCCGAGACGATTAGCAGACCCCGCCCCCCCTCGGCTTGGTCCTCCTCCTCCTTCGGGATGATGACGGGAGTAGCAAGGTGCGGGTCCGAGTCCAGGACGGCCACATGCAGCCGGTCCGGGTATCCGCGCAGTTGCACGTCGACGTCACTGTCACCGTGGACCAGTGCGTTCGTAACGACCTCGGACATGAGAAGTTCCGCCTGGTCGGCAAGGGATTCCAATCCGCACTCCTGCAGCCACTCACGCAGGAAGATCCGCGCACGACGCACCCCTTGAAGATCATGTCGCTGCAACTTGAGTTCCCCGACAGCATGCGCTGGGGAGGGCGGGCCCTCATAGCGCAACAGAAGCAAGGCTGCGTCATCCGAAGAATGACCTTCCGCGACCGACCTGACGAGGCGGTCACCAAGAGTCTCCAGCTTGCCATCAGATTCCGTGAGTGCCGACTCGAACACGTCCGAAGCCATCTCGCCGCTCGGCTGCACCAAGCCGTCGGTGAAAAGGGCCAGCGTCGCACCAGGTGAGAGCTGAATGTGTACGGTCTCGTACCTAGGACGCTCTTCCACCCCCAGTGGGATACCGATATCGATGTCCTCCCGCCAGTACCGCCCGTCGCCATTCCGGATCAGCGGAACAGGGTGACCGGCGGTGCTAATCTGGACGCGCCCCGTATCTGGACTGATCCATACACAGCAGCACGTCGCAAGAAGTTCCGTCTCCAGGTCGAGGAGTTGCTGGTTCGCTCGCTCAAGAACGGCGCCGGGACCGTGCCCTTCGGCAGCGTAGGCCCGAACACCGCTGCGCAACTGTCCCATCACGACCGCAGCGGTTGTGCTGTGGCCCTGTACATCGCCGATTACTGCGGCCACAGCACCATTAGGCAAACGCATGAGATCGTACCAGTCCCCACCCAGTTCCAGAACACCCACCGCTGGCACGTAGCGGCTGGTGCTGAGAACACCAACGACGGGGGGAAGAGAGCGAGGCAGCAAGGCCTGCTGCAACTGCTGGGCCAACAGATAGTGCGCATCAAATGTCCTCGTGCGATCGAAAGCGAATCCGAGGACTGTGGCCAGCGCGGTGAGCGCTGCCTGCTCGGCCGCGGTACTCCGGCGCTTCCGGGAGAAGGCCAAAGAACAAGCCCCAATGGCTTTGCCGTCGGCCAGCATCGGCAGCACCACCCACGTATCGTCCTGCCCTGTACCTGCTGCGAAGTCGGAATCCCCAGAGATCCCCATAAACTCCCGCGTTCGCATCCCGTTAATTGCCTGTGACTCCATCGAGGGTTTACTGAGATGTAGCCCGTCGATAGCCCGCAAATATTCACGTGAGCAATTCGCCGAACCAATGACTCGCAATCGGTCGGCTTCTACCAGACTGAGAGCCATCGCTTGAGCCCCAAAGCCAGACATCACTCGCTCGATAGCGAATTTGACTGCCTCTTCCGTATGGCTCACCGACGACAAATGGCCAATCAGCTTCTGCAGATGATAAGAAATCGCTGGTGCTTCAGCCTCAGACCCATCAGTGGAGCCGTCCAGGCCAGGTTCTTCGCCTGCAACGACCATGGGCACCCTTCCGGGCACCACGGGGTTGCTATCCTCCCTACGCTTGAGATGCATTACGATTTTTTCCGCTTCGCGTGAAAGGAAATAAATTTCTTCATCTTTGGGTTCGTGAAACATTCTCGGCCAGAAAACGCTGAGCGTCCCTAGGCAACGGTTACCATCCAATAGTGGCACAGCACTGATGGTGAAAGGGAAGGGCGCGAACACCGCCAGCTCTGGATATTTCTTGATCATGTTCACCGAATGCGCCGTGACCGGCTCAAACTGCCGGTATACAGCAGCCGACGGCAGCACCGGATCATCGAACAATACCCGTTCGACCGGCGCGAGCCCCAAAGAGGACACGGCGACGACCGCAGCACGCAACTCGGGCTCGCCTGGGACCGGCAGGTACACCGTCGCCGTTGCTGAAGCCAAGCGTCGCATCACTCGTGTCACAGCTGCGGCTAGCAGCGTCTCCACTTCCCCCACCGGCTCCGACGTGTCCACCGTGTCCTCCACAGATCGCCCTGGCCTCGCATCGGCGCACACTCTCCAACGTCTCGTTCGAGAAGATGGATCGATTCCGAACGCTCGGAGAGATCCTCAAGATCACCAATCAAGCGCGTAGAAGTTACAGGCACATCGAGCATCGTACTCATTTGACACAGGAACAATAGGACTATCCCCTGCATCAGCGAAGCCTCACCCAAACGCCGCTTTCGAGTGTATCCCTCGGTGGGCATGACCGCGTGGAATGGCGCTCTGTTCTTAGGCCACAAGAGGGTGAATGATGAACGGCAGATCCCGCAGCCGGTGACTCTGTAACAACTGGCGGAGATGTTTCGCAAGAAGCGGCGACTGAGGTGTAAAATGATAGGATAGCGGGGTCGCGAGGTGGCCCCAGCGTGTCGCCAACATCGGAAGCTTTCCTCGTTCGGCACATCTCCTATCAGTGCTGATCACTATCCATGGTTAGTACTCCAGGGGTGCGGGGGACTGGACTTTAAGGGCTGTCCCGTAACTGCTGGTCACAGGTGAGATGATCTTGCGGTGTCTGGTGTGATCACGGCGTCGGAGCCGTCCTGGATAGCCCCGTTCA
>NZ_JBITCU010000099.1:0-2804 GCF_044453545.1 Streptomyces sp. NPDC051664 | reverse complement strand
GCCCGCAAGGCCAGCGCCTGGGCCGATGTCGCCCGCCGCGTCCACCGCTCCAACACCGCCCGCTCGTCATCAGACAGCAGCAACGGTTCCAGCTTTGGGCCTCGACGAGGAACTGACGCACCAGCAGCAGAAGTCACACACCAACTAACGATCAACTACTGGCGCAGGACACTAGACCGTGTCCGTCACTTCTTGCTGCTCGCCTGAACATGGAAGAAGGGTGGCAGCTCGGCCCGTTGCGGTTGTTCAGCCGCGACCGGGGAACTGGGGATGGGCTCTGCGGTTGCTTCGAGCAGGAAACCGTGTCCGCCCAGGGCGTTGAGGTATGGACAGCATTCGGTGCTGGTTTCCCGCGCGGCGCACGCCCTGCGGGTTGTCCGAGCGCCAGAATCCCTCGGCGTGGTAGTCGCCCACCACACGGCGGGGACGTCCTTGTGCGTGATCCGTTCAGGTCGCATGCGGTGCTTCGAAGCAGGGGTGCGGGATGGTGAAGGCGAGACGCCCGCTTGGTACCAGGACACGTCGTACTGCCGTGAGTGCGGCGGAAAGATCCGGGACGTTGTTCAGGGACAACCCGGCGGTGACCCAGTCGACGGAGCGTGTGGCCACCGTGGCCAGGGTGCACCCGTCGACTGTGTAGTGGGCGCCGGACGGCCCGTCCTTCGTAGCGGCCTGCGCCTGCTCGATCATGCGTGGGAACAGATCGATGCCCAGGGCCCACGCACCGCGGGCAGCTAGGGCGCGGGTGATGATTCCCTCACCGCATCCAAGATCGAGAACCCGCTGACTGGCCAGCTTCTCCGGCAAACAGTCGAGAAGGATGTCACGGCTGAACTCATGCAGCGCGCTCGCCGTCAACACCGCGGCGTACGAGCTCGACCTGGGCTCCTGGCCCGGATGGTTCGGTGCAGCGCCCCTCATCACCGTGGAGGCGGGCAGCAAGGACCTGCGTCGGCTCACCGTGACGTTCTTCGAGCGTCGCGAGGAACACGAAGGCATGACCTGCGAGGAAGTCGCCGAGGCAGAGCGGTGCAACCCTCACTCGGTCTTCGAGATCGGATTCGTGCCTGCGGGCGGTGCCGTGTTCCTCGACGGGCAGGTGGAGCGTGCATCGGTGGAGTGCGCCGGGACGCGCGAGAGCTCGTCCGACGCCTACGGCCGCAACGGGGGGCCGCTCCAGTTCCCGCTACTGGACTGCGCGAACTACTGCGTCCTGCTCGAGGCAGACGCCATCTTCATGCCAGCTGATGACGCCCGAATCACCATCGCCCTGTCCGGGCGGGAGCACTAGCGAAACTGTCACTTGTGGGGCAACGCCTATGCATACGGCGGTTGCCCACCCCTGTAGGGGATCCCGTGCGTGCTGACGTTAAATAGGGACAGAGTGGCTCTTTTGAGCCAAGCTCAATTCTTCCTCAAATGCCATCAACGGTTCAAGCTCAAATGCCATCAACGGTTCAAGCTTCAAATTAAAACAAGGTTCAAGCTTCAAATTCCACACCTCAAGATCAAGTCTTCCTCAGGTAAATGATCAAGCCTTTCCCGTGGATGGATCTTCTGTGTAGTGTCTGGCTTGCGAAAGTGCGGAGGGGAAAAGAAGTGGCCAATTCGATTGGCTGCTTAGGCCGCAGCTCTATTAGTTCGCGGACGCACTTTCGTTGACCACGCAATCGGGGAGTTTTGTTGTTCAAGGGAATGCAGTATTCGAAGGCGTCTGCCGCTGCCTGTGCAATTGTTGCGGCCGCCGCACTGGCCGTCACCTTGGCGCCGGCGGCACAGGCTGCCGCGCCGACAGATGCGCAGATCAGCGCAGCACTGAAGCGTCACGGTGACGGTACGTGGACGCAGGCGGACGTCGACCTCATTCGATCCATACCGTCGCTCGCTGCCGTCGTCGAGGACGTGACTCGACCGGAAGAGGTCACCACCAACTCGGCGACTTTCACGGCCGATGGCCAGGCCGTCTCGTCGGCCAACGGTGAGCCGCTCAGCGTGGAGGAACTGGCGAAAATCATGCCGGGCGACGGTGCCGAGATCAGCGTTCCCGGCGAGGTGGTCACCACCGCGCCCGGGACCGACGTCGACCCCGCGGGTGGCGGGGTCGGCGCGATGATCACGGGCGGCAAGTGGAAGATGACCCACATCACTCACACCCACCGCAGCTACTCGGGCGGGATTATCTTCGCGTACCACACCTACGCGCAGTTCAACTATGGCGGCGGCAAGGTCCGTGCGTGGGGTCAGCGTTACGACGACTTCACGGACGACGACCTTGTGGCGCAGGTCAAGGTCACGCCCAAGCGACTCGTTGACATGAAGTCGGGTACGCCCGCAAACTCTGGTTCCTCGATGATGAAGCGAGAGGTGGACCTGTGCGTGTTCAAGTACGGCTGCTATGCCACTCTGCACCCGTGGGCTAAGGTCAAGGTCTACGGAACCGGGAAGACCGCAATCGGCGGCAGCGGCGTCTAAGGGAGAAATCAAGTGAAGTCGCTCATCGGGTCAATGATTGCCATCATCGCCCTCTTTCTCATAATTCTCCTGCTGTTGGGCTCACAATTCGGCGGCCTTGAGATTATCGTGTGGCTTGTAGCGCTGACTGCATCTCTGGTCTTTGCTGTGCGCCATCACAAGCGCGGCAAGAAGGAAGAGGACGCCGAGGGCACATCGGTCTAGCGACTTCGTGCTTCCCGGGCTACGCGCACCAGAGGGGGGGGGGGGGGGGGGGGGGGGGGGGGGGGGGGGGGGGGGGGGGGGGGGGGGGGGGGGGGGGGGGGGGGGGGGCGGGGGGGGGGGGGGGGGGG
>NZ_JBITCU010000098.1:0-2818 GCF_044453545.1 Streptomyces sp. NPDC051664 | reverse complement strand
CAACGTGCCCAAGTCATCACTCGAACCACGCGACTTCGACGTCAGACTCGACAGAACCTGCGCCCCCATATCGAACTTCATATGCTTCCCCCTGCCAAGCTAAATGATCTGATACGACAACATCCTTCCTGCTGCGGCTCATCGGTTCAACCAGTGGCCCCCCGCTGTGACCAACACATGACAGAGCCGGGCGACATCGAACGAACACGTCTCCGGCCGCGCAGGGCGGTGGGCGCAATCGCTTGGGTCGTGGACCCGCGGGAGCCAAGGGCCTCAGGTCGGGTTGGCCAGTCTCCGGACCACGTCGGCGTTCGGCGCCTCGGTCAAGGACCCGGGTACGACATGGCTGCTCTTCGTGGGGTCCGACTCCTGAATCATCTCTGCCAGGGCGGCGGAAGGCACAATGCCGCGGGCCTTCGCGTCGTGGAGTTTCCCGGCCCATCTGGCGCCCTCGTTGAATGCCTCGTCGCCGCCCGCCTTGCGGACCACCCACCCGGCGGCGTCGTCCTCGTCGTTCGCCCAGACATGGCCGATCACCTCACCGTCTCTGTCCGCGACGGTGAGGTACTGAACGGGCCTGTTGGACAGATGGCTGTAGCGCGGCGGCCCACCGGGCGCCGCGTTGAACAACAGATCCTCGTTCAAGCGCGGGTTGGGTCGCTGTATCTCGGTCATTCGGCCGTGCTCCGTCACTTCTCGATGGGGGTGGTCAGCCCTTGTTCGCCAGTTCCTTGAGTTCATCGAGAGTCGTGGATTCGGCCAGCGAGCCGGGCACGACGCGGCTTCCCTGGATGTCGCTCGTGTCCCGGATCAGCTCGGTGAGCAGGGCGGTGGGAGCGATCTCGCGCGCCTTCGCGTCCCGCAGCTTCCGAAGCCATGCGGCGCCGGCATTGATCTCGGCGGCGCCCAGCCCCGGCGGCGTCACCCAGCCGGCCGCTTCGCCCTCGTCGTTGGCCCAGACATATCCGATCACCACGCCGTTGTCGGCGGCCACCCGCACGTACTGCACAGGCCCCTGTGCGACACGGTTGTAGCGAGGCGGCCCGGCGATGCGCTTGAACTGCATGTCTTCTTCGAAGCGCGGATTGGGTCGGTTTTCGCTGGTCATGAACTCTTCCTCTGTCACTTCGGCAGGATTTCGCCGTAGACCTGGGCTTTACCGGCCTCGTCCACGAAGACTCGGGTCACCCGGTACTCCGAGCCGCGCCCGAGCAGGATCTCACGCTCTTCCACGCCGTACTTGCTGACCTTCTCCAGCCAGAGCGCGGGCGTGCCCTTCGGCACACGGAGGTGGAGGATCGCCTCCTTGCCCGCGAAGCTGGGCACCGGGTGGTTTCCGAGCGACGTGGAGAGGTAGCCCTCATCGCCGTACGTGCCGCCCATCATTTCCAGCGGCGAGTCGAGGTCGAGGTGCCCGATGCCCGTGCCGCGCACGACCATGACGTCTTCCGGGACAGGTCGGGTCGACATGACCCGATCCATCTCGCTGATGTCGTGCAGGACCTCGGGTCGGGGGCCGTAGTAGGGGTCCCCCCGGAGGTAGCCGTTCATGTCCTTGTACGAGGGGAACGTGTCCCCCGTGTAGTCCCGGAGCGCCTGCTTCGCGGACGGGTCCAGGTCGTCTACGTAGTCGTTCCAGTAGTCCCGGCCGTAGTCGATCGCCGCCCAGTCATCGGCGAACGGCGCTGTTCCGTCCGCCAGCTCGGCGGCGGCGACCTGGTGCTTCTCGGCCGTGGTGAGATGGTCGAAGTCGGCTTCCGACATGTGCGGGCTGTACTTGAAGTCGTCCGCCGCGCCGGCGACATCCGTCCCGTCCACACCATGGTGGCCGGCCGTCGCCGCGTCGTCCGCGCCGTGCAGCGCGTCTCCGGCGGCGCCGTGCGGGTCGACATGTCCGCCGGTGTCACCGGCGTGCGCCACGTCGTCGGCGTGCCCGCCGGGGTGCGAGGCGTCGTGTCCGTGCGTACCCGGTGCGTCGTGCCCGTGCGTGGTCGGTACGTCGTGCCCCGGGCCGTGCGGGCCCGTGGTCGGTACGTCGTGCCCTGCAGTCGTCGGGAAGTGCTCGCCGGGAACGTGCGCTGCCGGTCCGCCGGGTACATGACCCGCGGGTCCGCCGGGTACGTGGCTCGCGGGGTCGAACGCCGCGGGGGCAGGGCCGAACGAGCCGCTCGGGACGTGGCCTGCCGGTGTGCCCGGTATGTGACCCGCGGGACTCCCCGGTACGTGGCCCGCCGGGTCGAACGCCGCCGGGGCGGGGCCGAACGATCCGTTCGGTACGTGCGACGCCGGGCTGCCTGGTACGTGGCCCGCCGGGTCGAACGCCGCCGGGGCGGGGCCGAACGATCCGTTCGGTACGTGCGACGCCGGGCTGCCTGGTACGTGGCCCGCCGGGTCGAACGCCGCCGGGGCGGGGCCGAACGATCCGTTCGGTACGTGGGTCGCCGGAGCGGCGGGCACATGGCTGCCCCCGCCGGCCGGCACGTTGTCGAAGCCGCCACCCGTGTGCGGCACATCGGGGATGCCGCTTCCGGCATGGACTCCGGGCACCGACGTGGGCTGGATCTGCCAGGAGGTGGGCAGCGACGTCCCGGGGACCGTGGCGTGCGGGATCGAGGGCGTGTCGAGCGCGCCGGTCGGGGAGATGAGGTTGCCGTTGGGGTCCAGCACGTGTCCGTCGGGCAACTGGAACGAGCCGTCGGGCAACGTGGGGATCTCGACGTTGCCGATGCCCTTGAGGCCTTTGGTGATGTCGCCGATTTTGGAGAGGCCGGCGCCTGCGCCTTTGGCGATGTAGGTCATGGGGTCGATGACCTTGCCG
>NZ_JBITCU010000097.1:0-2832 GCF_044453545.1 Streptomyces sp. NPDC051664 | reverse complement strand
GTCACAGTGACCGCTCCCCGAACGCTTGCGGAAAGCTCCCATTCCGGACTCGTAGCCTCTGACCTGCTGCTGCGGGGTTCAGAAACAGGCACTCAGCTTGCCCTTGGTAGGCGGGGTTGCGGAGCATGCCCCAGACCACGCTGCGGTCCCAGCGGGTCTTGCCGGTGCGGGTGGGAGTGCCGCTGCCGGTGAGCCAGCGGGTCAGGTCTGCGATGGAGGCCCCGTCGTCGGTGTAGCGGCGAAACAGCTCGACCACCAGCGCCGCCTCGGACTCGATGATCTCGTAGGTGGCCCCGCACTCGGGGGTCTTGCGCAGGTAGCGGTAGCCGAACGGGGCTCCGCCCAGCACGTTCACCGCCCCCGAGCGGGCCCGGTAGGTCTTCCCGCGCCGGTAGCGTTCCATCAGCTGGGCCTTCTCGTACTCGGCGAACATGCCCTGGAACTGGACCATCAGCTGGTCCTCGGGACTGTCGCCGCGTGGGCCGCGGACGAACTCCACCCGGGTGCCGGCCCGGGCGAACTCCTCGACCAGCAGGGCCTGGTAAGCGAACTTACGGGCGAGGCGGTCGGGCGCATAGCACAGCACCACATCCACGCCGACCTGGGCGACCAGGTCGCGCAGCCGCTCCAGCGCGGGCCGCACCAGGGTCGCCCCGGAGTGACCCTCGTCCTCGAACACCCACTCCTCGGGCAGCTCAAGATGCGCGGTGGCGGCGTGCGCGCGCAGGGCCGCGGTCTGCGAGCCGATCGTCTGGTCCTTCTTCTGCCGGGCCGAGGACACCCGGGCGTAGATCGCCACGCTGGTCATCGCTCACTCCTGCCTGCTCCAGGCGATCCGGTATCCGGGACCGCCGCTGTGGAACCAACGCCGCATAGGCCGCGGACAAGTCCGCCTCCGCATGACGGTCGAAGACCGCCTCCACCTCCACCGGGCGGCCGCTCACCTGCCCGGCCGGCCCTCCGGGGCACCCCGCTCAAGGAATTCGGCCAGGGCCTGGGCCACCACCGCGGAGATCGCCCGGTCGCTCTCGTGAGCACGGGCACGGATCTGTCCTGCCAGCGACTGCGGCAGCTTGACAGTGAACACCACGCTCGACTCGGGGACTTCGAGATGTCCAGCGGCCATGGCCTGCTCCAGATACCGGCGTGCCTGACGCACCGACACCCCGTACCTACTCGCCAACGTGCGGGCGGCTGCGGCCACGGGCACACCCGCCCCGACCAGATCCGCGGCGGCGTTGACCCGCCGGGCGTACTCGACGCTATCGACACGATCACCACGCACCATGTCACAAACCTACTACCCATTGTGACGCCCCTTACCCTCCGCGCGAGGAAGGAGTTCCAACCGCCGGTAGCCGAGCGTCACCTCGAAGCAGAAGTTGCCCATTGCGTTGGGGGCGTGATCAGTCCCCTTCTGCTCAACATTGCTCTCCATGGAATGGAAGAGGCTGCCGGAGTCCGCTACTTCACCGGCGGATCACACGCCGGTGAAACAAGACCGGGCTCGCCGGTGCTGATCAGATACGCCGACGACCTGCTTGCCTTCGCTCACTCCAGAGTTGAGGCCGAGCAGATCCAGGCGCGACTGGCCACCTGGCTGAAACCCAGAGGTCTGGTCTTCAACGAGGAAAAGACGAGTATCGTCCACCTCAACGAGGGCTGCGATTTCCTGGGCTTCAACATCCGCCGCTACCGCGGCGGAACGGTGCTCCTGATCAAACCCAGCACGGCAGCTGTGCGACGCATCCGGAAACGGCTGGCCGCCGAAGTCAAGGCCCTGCGAGGGGCCAACGCCGAAGCGGTAATCCACAAGCTCAACCCGATCATCCGGGGATGGGCCGCCTACTACCGGAGCGCGGTGTCCAGCCGCATCTTCCATGCCCTGGACGCCTACGTGTGGAAGCTCGTCTACAAATGGGCAACCCACACACACCCGAACAAGCCGAAGCACTGGGTCACCGCCCGCTACTTCGGCATGTTCAACAAGGCCAGGCGAGACCGGTGGGTCTTCGGCGACCGCAACAGCGGCCGCTACCTCGCCAAGTTCTCCTGGACCAAGATCGTCCGGCATCAGATGGTCAAGGGCGCGTCGTCCGTCGACGACCCAGCCCTTGCCGACTACTGGGCCGAACGACGTCGCAAACACAAGCCAGCACCTGCATACGCCCGCGAGCCATCAGGGCTTGCTTGAGCCGTGTGCTCGGACAACGGGCCCGCACGGTTCTGAGGGGGGACCGCCGCAGCAATGCGGCGGTCCTACCCGACCAGGCGGCGAAGAACGAGTGCGGGCTGGACCAGTACGAAGTCCGCCGTTACGTGGGCTGGTATCGGCACATCACCCTGGCCATGCCCGCCCACGCCTTCCTGGCGGTCACGGCCCACCAAGCCGACAAAAAGGGGGCGAAACCGGTGAGAGAGCAGGGACCATCGCGCTCACAGTGGCGGAGGTTCGGCGACTCCTGGCAGCTTGTCGTCCCCGGCCCCCGCACCTGCGCGGACGCCGAGGCAGACACCACGCGGTGAACTGGTCGAATTGGCGCCGACGACGCCAGGCAGTCGCTCGTCGCTGTCATTACCTGCGGCGTTGTCGCACGTTCGAGGGGCGGCCTCCGTGAGACCGCCCCTGACCATGTCCCGGCCCGCTACACTCCAGCCGCTCAGCCAAACCCACAGGTCAGACAGCGAAATCCTGCTGGAGTACTAGGGTGTGTTTGAGATGTTGATCAAGGTCGTGAAATGATCTTCAGATGTCTCGTGGCGACCTGACGGATGCACAGTGGGAGCGGCTGGAAGCGGTGTTGCCGCCGATACCGAAGATGGGTCGACCTC
>NZ_JBITCU010000096.1:0-2853 GCF_044453545.1 Streptomyces sp. NPDC051664 | reverse complement strand
AACTCCCTGGCTACCACCTGACCGGATCCGGCCAGGTAGGCACCGACCGGTGGCGCCCCCTGGAGAACAACGACCAACACTCCCCGCGACCGGAAAGCCTGGAGCGAGTCGTTTTACCCCCCGCCTCCGGAGAGCCTAGTCATTCCAGTGCCTCTACTGAGGCCTTTCGCACCCTGCTGCGTCACTCGCCTGACGATCAGCAAGCCACTACTCCCTTTCAGGGACCGAGCAGGGCAGGGAGCTCAGGCACCGTTATCCCGGAGTCCAAACCCGAGGCTCACTCCCGCCTCAGCACTCTGAGCTCCCCTCAGCTCCCCGGCGCCACCGGCAACCCTCTTACCCGTTCCGAGGGCACGCCCCCCCGCCTCCGACACACGCAACACTCACTGACGACCCAAGGTGCCGCAACTTCCCACAGCGTCAGTCGCATCGTGGCTTCCCCAACAAACGCATCCTTGCTGATCGCGGACTTGATAGCTGCGGACCCCACCATCCGGAATTCGGATGATTTGGTGCGGATCGTATGTAAAAAGAACCCACTTGCTGAAGTCACGATGAATGACCGGGCAGAAATGCGGGTCGTGATCGCCAGCCAACCACCAAACATGCCGATCACGCCCCAGAGCCTAAGCCACACTTGGCTCCGATATAAAGCCGGGCCCAGCCTCAAAGGCGAGGGCGCTATCGTTCGCAACTGGATGGACTCATCATTTGCGAAGAAAAAAATCGCCACCACAGCTGTATATGAACCGGATCAGCCATGGAATATTTCCCATGAAACAGATCTGATAAGAAAAGCTCCTTGGATTGCCGTCAACAACGCCAAGCCGTTCATGGTGCTACTTAGAGAAGCAACCATGGACGAAGTCCACGTCGGAGTTCCCAGCATGGCGGAGTCGGCCCAATCGTCGTCAAACGATCGCGAAATCGCCCTTTCTCACGCAGAATTCGCTGAACTTCTGGCCTGCGACCCGGAATTCGACACGCTACCGAAGGACGCCCCCATCGTTCTCGCCGGCCACTACACCGGGGATTTTGGATTGGCCTTGCCCCGGGTTGTAGCCGACCGCACCGGTCACACGGTCTGGTCCTATAGCTCCTCCATCTCGCTGCGCCTCGCAGGCAACAATGGGTGGTACCTCTTGTCTCCGTCCCTTGACGATGTCGACAGGGAAGGCGACGGAGTGGGCCGTTGGCTGTGGGACACCCCCGCCCCCCATCTCGGGCCCAGCACCGAGGCCGAAGTCACGGGCTTGGATATGCACGGGGTGCCGTTCACTGTGCCGGAAACCTTAATCCGCTGGCAAACACTCCAGGACTCCCACGGCAACCAGATCGGCCGCGCAAGCCTCCCGACTCGCGAATGGGCTATAAGAGATTTCCATTACTCCGGCTTGGCAGACAATTCCGAATTTTATCGCTTCGTGAGGAACGGAGAAAATCGGGAAATTATCGCGAACTCTGCACGGCCTGTACCCTGGGCCGGTAAGAAGAAGCCGCATTTCGTCGCGCTCCACGGCAGCCCGACCGCTGTGGGGTTGGAACTGAATGACGGAAGGATAATGACCACACGTGGCGATGACTTTGCGAAGGTGCTGAGAAGGCGTCGGAGCGTCAAGAATCTCGCAGCAGATGTTCCACTCATTCTGCTCTCGTGCGAAACTGCGGCGAAGCTCTCGAACCTCGATCCGGACCGGATGGTCAACGTCGCGCAGCAAGTTTCATACACTACTGGCCGCGTCGTCTACGCCCCCGACCAGACTGTCGCCACAGCTGCCTGCCCAGATCCTCATAATTCGAGATTTAAATTGAGCCGCCTCGGAATATTCGACGGACCTGACGGTAGGCCTGGAGAATTTGTTACGCTCCGTCCCTTTCGGCCAGACACGGACGTGATATTCGACTCTGAGGATGGTTCCATTACCAGTGCAACCGAAGAGAATATCCGTCTCGTCGCGCAGGATCTCATAATCCACCTGAAGAATGAGAGGCTTCCTCGGGGTTCCCGGATCGAGGTGACAGCCATTGGCTTCGATAGCACCTCGCCCACCGACCATCAGACAGAATCCGTTCAAAAGAGGACTAAAATCGCACTAACACTGTTTGGAGCCGAGCTCCGTTCCCTGGATGAGACCAATCGCGTTCTCGGGAGACTCACTCTTGATTATCGCATGAGATCCATGACGCGTGATCGCCAAGACTCCAACTTTACCGGCAGGGTCATCCTGAAAATCAGAGTCCATGAGCAATAGCTGGATTCGATAACTCCGGTAGACCCTATCGTGAAGGCTGGTTAAAAGTTGTGGCCTAGCAACCCGAATTCCAGGGTCGTGAGTTTCGATCTGTTCTCCAGGCTCCGGCCCCATTCGGATCGTGGAGATGTCGCGGACGAAGTAGAGACGTTTTGGAGAGATGCCCGCCGACAAGTCAGGTCCGTGATGGTGTTAGCCTCGATAGTCCATGAGACCGGGTCGGTTCGTTGGTGGGGACTTGGCTCTTGTGTGATGCGGCCTTTCCGGGGCCTGAACAAAATGAGGGCCCGTTCGTGATCTGTTCTGTGTTTCGTTGGGGCCGGTTGGTGTGTTTTTCAGATGGCGTTCGTTGTCGCCTGTGATCGGTGGTGCTGGGCCTCCAATTCTTCGGGTGGGAGGTAGTTGAGGGCGGAGTGCAGTCGCTTGGTGTTGTACCAGCCGACCCACTGCATAACGGTGCGTTCGACCTGGTCGGCGTCTTGCCAGGGGCCGTGGTGCTCGATCAGCTGAACCGCCCCGGGTTCGGTAGAGATCTCAGATTGTGGTTGTGGCCTGGGGTTTTGTGAGTTCCGTGTAGTAGTTGGTCTCGTACTCGGCGGGT
>NZ_JBITCU010000095.1:0-2854 GCF_044453545.1 Streptomyces sp. NPDC051664 | reverse complement strand
ACCCGGTCCGAAAGACGCTCACCAGATGACTTCAGCTGACCCACTCTCGGCATACCACCAACAACGACCAGATTGCACCTAAGTTACTGGTATTGAGGCTAGACCCTTTCCTTTTCCTTTTCCTTCCTGCGTACGGACCGCTCGCGACTGCTGGCATCCTTCGCCTTCGGCAGGTCTGCCACGTGTGCGTTACGCAGGGCCCGCTGGGCACGCGATCGGACTGTGGCATCAGACGACACTGCCTCGACCTGAGCCTTCAACAGCTGTGAGATGCGCTGGAACGACACACCCAGCACGCGGCCGGCATCCCTCTGGCTGAGCGACTCAGTCAACTCTGTCGCAGCTGCCTGCATGGCAGCCTGCGCCTTCGCTGCGGCCTCGTCCGCGATGCTCCTGGCCGCCTCGGCGTCGGCAACCGCCTTCGCGACACGGTCAGGGAGCACAGGCTCGATGGTCACGTGGATGTCGTCGGTTTCGCAGTCGAGCATGACGGCGATCGCTTCGCGTGCCGCCTCTTCGGCGCTCTCAAGGCGCTTTGCCTGGCTGAAGACCCCTGGAAGGTCGGGAACCTCAAGGGCCCACCAGTCGCCCGAGCGTCGTGCAGTAACGCGGTAGACGGTCATCGCCACCACCCCTTTCCGAGTTCGGGTTCGAGGGACTTGCAAATGCTTTCCGCAGTGATCTCGTTGACTTCACTGTGCTTGGGGATGACCACGCGGATGGCGCCGCACTGCCACGTTTGATGGCTCCCCTTCTGCCGCAGCAGGGTGAAGAGGACATGCTTGGCCTTTGCCGCGTCGCTGATCCTTTTGATCAGATCCCTGTACTTCATAAGAGTAAGTCTAGTGGCCATAGACAAGTCAAGTCAAGCGAGCTAGACAACTCGGAGCCCGCCGCTTCACAACCACGTCGTGCTGCTCGTCAAAGTCCGGCGCCTGGGGTGGGCCACCCTGCATAGGTACGAGGTCGCCAGCGCCGCCATCACCGTCGTCGTCATCCACGTCGCTCACCTTGGGTGACACAGGGGTCCGTACGATCAGCGGCTATGAGCACACGGCGGCACACGGCGTAGACCGTTGGGTCATGGCCCGCAGCACAAGGCGCCCGCCCTTCCCCAGGTACGCAGGGGTGGCGCTCGGCGGGTCCTGGCGGCAGAGGCCGACATCGCCGCCAGCCCGCTGTACCGGCCGGGCGGACTGGAGAGCCTCCAGCAGCTCCGCGCCCGCGGCGTTCTCCGCTCGGAAAACCGCCCGTCCGACCACGCGCCGGCTACGACGCGGGAAGCGGACGGCGCTGCGCTGGGCCCTTGAGAGACACGTCGGCCGTCGGCCGCTGCGCTTGTGCAGGGCCGACAAGCCGCCGAAGCGTCCGACCCGCCCGCGGCCTGAGGCAGCGCGTGGTCATTTCCTCTGGTGACAGGGTGTGTGGGCGTGTAGCGTCTGCGTCAGCTGTCCTGGTTCGGAAGTTCTCCTTCGCCCACGTCTTCGGCGTGGGCGCTTTGCTGTGCTGTGCCGCAGGAACCAGGGCGATCACCTCTGCCTTCCACATGGAGTGGGAGGCGTTCATCGACTGGAAGGCATAAGACATGGCAACGGGAACTGTGAAGTGGTTCAACGCGGAGAAGGGCTTCGGTTTCATCGCCCAGGACGGCGGCGGCCCGGACGTGTTCGCGCACTACTCCGCGATCAACTCCTCGGGCTTCCGTGAGCTCCAGGAAGGCCAGGCCGTGACGTTCGACGTCACCCAGGGCCAGAAGGGCCCCCAGGCCGAGAACATCAACCCCGCCTGACCTTCCCACCCGCGCTCGGAGCGTACGGCTGCCCCCGGGCAGGCCCCGTTGTCCGACTGATCCACCCCCCCACAGCCGGCGCCAGCCTTCAGGCGCCGGTGGTTGGGATCTGGGCGCACGTGATCAGGGCCGCGCAGCAACAGCTGCGCGGCCCTGATCTGTGTCGAGACCGGCGTAAAGGCCGATGGGTCCGATGTCGGGCGTGACGGTGCCACCGGAGTAGTGGTGCCCTCCGAGCCGGAACAGCGACCGCTCTTCTTGAAATGCTGCGCTACGGCGCGGAATGCGCGGCGATGAAGGTCTTTTTGTACCGCACGCCACCACCGTGTCTCGCAGACCATTACGCGGGATCAGCTTCCCGGGCGGAATATCAAGGCCGCGCACCACAGCGTCAACGGTTTCAACCTGATGAGGCCGAAGCGGCTTTTTACTGATGGGCGGCATGCATCTTTCACCGCGATGCGACATTCGCTTTCACCGCTACCGCCTGTACTTGGTCTGGAAATAGCGTGTTCCGGGCGTCTTCGGAAGAGTGAAGTCGGCTGTCGTTTCGTGCATAAATCGGATGACGCCCATCAGTCGGATACGCTGCATCGCAGGGCAGAAGGGCGTCCTCATACTGCGAACTCGGGCGTTCCGACAACACGGTGCGGTGCCGTAGCTGTCGTCGTGCGCTGCCAGGGATTACGGGACAGCCCTTAGACTTCAGTCACACGGAGGGGGCCCGCCCCTCAACTGGCCGAAAGTACTGGCACATTGAAGATGGTCGACCTGGCGCTGAAGCAGGCTCTGCGTTCTCAGTGCCGGCACAGAGTCGGAGCAGTTCTCACAGCGGGCACGCGGGTAATTGCAGCATCCCCGAACCGGCGCCGCAACAATCCGGCAGTCACTTTTCTCCACGCCACCGCAGGCCAGTCCCGCTGGCGCCACGTCCCAGACCTCGTCACTCGTTGTCACCCAGCTCGTCTAACCTCGATCGTTCATGAGTCCTCGTCGGTTCGCTGACGGGGACTCTGTGCTTGCGAGGTGCGGAATTTCGTGGGCTGGGGCAGGTTGGCGGCCCGG
>NZ_JBITCU010000094.1:0-2905 GCF_044453545.1 Streptomyces sp. NPDC051664 | reverse complement strand
CGGCATCTGGCACCCCACCCGAAGAGACGACACGACATGCCATCCCTCCCGCCGAAGCACCGATCTCATGCCTGACCAGCGGAAACGCAGCTACCCCTTCGGAAAGACAACAACTTCTTAGAAAGGGTCCGCGGGCAAGGTGGTGACAGCGTTCACGGAGGGGCTGCCCTACATTGATGGCGCATCAGCATGCTCTCCACGTCAGCACTTTCCCGATCGGGTAGTGCCGTGTGCCCTGATGGGCCTGGATGGCGCAGTGGGCTGGTCTGTAGCGTCTACTCCGTAGGTTTGAAGATCATCGAGAGAACTTCGGAGAAGTCATGCATAGCAGTACACGCGTCCGGCCGGGGCACAGGCTCAGCTCGTTTGCTGTGGGTGCGGCGTTCGCCGCGGCAGCTGTCGGGGCAGTTGTCCTGTCAGCTGGTTCGGCTTCGGCGAGCACTCAGTCCGCGGCTGTGACCTCGGGCCACGTCAAGCTGTGCGCCGAGGGCACCTACTCGATCGCCCTGACGATAAGCTCCAATGGGCAGCAGCAGCTACAGAGCAGCTCTGTCGCTCCCGGCAGTTGTTCGACGTTCGCGCTGCCCGCGGCTGGCAGCATTGTGTCGATCATCATGCCGAAGCATGATAACCAGGCCATTTACACCTACAGCCACAGCAACCCGAACTCGGCCGGTTACACGTTCCACGCGACCGGGACCAGCACCAACGCGGGGTTCTACATCTCCTGAGTTTGCTGATTCCGGCGCATCACGGGGGCCACAGACGACAAGATCGTGTCCTACATGGTGGTTGGTTGTTGAGGAATGCGTGGCGAGTGTTGGGTGGGGCCGGATAGTTCCGGACGGGTGTGGGAGATCGCCAAGCCCTTGTTGCCACCGGCCCGTGTGAGGCCGCAGGGTGGTGGGGTCGTGAACATCGACGACGAGGCGGTGTTCACGCCGCGACCATCTATGCTCTGGTCAGCGGGTGTGCCTGGCGGGCCTTGCCGCCGTGCTTCGGGGCGTCGAAGTCGACCGTGCACCGTCGGTTCGTCATCTGGTCGCGGCCCGGTGTGTGGAGCCGGCTGCATCAGAAGATTCTCCAGCTTCTGGACGAGCAGGACTTGATCGACCTCTCCAGCGTGGTCCTGGACTCCGCCCACATCCGTGCTGAAAGAGGGGCGCACTTGCAGGTCCGTCGCCCGTGGACCGGGGTGTGCCCGGTTCCAAGATGCATGTCCTGTCCGACGCGGACGGCCTGCCCCTACGTGTCGGTCTCTCCGCGGCCAACACCCACGACAGCCAGGGCCTGAAGCCGATGCTGTCCCACTTCCACATGGGAAACGACTCCCACGCGACCGAATCCAAGCCGGTCCGCCTTCACACCGACAAGACACCCCATGCAGTTATCGGGTCAAGCAGCTGATGCGAGCGGGGGCAGTACCAACGGGGCGAAGCCGATCGTTTCGTCGAACTCCTGGCGGGCCGTCAGGCAGTGGTGGAGCTGACCGAGTATGCGATTGAACAGGCGACGGAGGGCGGCGTGGCGGCGATCGCCGGTGCCTTGTCCGCCAGGACACGGTCGGGCCGGGTGCGAGGCCGTCCAACTCCGGTGCGAGGCACGGAAACCTGCTTCAGCACCCGCTCGAGCTGGGGGCCGTCACCGTAGTGTCCGGGTGTCAGGACGAAGGCGAGAGGCCGGCATCGCCCTTCGGCGGCGAGATGGATCTTGGTGGTGAAGCCGCCGCGGGAACGTCCCAGACACTCGCCGATCTGACCACCTCCTCCAGCCGGACGGTCAGTTTCCGAAGCACCGGATCGACCTGATTCGTCCCTCGATCGGTCCCCTTTTGAGGAACCGCGGCCGGGGGCGCTTTCCTCGCGCCGGCGGCATGCTGGTGAGCCCGCACCGCTGTTGAGTCCACCGACACGTCCCAGTCGATCCGGCCAGCGGCGTCCTCGGCGGCCTGGACTTTCGACAGCAGCATCTCCCACGTCCCATCCGCTGACCAGCGGCGATGACGTTTATAGACCGTCTCCCACGGCCCGAACCGCTCCGGCAGATCCCGCCACTGCACACCCGTCCGCACCCGGTACAGCACCCCGTTGATCACCCGCCGGTGATCACTCCACCGACCCCCACGCCCACCACCAGGAGGTAGGAAGGACTCCAGCCGATCCCACTCCGCATTCGTCAGATCCCCACGGCCCATACAGCCAGCCTGGCCCCAACACCCCACTCACGTCCGGAGATCCGAGAAACAGTGCCTAATAGAAGCGCTCGCTGGCGCACCACCCCATCAGCCGTCCGTGGCCCCAGCTGAGCCGAGGGTCCTCGCTCCCGTGAAGAGCTCCACGGCTCCGGACGTTCGGGAGGTGGCCCTGGGGACGGCCCGAACCACGGCACGTACGCCGACCGAATTCGAAAGGGCAGGGGCCGCGCATGCGTTCCTCTTGTCGAAGCGCTCCCAGGCGCTGCATACAGACCAGACGTCTCACCCGGCCCCTGCCAGGACTAAGGGCTGTCCCGTAACTGCTGGTCACAGGTGAGATGATCTTGCGGTGTCTGGTGTGATCACGGCGTCGGAGCCGTCCTGGATAGCCCCGTTCACCGGGCTGAGCCCGCGTTCCTTCGGCAAGCTGGTGACCGCGCTGCGCCGTGAAGGTGCAGATCCGGTCCGCAAGGGTCGCCCGTGGTCTCTTCCGCTGGAGGACCGGGTGCTGCTCGTGGCGGCCTACTGGCGCACGAACTTGACGATGCGCCAACTCGCTCCGCTCTTTGGTATCTCGAAGTCCGCGGCCGACCGCGTCATCGACCACCTCGGCCCGTCGCTCGCGCTCCAGCCACGCAAGCGGTTCCGCAAGGACACCGTGCTCATCGTGGACGGCACCCTGGTGCCTACCCGCGACCACACCATCGCCGC
>NZ_JBITCU010000093.1:0-3337 GCF_044453545.1 Streptomyces sp. NPDC051664 | reverse complement strand
AGGACCCTAGACAAGTCCCATCGTTGCAGGTCAGGAGCACTCTCCGCTTATTTGATCAAGCATCGGACAACCCACGTCGTGAAAGCCCGAGGCTAACCTCAATACCGGTAACTTAGCGAGCCGTTCAAGGCTCTGACGTGCGAAAACGTCGTTGATTCGAGCGTCCAGCAGTCGTTAAGTCACTGGCATTGAGGCTAACCTCGATCTTTCGTGAGGGTCCGCCGACGGAGTCGGTGGACCCTTTTCCTTTCCGGAGCTGATGCCGGGCAGGCCGGTGGCCCGTCTGTCGCGTCGGGTGGGCGCCGGGTTCCACTGCCCAGGGCGGGTGATGCTGTCGCAGGGACGGTGGGTTGCTGGTCAGCCGGGGTCGGGCAGGAGCGCGAGCCGTTCAAGGGCGGCGGTGATCTCGCCGGTCCAGGGCCAGTGCCGGGCGAGGCGGAGAATCCTGCGCCGACCGGTGGTGACGAGCTGGCCGGCTGTGGAGAACAGGCGGAACCGCAAGCGACGCGGTTCCCAGAGCCTCGCCCGGCCGGTCAGGGCGAGCATGGGCATCCAGGCCAGCAGGTCGAGCGCGATCTGGACGATCTCCATCCAGACCCTGTTCTGGGCGGTGTCGTGCAGGGGCAGGTTGCGCAGGCCGGTGGCCCGGGCGGCCCGGATCCGGTCCTCGGCCCGTGCCCGGAGCCGGTGACGGAGCTCGAGCTCGGCGATCGGCCGGTCAGGGGTGTTGGTCGCGAAGCACGTGATCCGCATGCCGTCCGCGTCCGTGATCCTCAACTGGGCTCCGGGATGGGGCCGTTCCTTTCGGACGATCAGTCGCATGCCCTTGGGCCAGCCGTCCAGGACGTCACCAGCGAGTTCGGCGACCCAGGCCCCGTCCCGGATCTCCCCGTCGGTCTCGACGGCCGGGGTCCAGGCAGGGGCGGGGACATTCAGCACGTGTTCGTGGATCGCTTCGGTGACCGTCATGCCGACCGAGTAGGACAGCCACCGTCCTCGCCGGGCGAGCCAGGCCACGAAGTCGTGGGTGCCGCCTGCGGAGTCGGTGCGGATCAGGGTCTGCCGCCCCCGCCGGTAGGGCTTGGGCAGTTGGGCCAGGGCGAGCTGGGCGGTGGTGATGTGGTCGGCTGCCGTGTTGGAGCCCGCGTTTCCCGGTCGGAGGAGAGCGGCGACGGGCTCACCGGTTCCGCCCGGTCCGTGGTCGACGAAGGCCGTCAGCGGGTGATGGCCGTAGGTCTTCTTCCAGGTCGCGGCCGCGTCCTGCTTATCGGAGTGGGCGATCACGAGGACGCCGTCGAGGTCGACGGTGACCTGACCGTCGGCGTCCGGGGCGTTCTCGCCGGCCAACGACCAGGCACGATGACGGACTTCGGAGCGTGCGGACCGGACGGCGTGCAGGGCTTTCTCGCCGGAGGCGGCGAGGGTGTCGATCAGGCGGGAGACGGTCGGGTCGGAGGCGACCGGGCCGAAGACCGCCGGCTCACACCTCAGCATGGCGACATCCGCGAGGCAGTCCCCGCCCAGTGCGACCGCCATGGCGACGTCCAGGAGGATCTTGCCGGGATCGTGGACGGCCCGCGGCTTCCGCCACGGAGCCAGAGCTGCGGATATCGCCTGGTCAAGGCCCGTCTTGCGGACCGTCTCCAGCAGCAGGACCGCACCGGCATGCGAGACCACCTGCCGACCGTCTCCCTGGACACGGACACGTGGGTACGACGAGATAGGCTCTCTCACCTGGAAAGTGCTCTTTTCCTTGCAGCCAACAGGACCCTCAGCAAGTCCTATCGTTGCAGGTCAAGGGCACTTTCCGTGTTTCTGATCAACTCTCGGACAGTCCATCTCGTGAAAGCGCGAGGCTAAAGTGCGGTGGCGCCCACTACACCGTTGCCGACATCGCCCGCCCTACACAACTCAACCTCGCCGAATGAGCGAGCGGTCGAACTTGGGAGCAACCACGTTCAACCGATCAAAGCAAGGGGTTTGGCGGAGTTCAGAGCCACTGAACGGCTGGTCGACTGTCGTTGAGGGTCACGGGGATACCCGACTGACACAGTGCACATTCGCCAGGACCAACGAGAGCGGGATTGGTCAACGAGGTCAACCCACTGTTCCAGGACGCCCCTTCGCGAGCGAGGCGCTGAGGGACCGCCTTCAGAACTTCCGCTCCACCAACTCTACGGGCTCAAGCACGTAGACCGGGATCTCCCTCCCGGCCACTTCGCGGTATTCAGCGAACTCCGGGTAAGCGGCGTCCGCACGTTCCCACCACACACCCTTCTCGTCGCCGGAGATCTCACGAGCGCGCATGTCGTGCTTCACCGGACCGTCCTGGAGCTCGACGATGGGATTGGCGATGATGTTTCGGTGCCAAACCGGGTCTTTCGCGCCTCCGCCGTTGGACGCAACGATCGCGTAAGTCCCCTCGTGTTCCACGCGCATTAGGGGATTTTTCCGCAGTTTTCCAGACTTGGCAGCCTTGGTGGTGAGGATGATGACCGGCATGTTCTTGAATGTGTTTCCGATGGCACCATCGGTCAGCTCGTAGAGTTCGACCTGCAGACGGACATATTCGGTCGGGCTCGGCTGGTATTCGCCTTCAAGCGGCATGTTTACTCCCACATCGGTCCGGCGAGGCTGGTTTCGCTACTGTGTCGCGCTGCAGCGAGCATCGATCTCTGGATAGCAACGCTTATGGTCGCGTCCTGTTGGCACCCAAGCGCACAATCCACGCTAAGCGACATCCATCATCATTGCCAGCAGCGACACGAAATCCTACGTAGAGCGAGCAGACCATATCCTCCGAGCTCGTAACGCGATCATGTGAATCGGTCCTGATCGCCGTATCGTGGCCAGCAATTGGCGAACGGGACCGATCTCTGGGGGGTTGTGCGAGCCTGGTCTGGACGACGACGTCGCCGGAATCGGGGCGGTTCTCAGCGGTTGCGCGCTAGCTACTGAACTTGATCGGGTGATGTCGGGCCGTTCGCCTGCCGGCGCCTGAGTCGGGTCGGTAGTTGTGGTTTGTGAGATACGCGCAGGGCGGCGGCCTGACAGTGAGGATGTACGTGAGCGTTCCCCGGCGGGGTCTGACCCACGGCCTGACTGACTCTGGGTCCTCAACGGGATTTGTCGGCCCTGTCCGGGGGGCGTTCGCGTGCATCCGCCGGACCGGGGGACGTGCAAGGTCCTGGGGCCGCATCGGCCGGACACCCGTCGTCCGCGTCCGGGGCCGGGGCTCCGGACGGGTCTCGATGGCGGGAATGACCTGCTTCCGTCCCGGAGAGCGGTCGCGGCTGATCTACAGCTTCCGCGTCCACCGGGGCCGCAAGGGCGAACC
>NZ_JBITCU010000092.1:0-3442 GCF_044453545.1 Streptomyces sp. NPDC051664 | reverse complement strand
CCGGACGCGGTGCCGTCCGGACGGCCACCACTGAACACACCACGAGCCCTGCCAGCACAGACACCCCGCAGCCCGGCCAGCCAGAGACCAGCACCGAACCAAACCAGCCCGAAACCACCACCCCCACCCAAACCGAAACCAACCACCAGCAGCGGGAAGAACCGGTCCGGCCCGGGAGGGCAGTCCAGAGTCAGGCCGCTCGTCAGATCCCCTATCAGGTGCAGGCTCGAAACCTGGTGACAGCTGCGTTGCACACGCTGCAGGAGCCCGAGGACAGTCGGCACGCGGACGCGGACAGACATGGGACGGATGACGGGGACCAGCTAATGGAACGCCTGGCTCACGCGCTGGGCATGAGGAAGGTCGCAGCGGCTGCGTTGATCGCCAGGGCAAGCGGCATCACGCGCCGCCTGCTGGACATGCCGCTGATCATTGCCGAAAGTAGCGCAGACCGGCAGCGACTACACGAACAGCGCCGGACTGTAGTCGCCGTCGCTGCCGCCCTCCACCACCACACCACCACCACTGCTTCCCGCTCACCCACCGACCTGTCGTTTGGTGAAACTCTGGCCAACGCACTCACTGCTCTGCGGGCCGGCAACTTCCATCCCCTTCACGCCCTTGGCCTCACCACCGACGTCTTCCTCGACCACCCGCGCCGGGGCGACATCGAGAGGCGGTCGCCAGCCCTGGTCGGCGGATCACCACCCGCCTCCGCGACCCCGTCTACCGCCAGTAGCAGCAATGGGACCCGGCCAGCGGGACACAGCGGGCTGGCGGAAAACATCCGCGTTGGTGCCTCCGGACTGCGGATGCGGAGTGCCCACGAGTTGTTTCAGATGCTGCATGCGTCGGCGGACCGGACCACTTTCGCGGAGGACTCTGGCCCGCTGGGTCCGGACCTCTTCGGCCTGCGCCAGCACCCCATGCCTCCAGCTTTCCTGAAAGGGTTTGACTACCGCAGACTTCTCCCGGAGGGAGTTGCGCCGTTTTTCCGCGCGATCAGCATGACGCGCCCGGCCCCGAGCGGTGGGCCGTTAAGAGCCGAGGAGTTCAGGGGCGGCAACGTGATCGCAGGCACTGGTGCTTCCATGCCTATTCCGCGGGTGAGATTTGCGATCTGGCTCGGCGGACCGTTGCAGGACACCGGCACCATGGGGGCATTCCGAACGGGACTCGAGCGGTCCACCCGAGCACTGGGAGGCTCGGTCACCACCGTGCTGCTGACCGACGTACACCGTGAGCAGTTCGAACGTGTCCGCAGCCGGCAAGCGGCTGTCCCGGTCAGCCTCTCCAACCTTGATGCCGCCGTCGCAGACATGCTCCGCTGGGCCAGGAACACTGGCGTGGAACTGGTCCATTCCGACGAGATCTTTCCAGCAGACAATGCCATGTTGCTGCGCGAAGAGTTCGCCACTGAACTTGCCAAACAGATAGGCACAGGCTACGCGGCCGCCAGCGACATTCTGCGCCTAGAAATTCTCTACCGCTTCGGTGGTCTCTACATCGATGCCGATGACGCCGTCACTCCCCATTTGATCACGGAGATAAGAGGCAGTTTGGCGGCAGCAGGAGAACGCCCCCTCTTGAATGTAACTGCAGGCATCGCGAATAGTTTGATCATCGCGCCCGCCCGTAACCGATTCGTGGATGCATATCTTCGAATCGTCAGAAGAAACTACACGTTGGACCAGGCGCAAATATTCCAAAGGATAGAAAAGAGAGAGGAACGGGATGGAGTGGTCAGTAATAGGAGACATGTCTTCCGGCGTAACTCCGTCGTTTACCGTACCGGCCCCTTCGTTGTGCAGGATGTCGAGGAAGAGTCCGGCATATCACCATTCCCCGTTTTGAATCATTATTGGCGACAGGGAAATTCCTGGTTTGATTTCCATGACGTGATCAAGGCGCTGGATCCGCCGGCGCCCAGCGCCCCCCAGACGAACCGACAGGATGAATTGCATCTGGCGAAGAGTCAGCCCGCGGTGCTCAGTGTCACCGAAGTGGACCAGAGGTTGGTGAGGGTGACCGCCACGTTGGTCCGCGATTTGTTCAACAGGAGCGGTGATCTGAATCTGACGCAGGTCGCACCCCTCGTGGAGCGCTTGCCTGACCCAGGTGCCGGGTGGGAAGCAGTATTGCGCTTTATCTCGACGACCCCGCAGCTGGCCAGTCGTGTGCGGACTGTCACCTTACATAAGGTCGACATGAACAACAAGCCTCGCTCGGTCACGCTCCCCCCAGGTGCTCGCGGCCTATTCGCCTTCGACCAACAGGCAGTGGTCGGAGCGAAAGGCAGCAGCCTCATCCCGGGTATGCCGAGCTGGGTCCTGGGTGGAATCGTCGAGCCCGCCAGGATTCTACGGCCAAACGAAAACCCCGGCCCCGACGTGCAATTTGCGCCCGAGAGCACCCCCGCGACCATGCTGAGGGCAGCAGGGCCGCCCATCCGTAGCGCTGGACCAAGCGCCTCGCCCACGCAACCCGTCAGTGCGCGCCCTGCAACGGCGGGGGACGCCGTCGTGTTCGAACCCGGACAGGCCTTACTCTCTCCTCAAGCCATCGAAATCGCCACGGGCCAGGCTGACGCTTTCCTGCAGTTTATGAAGGCCGTCCGACTTCCCCCTGGCTCGCGTATTACCGTGGGGATCACTCCCTCATCTGCTGGTGAAATACCAGAATCTGGAAGGGAAATCGGTAAACGTCGAACTGGCCTCGTTGCCGAGGTGTTCCTGAATCGAATGGCAGAAAAGCTTGCAACGTTCGGAGCTGAGTCCGCGAAAGCGGTGGCAGCTATCGACTTGGATGTTATTCCAGGGCTCGTGAACAATCATGAGGGCACGCCGATTGCCTCAGGCAGTGCAGGCGAGGAATATTCTCGGAACATAGTAATTAATATCCTGCGGGTGACTAGTCGATGCGTCGTACTATTCCCTCCTGGAGGGAAAATTCTTTCCCCTCAAGCTGCTGGTATCGTTACCCACCAGGCGAATGCACTTCTGGCATACATGACCACCGCGGCGCTCCCGAACGGCTCGCGCATAACCGTTACGATAGCTCAAGTCGCGCCCCACGAGACATCAGATTCTGCGAACTCGGTTCACCGTGATCGGGTTGGCGCAGTAACTAACTCGTTCCACGCCTCCCTGCAGACGGGTCTGCAGTCCCTGAACCCCACGGGCCACGAGGCGCTGCGAGGTGTCACGCTCCAGATAAAGGGATCTCCTCCAAAGAGAACTACACCCAATACGACACGCCAAGAAGGAGAAGAGCACTCACGGACCATAGCCATTGATGTAGTCGTGGAAAGGCCGGGGGCCGCTGCAGTCTCGGTACACCTCTCCTAACCTCAATACCAGTAACTTAGGTGCAATCTGGTCGTTGTTGGTGGTATGCCGAGAGTGGGTCAGCTGAAGTCATCTGGTGAGCGTCTTTCGGACCG
>NZ_JBITCU010000091.1:0-3451 GCF_044453545.1 Streptomyces sp. NPDC051664 | reverse complement strand
CGGCAGGTTGTACGTCTGGCCGATGAGTTCGGAGCCGACGACCTTGCCCCCCGACTTGATCTCGGACCCGTTGGCCTTGTCGTTGAACAGGGCCTGGCCCACCCCGGTGACAGCGAGCGGATAGAGGACGCCTGTCACCACGGTCAGGACGAGCAGGGCCCGGAGCGCCGCCCCGACCAGCCTTGCGGTGCTGTTGAAAGAGTTGTTCATCGCGATCAGCCGATTCCGGGAATGAGGGAGAGGATCAGGTCGATGATCTTGATGCCGATGAACGGGGCGATCAGGCCGCCGAGTCCGTAGATCCCGAGGTTGCGGCGGAGCATCGAGTCGGCACTGCTCGGCCGGTAACGCACGCCCTTCAGAGCGAGCGGCACCAGCGCAATGATGATCAGCGCGTTGAAGATGACCGCGGACAGGATCGCGGACTGCGGCGAGGACAGCTGCATGATGTTCAGCTTGTCCAGGCCCGGGTAGACGACCGCGAACATCGCCGGGATGATCGCGAAATACTTCGCGACGTCGTTGGCGATCGAGAAGGTCGTCAGCGCACCGCGGGTGATCAGCAACTGCTTGCCGATCTCGACGATCTCGATGAGCTTGGTCGGGTTGGAGTCCAGGTCCACCATGTTCCCGGCCTCCTTGGCGGCCGAGGTACCGGTGTTCATCGCCACGCCGACATCGGCCTGAGCGAGCGCGGGCGCGTCGTTCGTACCGTCACCGGTCATCGCGACGAGCTTGCCGCCCGCCTGCTCACGCTTGATGAGGGCCATCTTGTCCTCGGGCGTGGCCTCGGCGAGGAAGTCGTCGACCCCCGCCTCCTCGGCGATGGCCTTCGCGGTCAGCGGGTTGTCGCCCGTGATCATCACGGTACGGATACCCATCCGGCGCAGCTCGTCGAACCGCTCCCGCATGCCTTCCTTGACGACATCCTTGAGATGGATGACGCCGAGGACCCGGGCGCCCCGCTCGTCGTCGACGGCGACGAGCAGCGGCGTGCCACCGGCCTGGGAGATCCGGTCGGTGAGCGTGCGGGCGTCCGGCGAGACGGTGCCGCCCCGCTCCTCGACCCAGGCGAGCACCGAGCCGGTCGCACCCTTGCGGATCCTGCGTCCCTCGACGTCCACCCCGCTCATACGGGTCTGTGCGGTGAAGCCGACCCACTCGGCCCCGACAAGCTCGCCCTGGTGACGCTCGCGAAGCCCGTACCCGTCCTTGGCCAGTACGACGACGGAGCGGCCCTCGGGCGTCTCGTCGGCGAGCGAGGAGAGCTGGGCGGCATCCGCCAGCTCGGCCTGCGTGGTGCCCTTGACGGGCACGAACTCGGCGGCCTGCCGGTTGCCGAGGGTGATCGTGCCGGTCTTGTCGAGCAGCAGCGTCGACACATCACCGGCAGCCTCGACCGCGCGCCCCGACATCGCGAGCACATTGCGCTGGACGAGGCGGTCCATGCCCGCGATCCCGATCGCGGAGAGCAGCGCACCGATCGTGGTCGGGATCAGACACACCAGCAGCGCGGTCAGCACGATCATCGACTGCCGCTGTCCCGCGTAGATCGCGAACGGCTGCAGAGTGACGACCGCGAGCAGGAAGACGATCGTCAAGGACGCGAGGAGGATGTTCAGCGCGATCTCGTTGGGCGTCTTCTGCCGGGAGGCACCCTCCACCAGACTGATCATCCGGTCGATGAACGTCTCACCGGGCTTCGTGGTGATCTTGATGACGATGCGGTCGGAGAGCACCTTCGTGCCACCGGTGACCGCACTGCGGTCGCCGCCCGACTCCCGGATCACCGGCGCCGACTCCCCCGTGATGGCCGACTCGTCGACGCTGGCGACACCCTCGACGACGTCACCGTCGCCGGGGACGATGTCACCGGCCTCGCAGACCACCAGGTCACCGATACGCAGACCGGTGCCGGGCACCTGCTCCTCGGTCCTGCCGTCCCTGGACAGCCGGCGCGCGACGGTGTCGGTCTTCGCCTTGCGCAGCGTGTCGGCCTGGGCCTTGCCGCGGCCCTCGGCGACCGCCTCCGCCAAGTTGGCGAAGATCGTGGTGAGCCAGAGCCACCCGGCGATCGCCCACCCGAACCAGTCCGTCGGGTCCAGGGCAGCCAGAACGGTGGTGAGCACCGAACCGGCCAGCACCACGAACATCACCGGCGACTTGACCATCACCCGCGGGTCGAGTTTCTTGACGGCGTCCGGGAAGGACTTGAGCAGCTGCTTCGGATCGAACAGACCCGCGCCGACGCGTCCCTCGTCCTTGTGGCCGGTCGGCGCGTCCTGGTGCGGCGCCCGGGTCGCAGTGATGGTGGACATCGAGTCCTCTTGCTTCTCTGTGCGAGTGGTCATGACGCCAGCCCCTCGGCCAGCGGTCCCAGCGCGAGCGCCGGGAAGTAGGTCAGACCGGTGACGATCAGGATCGTGCCGACCAGCAGACCCGTGAACAGCGGCTTCTCCGTCCGCAGGGTGCCAACGGTCGCCGGGACCGGCCTCTGCTCAGCCAGCGAACCCGCCAGCGCCAGCACGAACACGATCGGCAGGAACCGGCCCAGCAGCATCGCGAGCCCGATCGTGGTGTTGAACCACTGCGTGTCCGCGTTCAGACCCGCGAACGCCGAACCGTTGTTGTTCGCACCCGAGGTGTAGGCATACAGAATCTCGGAGAACCCGTGCGCACCGGAGTTCGTCATCGAGTTCACCGGAGTCGGCAGAGCCATCGCCGCAGCGGTGAAGCACAGCGCCAGCGCCGGGGTGATCAGGATGTAACAGGCCGCGAACTTGATCTCACGCGTCCCGATCTTCTTCCCGAGATACTCCGGCGTACGGCCGACCATCAGACCCGCGATGAACACCGCGATGATCGCCATGATCAACATGCCGTACAGACCCGACCCCGTACCACCCGGAGCGATCTCACCCAGCTGCATACCCAGCATCGTGATACCACCACCGAAACCGGTGAACGAGGAATGGAACGAGTTCACCGCACCCGTCGAGGTCAGCGTGGTCGCCACCGCGAAGATCGACGAACCACCCACCCCGAACCGGGTCTCCTTGCCCTCCATCGCCCCACCCGCGATGTCGAACGCCGGCCCACCATGGTGGAACTCGGTCCACATCATCAACGCGGTGAAACCCAGCCAGATAGTGGCCATGGTCGCGAGGATCGCGTAACCCTGCCTGAGGGAACCGACCATCCGGCCGAAAGTGCGGGTCAGCGCGAACGGAATGACCAGGATCAGGAAGATCTCAAGAAGATTCGAGAGCCCGTTGGGGTTCTCGAACGGGTGGGCCGAGTTCGCGTTGAAATAACCACCACCATTGGTACCCAGCTCCTTGATCGCCTCCTGCGAAGCGACCGCACCACCGTTCCACTGCTGCGAGCCGCCCATGAACTGGCCGACCCCGTGGATACCGGAGAAATTCTGGATCGCACCGCACGCCACCAG
>NZ_JBITCU010000090.1:0-4170 GCF_044453545.1 Streptomyces sp. NPDC051664 | reverse complement strand
GGCGGTTCGGGGAAACCCACCAGCAGCAATGCTGGCAGGGCGCCCCGAACCGACCTCACATCAGCCAGGGCAAGCACCACACCCAAGCACTCCTCCGCCCCGCCCGCCGACGAGCAGACTTCCTCTTCGCGATGCTCCGCGACGGAACCTTCTACGAACCCCAACCCGCCCCATCACCTTGACCAAACCCATAGGGGCACCCCCCCCCGGTGCACTCTGTTTGGGTCGTCCCCCTTCGCCCTGCCTCCCGAGGGTTCCCGACCCCGCTGGAGCAGGACGTTTCCCATCTGCCACCTACAACAGGTTGCTACCGGTCTTCGCGGGTATAGTGCGGGGCGTACCTCTTACTCAGGCACAAGGGCCCCGCCAGATCTGGCGGGGCCCTTGTTTTTGCCTCATGCGACCTGGAGGTTCGGGCGGCCCTCACTGGGTGGAGCTGTGACGTACGAGGGCAGCCTGAGGTTCGGGAGCTCGCCCGCCTTGATGGCCTGCAGGGTGTGCCGGAACGCCGCTTCCATGTCGTCGTGGCTCTCGTACTTGGCCGCGAGGGGATGGAGTCGGTAGCTGTTGCCTTTCCGACCGTCGCTGGAGGGGCGTAGGACGATGTTCAGATCGCACAGTGGTGCCATCAGGAGGCTGACGGCCTGTGGTGTGATCTTGTATTCCTTCGCCATGTCCTTCTGCCGTACGGGCAGGTGTCCTCCGAACTCGGAGCGGAACACCAGGTAACTGAGGAACTTCACAGCTGCCCCAGAGACGGGCACAGCCCAGATGCGATCGGAGACGATCGGAGACAGGACCTCAGCCATCAGGCCACCCTCCTCATTGTCGGCTGCCAGGGTACGTACGCAGTATCACCCGGTTCTCTTCTCCCTGGTGTAGGTGGCCTGCCCAAAGTCGAACTCCTCCTGGTGCGGCTGCTCGGGGCCGATGTCGTGGGGGAAGGCGGTCGGGTCGTGATCGTGCTCCGAGGCGATCTCCGCGAGCACTTCGTTCTGGGCCGTGCTGTTGCCCTGGAACCAGAGCGTCACGTTCAGGCGGATCTTGCCGTTTCCTGCCTGCTCGACCCATTTGTATTCGCACAGCGCTTTGATGGCTCGGTTCACGGTGGACCGGGTGATCTGCTTGCCGTCCTTCTTCTTGGCGGCAAGTTTGTTCAGCCCATCGGTGATCTCCTGCTGGGTGTACTGGGCGATGCCGGTTCCCGGAACCTGCCCCCCGGCAACGAAGAGGAAGACGCACAGCTGCGACTTGGTGATGGAGTTGGCGACGGCCAGCTGCGCGAGGAGCTGGGTGAACCAGTTGCTCGCCAGGCTGTAGCCGGCGTTGCCCGCCATGTTGTGGACGGCGCGCGCCTCGTTCTCGAACTCGAACCTCACGCCCTTCAGCTTGCGGTGGCTGCGGGGGTCGGCGGTCTGGGCCGCTTCGCCTAGCTGCCTCCCCAGGACGCTGAGGATGTCGTCGTATGCAGCGCCGTCAGGCGTGTGGGATGGAACGGCTCGTGGCCCGCCCGGACGACGCCGGGCCGGCTGTTCAGATGGCACATGACCTCCTTAGTACTCAGGCGTGGCAGACACTATCGGAAAAATCAACAGGAGCTTGTCTTTTGACGCACCGGCGCGCCATCCGACGGCAGGCCCACGACCTTTGTGATCCTGCTGCACAGAAAGTCAACTCAGGCTTGATTTTCATGTCGCGCTGGACCATGAAATCAAGTGATACTTGATTTCATGTGTCGCATGGAGCGCACATTCGCCGCACCGACACCGCGGGGAACGGCATGGGTTCCCCCTCGCCCCCAAGTCGCTGACCAGGCGTAACGTGGCCCGTTTCTCTTAGCTCGCCTGATCAAGCTGTACTTGTTTTTTCGGCACGAATGTGACGGCCAGGTTGACATCTCGGCATGCGAAATGTGCTCTACAGGACAACACGCATCCAGCAAACGTGCAGGTCAGACAGGGTTTACGCGGCCGCGCCTCTTATACAAGAGCCACCGGCCCGAGCCTCAAATCGTGCCCAGGTGGAGCTGGCGGAACGTTCTGTACCTGCCGCACCCCAAGTCCAACCCCGCCTGAGACCTGTGCCCGCGAACGTCAGCTGCCACGAAGCCTCGCCATCACGACGACGATCAGTGGCCACCTGCACCACGGATGTGCCCAGCCAAGGAGCTTGGTCTCTCACGCCCCCAGTGACCTGCTGTCGCAAGGACGGTCTCAGGTACCCCTGCGGGGCACCGCAAGCCCGCCAGGGCTGAGGAGCTACCGCACCTTGCGATCCCATGGTCAGTCGCAGAAGCCGCAGCGCCCTGCGCAGTGATGCCGCTTGGCCAGGTCAGGACGCCCGGCGGTATTGCTCCTCACCAGACGTTGCGTGACCGGCAGCCTTTTCAGGGCGTGAGAGGCGGGTGGTCCTTAGTAGCTGTTGTCGTTCCGATCTTGAGGGGTGCGCATCGAACGGGAGTCTCGATCGGGTGATCACAGCTGGTCGCGGGCATGAAGGCAGGGCCTCTTGGTAGCTCGGGGTTGCGAAGCCAACCGAGATCCAGGAGACCCTGTTGCCGCAGTTGTACGTGCTCGCGCCGGTGGAGTTCAACTCGGCTGCACCGACGTGTGATTGTGTCGCTCACCGGTTCGGAAACGCGGCCGCTCACCCGGAACGTGTTCGGCGGTATCCCTCGGACATGACGGACGCGGAATGGGCCGTGGTCCGGCCGCTGCTGCCGGTGCCGGGCTGGCTGCGCGGCCGGGGAGGGCAGCCGGAGGCGTACTGCCACCGGGCGATACTCGATGCCATCCGCTACCTCGTCGACAACGGCATCAAATGGCGGGCCATGCCCGCCGACTTCCCGTCATGGGACCGGGTATACGCATTCTTCCGCCGCTGGCGCGACCACGCCCTGGTCAAGGAGTTCCACGACCGGCTGTGCTCGAGGATCCGCGAGAGGGAGGGGCGGGACACGGAGCCGACGGCCGGCGTGATCGACTCGCAGTCCGTCAAAGCGGACGCCGTCGTCGGATCGGACAGCCGCGGGTTCGACGGCGGCAAGCTGATCAACGGGCGCAAGCGGCACGTCGTGGTCGACACCCTCGGTCTGCTGCTGGGGGTGATGGTCACCGCCGCGGACACCGGCGACCGCGCCGCCGCCCAGGTCCTGCTGCGACAAGTCGCCGACGCGCACCACCGGCTGGAGCTGGTCTGGGCCGACGGCGGCTACACCGGCAACCTCGTCGAGCACTGCCTCACCGCGCTCGCCCTGGTCCTCGCGATCGTCAAGCGCAGCGACGACATGCGCGGCTTCGTGGTGCTGCCCAAGCGGTGGATCGTCGAGCGCCTCTTCGCCCACCTGATGCGCACCCGCCGCCTGGCACGCGACTACGAACGCCGCACCACCAGCGCCGAAGCGATGATCTACTGGTCGATGATCCTCCTCATGACCCGCCGCCTGGCCCGGCCACACCCTGCGCGAGCGTGAACCGGCCCGGCGCGGGCTCGGCCAGCCACCCGCGCGCGACCAGGCGCTTCGCCTTCGACCGCAGTGCCTCCACCCGCGCCGGCACCACGTCCATGCCGAACACGGCGGCCATCTCCTGGCAGGTCAGCGGCCCTTGATGAAGCCGGACACGGTCCGCGAGCGCCTGCAGGATGCGCTGGTAGTCCACCGACAGCACCGACCAGGGCAGCTCCTCACGCCACACCGCCACCTGCGATTTCGGCTTCACCGCATCCCGGGGCGCCGACGGCACGTCCGCATCCCGCGCATCCGGGGTGATCTTCGTGTCGGCGGTGTCGCCGCTGTCCGGAGCGAGCACCGTATCGACCCGCCTGCGAGCGATCGTCCACTCCTGCCATTCCTGCTCGGCCGCGGCCAGCTCGGCCTGGATGCGGTCGGCCTCCTCCCGCAGCTCGTCCACACGACGGCGAGCACCCAGCTCACGCTGTTCCAACAGCCCAACCACCGACGGCATCCACGACCTCCCCAGGAGCGACTGCACGACAGGCGACTACTCCCACGGGATCTCCGAACCTACGCCCGACCAGCGAAACGCAGTCCTCAAGTCCGGAAAGACAACAGCTTCTTAGCTTGACGTTTATCCTCGCAGGTCACTCGACCTGCTGATCTGCGGTTCTTCCCGGGACAGCAGGGGCGGCCGTTCTCCACGCTTCGAGATG
>NZ_JBITCU010000089.1:0-4209 GCF_044453545.1 Streptomyces sp. NPDC051664 | reverse complement strand
TAATCTGCGACCTCTGTGCGTGGTCCGCCCGGGGGGGGGGCTTCTTTGTAGTAAAAATAATTTTTATAAATATATTGGTCTACCCCCCGGGGGGGGGGGGGGCCCCCCGGGGGGCCCCCCCCCCCGACGGAGACCCCAGCACAGCAGAGGACCAACTGCACGAAGGGGAAGCCATGACAGCGACGACCGACGGAAGCACCGGGGCCGTTGACCCCCGCGCAGCCTCGGCCAGCGAACCGACCCAATCAACCATCGCCGCGGACGACGTACTCGCCGCCGCGCGGCGGGCCGCGGAACGCTCGGTGGAGCATCTCCTCGGCAGACAGGACGACCAGGGCTGGTGGAAGGGCGACCTCGCCACCAACGTCACCATGGACGCCGAGGATCTGCTGCTCCGCCAGTTCCTGGGCATTCAGGACCCGGCCACCGTCGAGTCGGCCGCCCGCTTCATCCGCGGCGAACAGCTCGGCGACGGCACCTGGGCCACCTTCCACGGAGGGCCGGGCGAGCTCTCCGCCACCATCGAGGCGTACGTCGCGCTGCGGCTGGCCGGAGACCGGCCGGACGATCCGCACATGGCCCGCGCCTCGAGGTGGATCAGGGAACAGGGCGGCATCGCCGAGAGCCGCGTCTTCACCCGGATCTGGCTGGCCCTGTTCGGCTGGTGGAAATGGGACGACCTGCCCGAGCTCCCACCGGAGCTGATGTTCTTCCCGAAGTGGGTCCCGCTCAACATCTACGACTTCGGCTGCTGGGCCCGGCAGACGATTGTGCCGCTGACCGTCGTCTCGGCGAAGCGTCCGGTACGGCCCGCGCCCTTCGCCCTCGACGAACTGCACACCGACCCGCTCGTTCCCAACCCGCCCAAGCGCCGTGCCCCGGCAGTCAGTTGGGACGGCGTCTTCCAGGGCCTCGACAAGGCGCTGCACGTCTACCACAAGGTGGCCCCGCGCCGGCTGCGCCGGATCGCCATGAACGCGGCAGCCCGTTGGATCATCGAACGCCAGGAGAACGACGGCTGCTGGGGCGGCATCCAGCCGCCCGCCGTGTACTCCGTCATCGCCCTGCATCTCCTCGGCTACGACCTCGACCACCCGGTGATGCGGGCCGGCCTGGACTCGCTGAACCGGTTCGCCATCTGGCGCGAGGACGGCGCCCGCATGATCGAGGCCTGTCAGTCACCGGTCTGGGACACCTGCCTCGCCACCATCGCGCTCGCCGATGCCGGAGTCAGGCCCGACCATCCGGCGCTCGTGAAAGCGGCGGACTGGATGCTCGGCGAGGAGATCGTCAGGCCCGGCGACTGGTCCGTGCGTCGACCTCAACTCGACCCGGGCGGATGGGCGTTCGAGTTCCACAACGACAACTACCCGGACATCGACGACACCGCCGAGGTGGTCCTCGCACTGCGGCGGGTCCGGCATCCGAATCCCGCCGGTGTCGATGCCGCCATCGAACGCGGGGTGCGCTGGAACCTCGGCATGCAGTCCCGCAACGGGGCCTGGGGCGCATTCGACGCCGACAACACCAGCCCGTTCCCCAACCGCCTGCCGTTCTGCGACTTCGGAGAGGTCATCGATCCGCCGTCCGCCGATGTCACCGGACACGTGGTGGAGATGCTCGCCATGGAGGGGCGGTCCGATCACCCCGCCACCCGGCGCGGCATCGAGTGGCTGCTAGCCGAACAGGAGGCGAGCGGTGCCTGGTTCGGCCGTTGGGGCGTCAACTACGTATACGGAACAGGGTCGGTGGTGCCGGCCCTGGTCGCTGCCGGGCTGCCCGCCGCCCATCCGGCGATCCGCCGGGCGGTC
This sequence comes from Streptomyces sp. NPDC051664, assembly GCF_044453545.1. NCBI lineage: Bacteria > Bacillati > Actinomycetota > Actinomycetes > Kitasatosporales > Streptomycetaceae > Streptomyces > Streptomyces sp. NPDC051664. The sequence continues at coordinate 2,398 of NZ_JBITCU010000089.1, read as the reverse complement.
GGCTGGCTGGAGTCCGTGCAGAACGACGACGGCGGCTGGGGCGAGGACCTGCGCTCGTACCAGGAGGAGAAGTGGATCGGGAACGGTGCGTCGACCGCGTCCCAGACCGCCTGGGCGCTCCTCGCCCTCCTCGCTTCAGGCCGGCGCGAGAGCACGGCGGTGACCAGGGGCATCGCCTGGCTGACCGAGGCCCAGCAGGCTGACGGATCCTGGGACGAGCCGTACTTCACCGGCACCGGCTTCCCCTGGGACTTCTCCATCAACTACCACCTCTACCGGCAGGTCTTCCCGCTCACCGCACTTGGGCGGTACGTGTACGGCGACCCGTTCGCCGACCGCACGGCCGTCCGGGAGGGGGTCTGATGGGCGATGCACCGTGGCCGTCCGGCCCCGCGGCGCCGCTGCTGATCGCCTGCGCGCTCGGTATCGAGCAACTCGCCCTGCGCAGTGGCAGACGAAAGGCCGGCGACGCCCCGGGCAAGGTGACCGTGCTCCGTACGGGCATGGGCCCGAAAGCCGCCGAGACGGCCGTGGCGCACGCGCTCGGCCAGGACCGGGCGCTCGGCGCCGCGGTCATCGCCTCCGGGTTCTGTGCCGGGCTCGCGCCCGGCATGCACCCGGGAGACCTGGTGGTCGCCGACGAGACCCGGGAGGCCGGCGACTCGACGCCCTGCACCGGTGCGGGTCTGCTCGCCGAGGCACTCGCCAGGACGGTGCCGGGCCGCACCGTCCACACCGGTCCGCTGACCGGATCCGGCCATGTCGTGCGCGGACATGAGCGGGCCGAGCTGCGGGCCACCGGAGCGATCGCGGTGGACATGGAGTCCGCCGCCACCCTCCGCACCGCCCTGCGCACCGGGGTACGCCCCGTTGCGGCCGTACGGGTGGTCGTGGACGCTCCGGAGCACGAGCTCGTCCGCATCGGCACGGTACGCGGTGGAATATCGGCTTTCCGTGTTCTCCGTGCTGTCCTGCCGGCTTTCTATGAATGGCACCGATCTTTGCTGCTCCCCAGGAGGTGAGCTAGATGGCCATGCCGCTCCGTCAGACCATCAAGGTTGCGACGTACCTCGTTGAACAGAAGCTCCGCAAGCGGGACAAATTCCCGCTCATTGTCGAGCTGGAGCCTTTGTTCGCCTGCAATCTGGCGTGCGAGGGCTGCGGAAAGATCCAGCATCCGGCCGGAGTGCTCAAGCAGCGGATGCCGGTGGCCCAGGCCGTCGGCGCGGTGCTGGAATCGGGTGCCCCCATGGTGTCCATCGCGGGCGGTGAACCCCTGATGCACCCGCAGATCGACGAAATCGTGCGGCAGCTGGTGGCGCGGAAGAAGTATGTCTTCCTCTGCACCAACGCGATGCTGCTGCGCAAGAAGATGGAGAAATTCACCCCGTCCCCGTTTTTCGCCTTCGCCGTGCACATCGACGGTCTGCGCGAGCGGCACGACGAATCGGTCGCCAAGGAAGGCGTTTTCGACGAGGCGGTGGCGGCGATCAAGGAGGCCAAGCGGCGCGGCTTCCGGGTCACCACGAACTCCACCTTCTTCAACACCGACACCCCACAGACCGTCATCGAGGTCCTGAACTACCTCAACGACGACCTGAAGGTCGACGAGATGATGATCTCGCCCGCCTACGCGTACGAGAAGGCTCCCGACCAGGAGCACTTCCTCGGCGTCGAGCAGACCCGCGAGCTCTTCAAGAAGTCCTTCGCGGGCGGCAACCGGGCCCGCTGGCGGCTGAACCACTCGCCACTCTTCCTGGACTTCCTCGAGGGCAAGGCGGACTTCCCGTGCACGGCCTGGGCGATCCCCAACTACTCGCTCTTCGGCTGGCAGCGGCCCTGCTATCTGATGAGTGACGGGTACGTCCCTACGTACCGGGAACTCATCGAGGAGACCGACTGGGACAAGTACGGCCGGGGCAAGGATCCGCGCTGCGCCAACTGCATGGCGCACTGCGGCTACGAGCCCACTGCCGTCCTCGCCACGATGGGCTCGCTCAAGGAGTCCCTGCGTGCCGCGCGCGAGACCGTCGCCGGGAGCCGGTGACTTCATGACCACTGGAGAACCAGTCGCACTGGGTCTCCCCGAGCTGCCGGCCCGGCCGCTCGCGATGCGCCGTCCCTCGAGGCGCATCCAGGTCGGGTCGGTGGCGGTCGGTGGGGATGCGCCGGTGTCGGTGCAGTCGATGACCACGACCCGGACGTCGGACGTCGGTGCGACGTTGCAGCAGATTGCGGAGTTGACGGCGTCGGGCTGTCAGATCGTGCGGGTTGCGTGTCCGACGCAGGATGATGCGGATGCGCTTGCGACGATTGCGCGTAAGTCGCAGATTCCGGTGATCGCGGATATTCATTTCCAGCCGAAGTATGTGTTCGCGGCGATTGATGCGGGCTGTGC
>NZ_JBITCU010000088.1:0-4776 GCF_044453545.1 Streptomyces sp. NPDC051664 | reverse complement strand
ACCAGGTACGACAAGCTCGCCGTCCGCTACGAGTCGACCGTCCAACTCACCCTCATACGGCAGGCGCTGTGACCACATCTCAAACACGTCCTAGCAGTGCACCGCTTCGTCGCTCATTAGGTGGCGGACCGGCCTTCGCGTCGAGTCCTGGGATTAGGTCGCTGCGTGGACCGCATGCGCTCGCAACCAGCGCAAACACCGAACACTGGGAGGGGAAAGATCGTGATCTATTGCGGCATCGACTGGGCGGAGAAGACACACGACGTCGCCCTGGTCGACGACAGCGGCCAGTTACTGGCCAAGCGGCACATCACCGACGACGCGACCGGCTACAAGATCCTGCTGGACCTGCTTGCCGAGTACGGCGACACCGAAGAGGACCCGATCCCGGTCGCGATCGGGACCTCCCGCGGCCTGCTGGTCGCCGTGCTGGGGGCCAGCAAGCGGCAGGTGTTCGCGATCAACCCGATGGCCGCCGCCCGCTACCGTGACCGCCATTCGGTCTCGCGGAAGAAGTCCGACGCCGGCGACGCCCTGGTCCTCGCCAACATCCTCCGCACCGACATGCACGCCCACCGACCGCTTCCCCAGGACAGCGACCTGACTCGCGCCGTCGCCGTCCTCGCTCGGGCCCAGCAGGACGCCACCTGGAACCGTCAGCAGATCTCCAACCAGCTCCGCTCCCTGCTGCGCGAGTACTACCCGGCCGCCCTGGCGGCCGTCGAACCATGGAAGAACGGACTCTGCCGGCCCGAGGCTCGCGAGTTCCTGAAGGTGGCCCCGACTCCGACTAGGGCTGCTCGCCTGACCCGTACGCAGTTGCAGGCTGTGCTCAAACGGGCTGGTCGCCAACGGGGCATCGCAGCTGAGGCTGGGCGGCTCCGCGAGGTCTTCCGGACCGACTGGGCACATCAGCCGCCGCTGGTCGAGGATGCGCTCGGCAAGCAGATGCTCGCCCTCCTCGTCCAGCTGGAGGCCGCCTGCGCCGCCGCTGACAACCTCGCCGAGGCAGTCGAAGAGGTGTTCCCTCAGCATCCGGACGCAGAGATCATCCTCAGCTTCCCCGGCCTGGGCACCCAGCTCGGCGCCCGGGTGCTCGCCGAGATCGGCGACGACCGACAACGGTTCGCCGACGCCCGCGGCCTCAAGGCATACGCCGGCGCCTCACCCATCACACGGGCCTCCGGCAAGAAATCCAGCATCACCCGACGCTGGGTGAAGAACGACCGCCTGAACCACGCCGGATACCTCTGGGCGTTCTCCGCAATCACCGCCTCGCCCGGCGCTAAAGCCCAAGGCCGTGAAGTTACGGTCCGGGATCCGACGTCAAGATGTCGATGCTGATGGTGGCCTTGTAGGTGTGGCGGTCGACCTTGATGCTCTTGTAGGCGTATCGGGACAAGGGTCGTTTGACCGCGCGGGGGCCGAGGCGGACTCGCCGGGCGGGCATGAGGGTGCCCAGGACGGCGTGCCCGATCGCGCCGACGAGGTCGATGACGGTGTCGGCGATCACGCCCTGGGCCTGGACGATCTGGTCGCGGGCGGTGTTCAGGGCGATGGAGAAGCTGCAGCGGTCGGGATCGGTGCCGGTTGCCTGGGTGGCGTCGGCTATAGCGATTCGGATCACCTGATAGGCGGTCAGGAGCGTGTAGATCTCCTGGGCGATGCCGGGCCAGGTGCGGGAGCGTAGGACGCGTCGGCCGAGCATCGATTTCTTGATCTCGAAGTAGGCCGATTCCACTTCCCATCGTTCGTGATACAGCCTGACCAGGTCGAATGCGGGGTGGGTGCGGTGGTCAAGGAGTGTGGTGGCCAGCCGGTAGGCGCCGGTGCGGCGGCCTGCGCTGGTGGCGATGGTGATTTCGCAGATGACGATGCGGACCTCGACGTCACCGATCCTGGACAGGAACGAGCCGTCAGGGCAGGTGGCCAGGACGGGCGGTTTGCGTCCCGAGGAGAGACGGGCGAGGAAGTCCGCTCCGGTGCCGGCGACGGTCGTCAGGAAGGGGTTGGAGGAGAATCCCCGGTCCAGCAGGACGATCATGCCGCCTGTCAGGGAGCGTGCCAGGCGGCGGCCCAGGACGGATTCGCCGGGCTTGCGCGGCCCGAAGACCGCGTCGATGATCGCGCGGGTGCCGCAGGCGACGAGTGTCACCAGCATGACCTGCGGGTATCCCGAGGCGGCGGTGTACTGGTTGGATCCCTTGCCCAGCTTGGCGCGGACCGCCTGGTCGTCCGCGACGTCCAGGTGGGTGCCGTCGATCGCGACGACGAGCAGGCCCTTCCAGCGTGCTCCGGTCGTACGGATCGCGCAGGCGGGTCCGCGCAGCAGGTCGAACAGGGCCCGCACCGGGCGGACACCGAGCCGGCAGCGGGCGTGCCACAGCGCGGTCGCGGTCACTTCAACCAGCGGCAGCCCCACCAGGGCGCCCGTGAGCTTGCGCCATACCTCGCGATAGCCGCAGTCCTCGAACAGGGCCGCGGCCAGCAGCAGGTAGACCACGACCCGTGCGGGCAGTTTCCGCAGCCGCTGCTGGACGGTTCCGCACTCGACAAGCACGGCATCGACCAGCTCGAACGGAACGATCCTGGTCAACTCGCCCAGGTGGCCCGGTGCATAGAGCCCTTCGGCCACCGTGACGACACGCGTGATGGCAGACTGTCCGGACAGCGGAGCCTCCGGTGAGTGAACGGTTGTCTTGGTCGACTGCCAGTTCTACCGGGGCTCCGCTTCCTACATCCGGCAAACCCATAGATCACAGCCGCCTGGACAGTCGCACGCAAGCCGTAACTTCACGGCCTTGCGCCAAAGCGTCCCCGTGACAGTCCTGTCCGTCCGACCGGCGACAGCGTGAACCCCACGCCACCGATCGGGAGGAACAGCGTGAACGACAGCGAACAGCCTAGGTCTGGGCATGTGGTGATCGGCGTCGACACACACAAGCACGTACACGTCGCGGCAGTTATGGACACCATCGGCGGGATCCTGGCGACATTGACGATCCCCACGGACACCGGCGGATTCCAGCAACTCCTGGACTGGGCAGCGTCGTTCGGCAAGGTGCTCGCATTCGGGGTCGAGGGCACCGGCTCCTACGGCGCCACCCTGGCCTCTTTCCTGCGCCGGGCCGGCCACAAGGTGGTCGAGGCCGGCCGGCCGGACCGACGGCTGCGGCGGATGAACGGCAAGTCCGACACCCTGGACGCCGAGAACGCCGCCCGCGCCGTCCTCGCCGGATTTGCGACGGCCACGCCCAAGAGCGCAGACGGCGAGGCCGAGATGATCCGTCAGCTCAAGATTGCCCATGATCAGGCCGTCGAACAGCGCACGGCCGCGATGGTCACGATGAAGGCGATGCTCGTCCACGCTTCGGACGCCCTGCGTCGGGAGACTGCCGGCAAGACACAGATCAGCCTGGCGCGGCAGCTGGCAGCTCTGCGTCCTCGCCGTCTGGAAGGACCCGAGGACGCCCTTCGGCACACCCTGCGAACACTTGCCAAGCGGTGGCAGTACCTGGACGCCGAGGCCAAGGAACTGACGAAGATGATCGGCGACCTGGTCCAGCGAGTTGCCCCGCAACTGCTCGAGCCCTTCGGTATCGGCGTGGACACGGCCGCGGAGATCCTCGTCGTGGCCGGCGACAACCCCGAGCGGATCAAGTCTGAGGCCGCTCTCGCCAAGCTCGCGGGCATCGCGCCCGTGCCCACCGGCTCCGGCATGACCAGCGGCAGGCACCGCATCAACCACGGCGGCCATCGCCAGCTCAACGCCGCGATCTACCGAACCGTCATCGTCCATATGCGATTCCACCAGCCCACCATCGACTACGTCGCCCGCCGCACCACCAAGGGCAAGACGAAACGCGAGATCATCCGATGCCTCAAACGCTACGTCATCCGCGAGGTCTACCACTTGCTTCGGCCCGCCCCACGGACAGCCTCGGCAGCGAGCTGACAACTATAGGAGTCGACCGTTCACCTGCGGTGACGCCCCGCAGGCGTGAAAATCGGTACAGGGGCTGTCCGCCGACGCCGTTTGATGTTTGGGCCGTGAGCCCGCATAGGAGTCTGGTGAGGGAGCCGCCCGAGGGGCCGCACACTGTCGCTTTGAGCACGCCGATCAGCTTCTCCGACCCCCTCAGGCTCCCCGGGCAGCCCCTGCCCGAACCAGCACAACAGGGGGTACCTGATGGAGGACTCAAGAGAAGAGCACGACGACGGGACGGTCGCGCGAGTCGCGGCGATCGACATCGCCAAGGCATCCGGCATGGTCTGCCTGCGCGTCCCGCATGACACCATTGAGGGCCGGCGCGTCCAGCAGGTCTGGAACGTCGCCTCGACCACCAACGCGATCCTGGAACTCGGTGACCGGCTGGTCTGCCAGGGCGTCGAGCGGGTCGTCATGGAAGCGACGGGCTCGTACTGGCGCCCGTTCTTCTACTTGCTGGAGGCCCGCGGACTGGACTGCTGGCTCGTCAACGCCCGCGATGTGAAGAACGTCCCCGGGCGCCCGAAGACCGACAAGCTGGATGCGGTCTGGCTGGCCAAGCTCGCCGAACGCGGCATGGTCCGGGCCTCGTTCGTCCCGCCGAAGGCCGTCCGGCGGTTGCGGGACTTCACCCGGACCCGCACCGTGTTCGTCCAGGAACGCACTCGCCACAAGCACCGGGTGGACAAGGCCCTACAAGACGCGCAGGTCAAACTGTCCGACGTCGTCTCGGATCTCTTCGGCATGTCGGGCCGGGCCATGCTCGATGCGCTGGTCGCCGGTGAACG
>NZ_JBITCU010000087.1:0-5099 GCF_044453545.1 Streptomyces sp. NPDC051664 | reverse complement strand
CGGCATCTGGCACCCCACCCGAAGAGACGACACGACATGCCATCCCTCCCGCCGAAGCACCGATCTCATGCCTGACCAGCGGAAACGCAGCTACCGCCTTCGGAAAGACAACAACTTCTCAGGCAACGTTTGCCCTGTTGTGATGTGACGCGCTGCCCGGTTGCTGGGGCGGACGGCGCGTGGGCGTCATTCTGTCCGAGTGGCGGAACGAGTGCGTGTCCGAGAAATCGATGACGATGAGGGGCGGCGGCTGCTGCGGATTATCCGCAGAGGCACCGGGTCGGTGGTGACCTGGCGACGGGCCCAGATGGTGCTGCTTTCCGCGCAGGGCATGCCGGTGGCGAAGATCGCCGAGGTGTCGTTCACCAGTGACGATCGGGTCCGGGACGTGATCCACAACTTCAACACCGACGGCTTCGACTTTCTGTATCCGAAGTACTCCGGCGGTCGGCCGAAGAGGTTCACTCTGCCGGAGCGCCGTGAGATCAAGAAGATCGCGAAGTCCAAGCCCACCGAGCACGCTCGACCTGGAGCCTGTCCAAGCTGGCGGACTTCCTGGTCGCCGAGGGGGTGGTCGACGACATCAGCCACGAGGGCCTGCGCATCCTGCTCCGCGAGGAGGGCGTCTCCTTTCAACGCCTGAAGGCCTGGAAGACCTCCCGCGATCCGGACTACGCGGCCAAGAAAGCGCGGGTCGAGCACCTGTACGCGATCGCCGACGGAGAGGTCATACCCGAGGCCGGCGAACCCGAAGTCATCTTTTGCATGGACGAGTTCGGGCCGCTCAACCTGATGCCCCATCCGGGCCGGCAGTGGGCCGAGCACGGCGGCAAACACAAAAGGCCTTGATCCGGCGGATCTCGCCCCGGCCGTGTCCCTTCTCGGTGGTGCGGTTCTGCAGCGGGATCTGCTTCCAGGGAAGGGACTTCATCTGCTTGCGGAGCTTCTTCTGGTTGCCCTTGACGATCACGATGTAGTGGGCTCCCCGGCCTCTCAGATAATCGGCGTGCTCGCGCTGTGTGTGCATCGCGTCGCTGGTCACGACCGCTCTGGCCAGGTCGATGCCGTCCAGCAGGGGCTGGAAGCAGGTGGTCTTGGTCTTGACGTCGACCTGTCCCAGGACGACGGAGGTCGCGTGGTCGACGGCCGCCAGGAGGTGAATCTTCCGGTCGTGCGCGCGGGCGGCACCGCGCAGGGACTTGCCGTCCACCGCGATCGCTCGCAGCATCTTCCCGCCGGCCTGCGGGCGTCGGGCGGACAGCCAGCCGCCGACGACCCGGTCCAGTACATCGCCGTCGATCTGGGTCAGGACCCGGCGGATCGTGGCCTCGCACGGGGCCCGGCGGCGGCCGGTGAAGGGGTCGCGGCGGGCGCCGAGCCGGGCCAGGACCTGCTGCGGGGCATCAGCCGCCCACTCGCTGATCGCCAGCAGCGAGGTCGCGCCCGTCAGGACCGCGGCGGCACAGATGGCGAGCACGCCGACCAGAGGATGCAGCCGGCCTCGTGGATCACGTGGGTCGCTGACCGTCGCGAGGCAGGCCAGCAGGCCAGGGCACTCCTGGACCGTCAGAGGCGAGGCAGGGGCGAGCTGGTCAAGCGCGGCGGGCATGGGAGATGATGCGGCAACGGCAGGCACGGTCTTCCAGCAGGATCATGGGACGTAGACACTCACATGATCGCTGGCAACCGTGCCTGCCGCATGTCGTCACCCACCCCACCAGCAAAGGCAGTTGGGGCGAATCCGCTCATTCCGTTTTCACGCCGAGGCCCTGCGCCTTCACCGGCATCGCTGCGGCTCTGATCTGCTACCGCTGACTCCGCACATGACCGCGTCGGAGTCAGGGCCGCGTGAAGGGGGAAGGGGGATGTCCTCTGTGAATGGAGAGATTGAGCGCAAAGCCGACCGTCGTAGCCCGTCTGTGGCAGGACCACCTAATGCGGAGTTCCCCGCCAGACTGCGCGGTGCGGAACTGGAGGATCGACATGGGATGCTCGATTCGGACATCGCCGGCTGCGTGGCAACCTGGCGCAACAACGACGGCTCCCTTGAGACAAGGCCCCTCCGAATACTGCGCCACTGCATCACCGAACTCGACAAGGTCCTGCCCCTCCTCATGGAAACGGAGGAGTTCCGGTACTACGAGCGCCTGCACTAATTGGCGACGCTCACCTCGCAGACCGACCCATGACTCACCAAATGACACGACGTCTTAAGTGGACCGTTGGTGCGCCCGAGCGTCCGCGTGGCACCTGCTCCTGGGATCGCGAACTCTTCGGCGTCACTGATGAGGCGCACGTCACAGAGAGGACAGTCGGACAGACCAGTCTGGTACGCTCGTCGTGTGGAGAAGAAATTCAAAGAAACTCCTCGAGCGAGCAACCTTTCTCCGCGGGAGCGGCTGCTACTCGCAGCCGACGAGCTCTTTTATGCCGAGGGGATTTATTCTGTAGGGATCGACCGCATCCTTGCATACGCTGGCGTCGCCAAATCGTCTCTTTACTCTGCCTTCGGTAGCAAAGAAGAACTGATCAAGGCGTATCTTACCCGCCGACACGAAGCCCGAAGGCAGCGCTTGGAAAAACACCTTGCCCAGATAGATACGCCCCGCGAACGCATCCTTGCGGTTTTCGACGTTCTGGGAAGGGTCTTTGCGGAGCCCGGTTTCAGGGGGTGCGCGTTTTTGAACGCCAGCGCCGAAAGTGTGCCGGGTACCGGCGTTGCCCAGCTCTGCGACACATCACGAGCCTGGGTCAGGAACCTCTTCGAAGAACTGGGCCGTGAGGCAGGGGTGCAGGATCCAGCTGTCTTGAGCCGGCGCATGGTCATGCTCTACGACGGTTCATCAGTGGCCGCACAGCTTGATCGTGACCTGGACGCCGCCGCTGAAGCTCGCGAGATAGCTGTCAGTGTTCTCGATGCTGCCCTCGCCCAAGCGTCCAAGTAGTACTGGGGCTGCTGCCTCAATGACGCCAGTCGCGAGCCGCGCACTCTGCTGGCGTAAGTGCAGGGAATATTTCACCTCGCCGTGCCGATGGGTTCGGCATGACGGCTTACCTCATTTCCCAGGATTCCTGGGATCACTACCGGTCCATCGCCCCGTGTGCGATACAGGGGGAAGTGCTGGTTCGGGAGTGTCTACTGGGTTTTTCAGGGTGGGGTCGGTTGGGTGAGGGGCAGGCCGGTGGCGGTGAAGCAGCCGTCAATCAGGTGAGGCCGGAGCTGGGTTCTGCGTAACTCGCGGCGGAGTATGCGGTCGAGGGCGTCGGGTGTGTCGAACGCAGCGTTGGCCATCGATCTGCGCAGGAGTGACCAGATCTCCTCGACGGGGTTGAGGTCTGGAGCATACGAGGGCAACTGGAAGACGGTGAGCCAGTCGTGTTCGGCCGCGTACTTCTTCATGCCGGGTGTGCGATGGGTGTTGAGGTTGTCCCAGACCACCACGATCGGACCGCCGAGCTGAATGTGGGCCCGAACCAGCAGATCACGGTAGTCCTTCCAAGAGAAGCTCTTACCGGCCCCCTTCAGCAAAGGATGGCTGCGGGGCCGCTAGATGAGGCTACTTTGCCCGCCGGGTCTGTAGCAGCACAGGGCTGCGACCGAGGTCCGTCTGCGGGAGCGTCCTCTGACCCGGATGACGGGGGTATGTCCGGGCCGGTCCCAGGTGCGGGCGCGGGCGGCATCATGAAGAGTCCGGCTTCGTCCGCGAAGACGATCCGGGAGCCATGCGCCGCCGCGAGGCTTTTACGTGCGGCCACACCTCCTTCTTCCACAGCTCGATGGCGTGATCGTCGCGATCCAGGGCCCTGCGGGCGGGTGCCTGCCAGGACCAGCCGTCCGCTTGAGTAGCCGCCACACCGTCGCCACCGACAGCGTCATCCGAAAACGGCGGCGGATCACGATCTGGACCCGGGCCAGGGTCCATCGCTCATCCTCGAAGCCGTGCACGGCGGGGCCCTTGCAGAGTTCGTCCTCGAGTACGGCGAACTGGGCATCGGTGACGGTCGGGGAGTTCGCCGGACCTGCAGAGCACAGGGCCTCCATCCCGTCCCCTTTTTCGCGTTCCTGAACGGCCATTGCCGCGAGGAAGATGTGCGCGAGCATGACGAGTGTGATGTGCCGGTACCAGCCGACGTAGCGGCGGAGTTCGTACTGGTCCAGGCCGCATTCGTTCTTCGCGCTCTGGAAGCATTCCTCGATCTTCCAGCGGCAGCCCGCGATGCGAGCCAGGTAGGCGACGATGGCGTCCAGCGGGGCACTGGCCAGGTAGTAGGCCACCTCGTCGGGCCTGGCGATGCTTCGGCGGGCGAGCATCCAGCGTTGCCGAGTGGGCTCGTCGCCGTCGAACTCCCAGACGGCGGGCAGCCGGGCCGCCGCCCAGTCGTAGAGCCGTGGTCCCTTGGCGCCGTTGCCGCAGGACAGGCGTTGCCACGCCTCGGGCGGGGCCTGGCCGATGAGGTGGTCGATGCGGGGGCCGTGGACCTGCTGTGACTTGGGGACTGCGACGACGTAGGACAGGCCGGCGTCTTCCAGGAAACGGCGGAAGCGGGAGTCCTGGCCGTAGGCGGAATCTGCGGTGACCCAGGAGAAGGCGAGCGGGGAGTGAAGGGCCCGCACGATCATGGCGCGGGCGAGGTCGTTCTTGGTGGTGAAGTCACGCTCGTTGGGGATCCTGGCCGCTCGGCAGCGCTCCCGGTCTTCGGTCCAGGACTTGGGCAGATAGAGCTCGCGGTCGACCAGGGCGTGCCCGCGTGTGGTGGCGTAGGCGGCGAAGACACCGATCTGGCAGTTCTCGGTCCGGCCCGCCGTCCCGGAATATTGCCGTTGCACCCCGGCCGAGGTGATGCCCTTCTTGACGAAGCCCGTGCCGTCGATGATCAACACACCCTCTGATGCGCCGAGTTGCTCTGCCGCATAGGACTGCAGGTCATCGCGGAGACGGTCGGCGTCCCAGCGGCTGTGGGACAGCAAGTGCCGGAGTCCTGAGGCGTCCCCCGGGGTGTGGGCACAGGGGCTCATGCCGCGATTGAGAGTTTAGCTGCTCGCAGATGCTGCTGTTCGAACTCCACCGGTGAGAGGTAGTTGAGGGCACTGTGGCGTC
>NZ_JBITCU010000086.1:0-5124 GCF_044453545.1 Streptomyces sp. NPDC051664 | reverse complement strand
CAAGCAACGGGCCAAGCGCCACGACGTCGGCAAGACGGTCAAACGCGCCGAGTCGATCAAGGAACACCAAGCCCGCCGAGGATAAACGTCAAGCTGAGGTCGGTTACCGGCTGGTGTGGCAGAAGCTGATCACAGGCCTGATCGACCTCGACGTGGCAAGGCCCAGCACGAAAGCCCCGCGAGACCTACGCCGCCGGGGTCGGCGCCACGCCACTGCAGCGCTTGTTCGAGGTGTTGGCCGGGACGCTGGCCCAGCCGTCGACACGCGGGGTGAGGTTCGGGCCGTTCCGCACGGTTTCCTTCGACGGCTGCAGCTCCATCAAGATCCCCGACAGCAGCCGCAACACCGACCGCTTCGGACCACAAAGCCGCGGCGGCTACCCGACGCTGGAGTTAATGGCCCTGGTGGAGACCGGGACCCGGGCCCTGATCGGCGCGGTGTTCGGCCCGACCAGAGAGGGCGAGACCGACTATGCCCGCCGGCTGCTGCACCACCTGCGCCCGGACATGCTGGTCCTATGGGACAAGGACTTCGACGCCAACGCCTTCCTCGCCTCCGCCGCCGGCACCGGCTGTCCTGGAGATCCTCGACACCGACCCCGACCGCCACTGGCACCCGCTAGACCTCGCCCGCCACCTCGGCGACGTCACCCTGGGCACCATGCGCCGAGAACTCGACCGATGGGCCAGCAACGGACTCATCCACAAAGCCGGACCCGCCGCCTACACCAGCCAAGGCACCTCATAAACCCCTTGCCACCAGCACGAATCCGTGAACCACCCGGCCTTGGATCAAGCCCACAAGTGAACCCTTCGAGCGGACACCGGTCTGGCCGCGCCTCTCGCCACTGACAACGCCAGCGCTCCACCGACCACTCGCTCACCCACAACGCGGCAGCGATCTCCCGGTTCTTCTGCCCGCCTTCGAAACGGCCGACCGCCTCCAGCCGGATCCGTTCCCGCACGGCCCTCTCCGCGCCGGTCAACCCGCCGCCCCGCACAGATCCCACAGCCCTCAGCTAACGACCCGGCTTACGCACCGTCAGACGAACGGGCCGACATCACCCCACCAAGTTCAGTAGCCCGCCTGACGCGGGAGCCGCGTCAGCGACAGGGCCTCCCAGGTCCGCGTACATCGCCCTCTGATTCTCGGAAGGCGTCCTCCCCACCACTTCACCAAGAAAGTACTGGCCGATAAAATTCCGGGGATCTTGGGCTGCACTCAGACTCAGCTCGCCCGCGATTTTTGCAACCCCATTCGAGGTGTAGATTGTATGATTTAGATCAAAATATCCGGACGGGCTCTTTGTATAGTGCAGAAAATCTCCGATCCCTCTGATGATGGCCGCCGTACCCCAGTCATCGAATTGCACTTCCAGGGCATAGTTAGTGCGATCTGGAAATTTTGCCCGATTCATTTCGGCGCCAAATGACGATGGCAAAATCAGGATATTCGGAACATCGAACATAACCTCGTAAATTCCATCGTCTTCAATAATGTTTCCATTTGCCTGGATGGTTATATGCCGCGTGTATTTCGGGAGCCTGACTTCCATGTCAGGTATCGAGTATCCTGCCATTTGGGCCCTTCTGATGGCTTCAGTCAGCTGTGCTATGCGTCGGCTAGTGATCGCATTGGACTCCGATGGGTCGGAATAGATTTCAATCCGCATCGACCCCACGTTTACCGACTGAAGTTGCGTCAATTCGGTCGCGTTCCGATCCCTATCGATTGTGAGGTCAGGCCGATCCATGTAGGACTGCAATTCTGGATAGCGTGCCAGATTTTCATGTGACGCCAGACCTCGAATGACATTTTCCGAGACTCCCGAAGCATCCACGCCTACCTGACCCATGAATTCAAAGGCTTCTTTAATCGATCGCCCCCTTGCCTCGCTGCTGAGTTCTACGGCCCTTTCCGACAATTCCCCGTCCGAGGTGCGGGGCAAAGACAGCGCCCGCAGGGAAGGGCCTCTGAAGTCAGCAGGGTAGGAAAGGTTTCTCTTGATCCATTTTTCAAATCTCACCGGAATTGCAAGGGCGCCACTCAATTTATCTTTAGGGAGTACTTCCAGAGAATATGTCAAGCCATGATCGACAGAGAATTTCAGCAATTTGTCACGATCCCTCATGGTCGTCATGTAATTACGATCGTCATGGCGGAGTACGATGTGTTCGACATCGGACCAGGAGACGTCTCCGTGGATCTGAGTCTCGAAGTACGGGTCCCCAAAGGAGGAGATAATGCGGTCTCCAACAAGTCTAGCGTCGCGGCCGATCTGGAAGCGAAGAGCTGGGTCGTATTCGAAATCGGTTGCTTCGGCGAAGGCCAGCCGGACGCTAGGTTCTGCGCCCCAGGCAAGTAGCGGGAGGAGGTGGTCGGGGCCAGTTACCCCCGGAGCTCCGGCCAGCCCGAAATTGTTCACGGAGTAATCGAAGCCGTCTATGGAGTCTTGGGCGGTATGCGTAACCCTGTCACGGATCGCCTGTTTCAGATGGAAGGCAGCATTGCCGAAATCGATGACGCTATCCGGCATTCGCCGTGAGGTAAGTGCACCGTACTTCGGAAGAATTTTCCCATTTTCCGACCGGAACGGAGACCTGACGGATTGAAAGCCGTCATCGGCCGTGCGCCCGAGCGCTGCCGTGTATCCGAGAAGCTCCTCTGTTGCCCCACGTTTACGAAAGTACGATACCTTCTCTGGATCCGATGCATTTTCCACCTCCCATTTGGTGCGGACCAGTAGCGGGTGGGAGGTGATCAGGCGGTCGAGAAGGGACTGCCCGTCAACGTCCCTGTCGATAGGCATATTGATCGTAACGTGCATTTGGTTGCGCATGAATTCATGTACTTTGTCCAGCAGAAGGAAGACGTCTTCGTCGTCCGTCGGATACCTTTTCGCCCAAGGCCATACTTCGTTGCGGAGTCGATGTATCAGATGCGCACGGGCAAAGGGCGCAGTCTGCCGTCCCAGCCGTTCGACAACGACGAGCGCGGCCATCTGTTCGCCCGTCAGGCCACTGAGATCACGACTCCGCATCGTCCGCAGCATCGCGAGTTCCTCTGTGCGATTCCGCGAGAGCTGCCGCAGTACCCGCGCGGCCGCATCGGAGGGAGGGTAGGCCGTCTCCGCCGCTCGGACCGCTTCTGCGAGCTTCTTCAGCTCGGCGGTAAGCTCGGCTTCCGGATCCTCCACAGCTTCCCGTTCTTCTCTGACGCCTTCGCGTGCCAGTAGCATGCGGGCAATCTCAAGGTCGCGGCCCCCGGCAACCATCCGCTGGGAATGGGTCATCGAGACCCATGCCTGCATGAGAGTTTCATCGGCATCTTTAAGCCTGAGCGGAGTAGTTCTCGTGAAGCCCCATGGCTCTTCGGCCAGCATCTCGGACAATTCCTGCCCTGTATCATTCCGGGCCTTTCGAGCCATGGCAACCAAATTACGCGCCTTGTCTTCAGAAAACCTTTTCCATTGCCCAAGAGGGCTCAGCGCACTCACGAGTTGCAGATCCTCTTCGAGCTGCTCATCATCCCAAGCGTGGGTTTCCCGAAAAACGCTTGGGGCTTCGATTAGAAATGTGCGGAAAGCTGCAGAAGAAACAGCCCCCGATCGTCCTGCTCGGTGCAACGCGAACGCTACATAGCGGTCCCGTCGCCCGGGGGACGGCAGGGGCACCGTCACGTTTCCGTCAGGCCCGGTGACGAAGAAGCTGGACAAGGGCATCGGCTCGCTCAGCACGCTGGAGGTTTCCTCCGTCTGGTCACCGATTGCCCCGTACTGATGGGACGCCGGGGGATCCATCAGCGCGAAGGCCGTCGAGTCCGCCGGGGACTTCCTTGGCAGTGCGTCTTCGAGGACACGACCGGTGGCATCGATCACCACTGCTCGGGTATCGGCCGCGACCAGGCGTGGCCGCGTGGCGCGAACCCGGACATCCGGCGAGGCCTGAAGTTCGACCCAGCGCACTCCCACATCGGTGGTGTGATGGAGGGCGAAGGCGTGTCCCTCGCCTTGGCGCTGCTGCCATAGGACAAGTCCCGTAGCGCCGGGACCGGCCTCTTCGACTGCTTGAGCCATCGTGTCCCAGGAGTCCACTCGCCGCCAGCCGCGGCCGCGGGCCAGCGTGTGCTCAGCCTGGCCGGACCCCACCAACATATCGTCCGTCGCCTGGTGTGTCCGCAGCCCGCTGGGCACCTCGCGGCCTGCCGTCGCCTCACTCAGTGCACCCGGATAGACCGCCTGCTCAAATCCCTGCAGCAAAGTCACACAGGCGTGTGGCGACCGTTTCGCCGCTGTCCCGCCGGGATTCAGTTTGGCCACCACACGGTCGACAAGCTCACGCAGACCGGCCTCATCCAACTCCGCAACCAGCTGGGATCGCCGCTGTTCCCGATTGTGCGCAGCGAGCCGCCTTGCAACGCTCGGGGCCGGGGGAGGTTCGGTGAGGGCCTGGAAGACAACGGCGGAAGCGCTGTCGTCGGAGGTGTGCGCAGGGTCGGCTTGCGTCCCGGACAGATTGGTCGTCGACGACACAGGGCTGCGGGCACCGTCAAAGCGGCCG
This sequence comes from Streptomyces sp. NPDC051664, assembly GCF_044453545.1. Taxonomy (NCBI): domain Bacteria; kingdom Bacillati; phylum Actinomycetota; class Actinomycetes; order Kitasatosporales; family Streptomycetaceae; genus Streptomyces; species Streptomyces sp. NPDC051664. Next base: position 564 of record NZ_JBITCU010000086.1, on the reverse strand, counting down.
CCCACGATCGCGTTCGGCCCGTGAAGCAAGACATCCGAGGTGTGCTGGGCGAGCTCGGGAACCGCCATGTTCTGCTGTACTGGCGGCAGGCTGTCGTAGGCCGCCCGTACATCTTCGCGGCCCGGCTGCCGCGGAACCCCGGACCTGGCAGGCTCACGGCCAGCTGCAGGCTGTGTGCGCGGCAACACACGGAAGCGCGGATCATCCAGTACCCCCGGCGAGCCGGCCACAGTGTCCCCAGCAGGCTGCGCTTCACCGCGGGACTCAGCGCCGGCGCTTAGGTCCGTGGTGTGGGTTTCCCGAGTTCGAGTACTGGGGGTTGAGCTGTGGGCGGTCGTGGGGATGGGGGTTGGCTTCGGTTCGGTGGGGGCCAGCGGCGCGGACGCCTGGGAGCGGCTGCCGGGTGCGGTGCTGCCCAGGGCGACGGTGGGTGTGTTCTCGGTGACCCGGCGGGGGCCGCTAGCCTCGCCCGTCCGGACGGCACCGCGTCCGGACGTAGCCGGACGATCTCCACTCGTGGGCGTAGCCGTCGTGGTCCTGCCGTTGGTGGTGGTGGGTGTTGCT
>NZ_JBITCU010000085.1:0-3379 GCF_044453545.1 Streptomyces sp. NPDC051664 | reverse complement strand
AGCTCATGGGTGGAACGTTGACTATTCGGCACGACAGGTTGTTTTTCACTAGTACTGCTTCGGCGTGGAACGTGAGGGATGGTCGGTCGTGTCGGGCACGTTGTTGGGTGTCTGAGGGTATGGCCGTAAGGTTGCCTTCAGTTGCCGGCCCCAGTGAACTCGCCCTTTAGGGGTGGGGTGATGGGTGGCTGGTCGTTGTTTGAGAACTGCACAGTGGACGCGAGCATCTGTGGCCAAGTTTTTAAGGGCGCACGGTGGATGCCTTGGCACCAGGAACCGATGAAGGACGTGGGAGGCCACGATAGGCCCCGGGGAGCTGTCAACCGAGCTTTGATCCGGGGGTGTCCGAATGGGGAAACCCGGCAGTCGTCATGGGCTGTCACCCGCTGCTGAACACATAGGCAGTGTGGAGGGAACGAGGGGAAGTGAAACATCTCAGTACCCTCAGGAAGAGAAAACAACCGTGATTCCGGGAGTAGTGGCGAGCGAAACTGGATGAGGCCAAACCGTATGCGTGTGATACCCGGCAGGGGTTGCGCATGCGGGGTTGTGGGATCTCTTTTTCACAGTCTGCCGGCTGTGAGGCGAGTCAGAAACCGTTGATGTAGGCGAAGGACATGCGAAAGGTCCGGCGTAGAGGGTAAGACCCCCGTAGCTGAAACATTAACGGCTCGTTTAAGAGACACCCAAGTAGCACGGGGCCCGAGAAATCCCGTGTGAATCTGGCGGGACCACCCGCTAAGCCTAAATATTCCCTGGTGACCGATAGCGGATAGTACCGTGAGGGAATGGTGAAAAGTACCGCGGGAGCGGAGTGAAATAGTACCTGAAACCGTGTGCCTACAAGCCGTGGGAGCGTCGCTGTTGTTCTTCGGAGCAACAGTCGTGACTGCGTGCCTTTTGAAGAATGAGCCTGCGAGTTTGCGGTGTGTTGCGAGGTTAACCCGTGTGGGGAAGCCGTAGCGAAAGCGAGTCCGAATAGGGCGTTTTAGTAGCATGCTCAAGACCCGAAGCGGAGTGATCTAGCCATGGGCAGGTTGAAGCGGAGGTAAGACTTCGTGGAGGACCGAACCCACCAGGGTTGAAAACCTGGGGGATGACCTGTGGTTAGGGGTGAAAGGCCAATCAAACTCCGTGATAGCTGGTTCTCCCCGAAATGCATTTAGGTGCAGCGTCGTGTGTTTCTTGCCGGAGGTAGAGCACTGGATAGGCGATGGGCCCTACCGGGTTACTGACCTTAGCCAAACTCCGAATGCCGGTAAGTGAGAGCACGGCAGTGAGACTGTGGGGGATAAGCTCCATGGTCGAGAGGGAAACAGCCCAGAGCATCGACTAAGGCCCCTAAGCGTACGCTAAGTGGGAAAGGATGTGGAGTCGCAGAGACAACCAGGAGGTTGGCTTAGAAGCAGCCACCCTTGAAAGAGTGCGTAATAGCTCACTGGTCAAGTGATTCCGCGCCGACAATGTAGCGGGGCTCAAGCGTACCGCCGAAGTCGTGTCATTCCAGCGTATAGGGCCAACGCCTGCTGGGATGGGTAGGGGAGCGTCGTGTGCCGGGTGAAGCAGCCGCGGAAGCGAGTTGTGGACGGTTCACGAGTGAGAATGCAGGCATGAGTAGCGATACACACGTGAGAAACGTGTGCGCCGATTGACTAAGGGTTCCTGGGTCAAGCTGATCTGCCCAGGGTAAGTCGGGACCTAAGGCGAGGCCGACAGGCGTAGTCGATGGACAACCGGTTGATATTCCGGTACCCGCTTTGAAACGCCCAATACTGAATCAGGCGATGCTAAGTCCGTGAAGCCGGCCCGATCTCTTCGGAGTTGAGGGTAGTGGTGGAGCCGATGAACCAGACTTGTAGTAGGTAAGCGATGGGGTGACGCAGGAAGGTAGTCCAGCCCGGGCGGTGGTAGTCCCGGGGTAAGGGTGTAGGGCGTGTGATAGGCAAATCCGTCACACATTAAGTCTGAGACCTGATGCCGAGCCGATTGTGGTGAAGTGGATGATCCTATGCTGTCGAGAAAAGCCTCTAGCGAGTTTCATGGCGGCCCGTACCCTAAACCGACTCAGGTGGTCAGGTAGAGAATACCGAGGCGTTCGGGTGAACTATGGTTAAGGAACTCGGCAAAATGCCCCCGTAACTTCGGGAGAAGGGGGGCCATCACTGGTGATTGGATTTACTCCATGAGCTGGGGGTGGCCGCAGAGACCAGCGAGAAGCGACTGTTTACTAAAAACACAGGTCCGTGCGAAGCCGTAAGGCGATGTATACGGACTGACGCCTGCCCGGTGCTGGAACGTTAAGGGGACCGGTTAGCTGACTTTCGGGTCGGCGAAGCTGAGAACTTAAGCGCCAGTAAACGGCGGTGGTAACTATAACCATCCTAAGGTAGCGAAATTCCTTGTCGGGTAAGTTCCGACCTGCACGAATGGCGTAACGACTTCTCGACTGTCTCAACCATAGGCCCGGTGAAATTGCACTACGAGTAAAGATGCTCGTTTCGCGCAGCAGGACGGAAAGACCCCGGGACCTTTACTATAGTTTGATATTGGTGTTCGGTTCGGCTTGTGTAGGATAGGTGGGAGACTTTGAAGCGGCCACGCCAGTGGTTGTGGAGTCGCCGTTGAAATACCACTCTGGTCGTGCTGGATGTCTAACCTGGGTCCGTGATCCGGATCAGGGACAGTGTCTGATGGGTAGTTTAACTGGGGCGGTTGCCTCCTAAAGAGTAACGGAGGCGCCCAAAGGTTCCCTCAGCCTGGTTGGCAATCAGGTGTTGAGTGTAAGTGCACAAGGGAGCTTGACTGTGAGACCGACGGGTCGAGCAGGGACGAAAGTCGGGACTAGTGATCCGGCAGTGGCTTGTGGAAGCGCTGTCGCTCAACGGATAAAAGGTACCCCGGGGATAACAGGCTGATCTTCCCCAAGAGTCCATATCGACGGGATGGTTTGGCACCTCGATGTCGGCTCGTCGCATCCTGGGGCTGGAGTCGGTCCCAAGGGTTGGGCTGTTCGCCCATTAAAGCGGTACGCGAGCTGGGTTTAGAACGTCGTGAGACAGTTCGGTCCCTATCCGCTGCGCGCGTAGGAATATTGAGAAGGGCTGTCCCTAGTACGAGAGGACCGGGACGGACGAACCTCTGGTGTGCCAGTTGTCCTGCCAAGGGCATGGCTGGTTGGCTACGTTCGGAAAGGATAACCGCTGAAAGCATCTAAGCGGGAAGCCTGCTTCGAGATGAGTATTCCCACCCCCTTTGAGGGGTTAAGGCTCCCAGTAGACGACTGGGTTGATAGGCCAGATGTGGAAGCCCGGCAACGGGTGGAGCTGACTGGTACTAATAGGCCGAGGGCTTGTCCTCAGTTGCTCGCGTCCACTGTGTT
>NZ_JBITCU010000084.1:0-5425 GCF_044453545.1 Streptomyces sp. NPDC051664 | reverse complement strand
ACGGCGGGACATCCCACGCATTTCGGTCAGTCACGCTGAGTGTCCGAACCCCGCGCACCCCCCCCCGGCGCCCCCCCCCCCCCCCCCCCCGCGCGCGCCCCCCCCCCCCCCCCCCCCCCCCCCCCCCCCCCCCCCGCGGCTCTGTCTAGGTGCGGTGTTGCGCGGTCAGGCAGACTTCCTGCTGTCCCGCGGATGCACGGCAATGTTCATGGCTCCGGAGCGCAGAACCGCCAGCCTCTCGGCCAGCACCTCCTCCAGCTCCTCGCGTGTGCGCCGCTCCATGAGCATGTCCCAGTGCGTACGCGCAGGCTTGCCCTTCTTCTCCTCGGGGCCATCCCCGTCCACCAGGAGTGCCATGGCGCCGCACGCCTTGCACTCCCACTCCGGCGGAATTTCCGCCTCTACCGAGAACGGCATCTCAAATCGATGTCCGTTCTGGCATGCGTACTCCACCGCCTGGCGCGGGGCCAGATCGATGCCGCGGTCCGTCTCGTAGCTGGTAACCACGAGTCGCGTGCCGCGGAGAGCTCGCTCACTCATGAATCGTGCCTCCCGGGCTTGTCGCCCACAGGACAGGTGTCGCTGTCGTCGTCATCCGGTCAACGTCCGGTCGGCGGTAAAGATTCCCGTTGCCGGTCATGCGTCGCCCGTCGTGCCGCTGCTTTTTCAGGGTTGGGGTACCCACCAATGCCCGGTTTGTCACATCTGGCAGAAGTTGTCACCCAACGGTTTGGCTTCTTCCACTCGCAGTAACGGTCCTCCGGGCAGGCCAAAGGCGTACACTACCGGCCTTTCACTTCAACGTCTAAATCCGTTCCGGAACAGGATTCCCTGCCGCCGCAACGGCCTGCCGTACGGGCACCCTCGCGAGCAGTACCGAACCGGTCACGAAGAAGATCACCAACGAGATGATTGCATCCCGATAGCTGCCGGTCAGCTGATACGCGAGACCGAACACCAGTGGCCCCAGCCAGCTCAGTCCGCGGTCGCTCATCTCGTACGCGGAGAAGTACTCGGCCTCCTTGCCGCGCGGCACCAGATGGGAGAACAGCGAGCGCGACAGCGCCTGGCTCCCGCCGAGCACCAGGCCGATCGCCGAGGCCAGTACGTAGAAGAAGACCGGGGCGTCCGAAGGCAGGAAGTAGCCGGCGACGAGGATCAGGGTCCAGACGACGAGCGAGGCCAGGATCGTGCGCTTCGCTCCGTACGCCCGTGCCAGCCTGCCCATCCCCAGCGCCCCCGCCACCGCGAGCACCTGCACCAGCAGCACGGCGGTGATCAGCGTCGTCTGGTCGAGGCCGAGCTCCTCGGAGCCGTACAGCGAAGCCTGCGAGATCACCGTCTGGATGCCGTCGTTGTAGACCAGATAGGCCAGGAGGAAGGAGAGCGTGAGCGGGTGCCGCCGCATGTCGCGCAGAGTGGCGCGCAGCTGCCGCCAGCCGGAGCCGACCGTACCCTCGCCGCCGGGTGCAATCCGCCGGTCGCGCAGCCGTCGCAGCGGTACGAGGGTGAACGCGCCCCACCAGACACCCGCCGAGGCGAGACAGATCCGCACCGCGTCGGACTCGGAGAGGCCGAACGAGTCGTGGCCCGTGTAGAGAACCAGATTGAGGACGAGGACGAGCGCCCCCGACGTATAGCCGAAGGCCCAGCCGCGCGAGGAGACCGCGTCGCGTTCGTCGGGCCCGGCGATCTGCGGCAGATATGCGTTGTAGAGCACCATCGACACCGAGATCGACGCGTTCGCCACGATCAGCAGGAACGCACCCAGCAGATAGCGGTGGCCGTCCAGGAAGAACATCCCGGTCGTCGCGGCCGCGCCCACATACGCGGCGGTCGCCAGCAGCGGCTTCTTGCGGCCCGTACGGTCGGCGGCGGCGCCCACGATCGGCATCACCACCACCGCGACGACGACGGACACCGAGACCGCGTAGGCGAAGAGCGAACCGGCGCGTACCGGGATGCCGAGCGGGTGAACGAAACCGTCGGCGTCCGCAGCGGCCTTGGCTATCGACGTCAGATAGGGGCCGAGGAACACCGTGAGGACGCTGGTCGAGTAGACCGAACACGCGAAGTCGTAGAAGTACCAGCCGCGTCGTTCGCGTCTGCGGCCCTCGGCGTCGGCACCCTCGGTGGCGCGTTCCGGCGTCGGCTCAGCGGTGTCTGCGGTCTCGGCGCTCAACCCGCACCCCCTCGTGTCTCCCCGTGGGGACGCCGCCGGGCCGGCGTCAGGCCCAGGCCCCCCGCTCGCTCAGCACCGTACGCAGCGTCTCGATGTGATCGGTCATGATGCCATCCACACCGAGATCGAGGAGTGCTGCCATCCGCTCCGGTTCGTTCACCGTCCAGACATGGACCTGGAGTCCGCGCGCATGGGCCTCCCGGACGAAGCGCCGGTCGACCACCCTGACCCCGTTCTGGCTCTCCGGGACCTGCGCGCACACCGCTCCGGCGCGCAGCGCGGCCGGTATGCCGTACGAGCGCAGCCGCAGGCCGAGGACGCCGCGGACACCGTACGAGGTGGCGAGCCGGGGGCCCGCGAGGCGGTGCGCCCTGGCCACCCGGGTCTCCGAGAACGAGCCGACGCACACCCGGTCCCAGGCATCCGTCCGGCGGATCAGGTCGATCAGCGGGACCAGGGCCGGCTCGGCCTTGATGTCCACGTTCCAGCGGGCGTCGGGGAATTCCTCCAGCAACTCCTCGAACAGCGGCAGCGGCTCGCGGCCCGCCACCCGGGCCTGCCGCACCTCGCTCCACGGCAGGTCGGCTATCCGGCCCCGGGCGTCCGTCACCCGGTCCAGGGTGGTGTCGTGGAAGGCGACCAGGCGGCCGTCCGACGTCGTGTGCACATCGGTCTCGAAGTACCGGTAGCCGGCCTCGGCGGCCCGGCGGAATGCGGCCGTCGTGTTCTCGATCCCGTCCGCCGCTCCGCCGCGATGGGCGAACGGGATCGTCACGGGATGGTCCAGATACGGGTGGCGTAGGGAGGTCACTGCGGAAGTATGGCCTCCTCCGGTGACGGTGCGGTGACGGCGATGGTGCCGGACACCGGCGCGGGGGCGACGGTCCGGCCGGCGGGATCCGCCCCGGGGACGGCGAACACGCGCAGGAACAGCTGGGCGAGCGGGCCGATGCTGAGCGCGTAGAGGACCGTGCCCACGCCCAGGGAGCCACCGAGCACGAAGCCGGTCGCCACCACCGCCACCTCGATCGCCGTGCGGACCGTCCGGATGGAGCGACCGGTGCGCCGGTGCAGTCCGGTCATCAGTCCGTCGCGCGGACCGGGGCCGAACCGCGCTGCGATGTACAGCCCCGTCGCGACACCGTTGAGCACGATCCCCGCGACCATCACGGCGATCCGTCCGGCGAGGCCGTGCACCTCGGGGACGAGGGCGAGCGTGCCGTCCATGGCGAGGCCGATGGCGAAGACGTTGGAGACCGTGCCGAGACCGGGGCGCTGCCTCATCGGGATCCACAGCAGCAGGACCGCCGCGCCGACGATGATCGCGACGACTCCGATGGAGAGCCCGGTGCGCTCGGCGAGGCCCTGGTGCAGCACCCCCCAGGGTTCGAGGCCGAGCCCGGCGCGGACGAGAAGCGCCGAGCTCACTCCGTACAGGGCCAGACCCACGTACAGCTGAACCAGCCGCCGTGTGAGATGCGTCCCGCGCGGGACGGCGGTGCTGGACAAGATGTGCTCCCTGATGTGGTGGCAGTGGACCGACGCATGACACTCTGGGGCGAGGTATTGGCTACCAACTATGGCCAATCCGAGGAAGGTGGACTGATTTTCATGGCGCAGTGGACTTCGGCCGTCGGTGCCGCGCAGCTCGCCCGGCAGCTCCAGGCCCAGCAGCAGAAGCCCATCGGCCCCGGCGCCCGCAGGCCGCCCGCCTACCGCGCGCTCGCCGACGGCATCCGGCTGCTCGTCCTCGAGGGGCGGGTGCCGGTCGCCGCCCGGCTTCCCGCCGAGCGTGAACTGGCGCTCGGCCTGTCCGTCAGCCGCACCACCGTCGCCGCCGCCTACGAGGCGCTGCGGGCCGAGGGGTTCCTGGAGTCCCGCCGCGGCGCCGGGAGCTGGACCGCGGTACCGGCAGGCAATCCACTGCCGGCCCGCGGCCTCGAACCGCTGCCCCCGGAGTCGCTCGGTTCGATGATCGACCTGGGCTGCGCCTCGCTGCCCGCGCCCGAACCCTGGCTGACCCGCGCCGTCCAGGGCGCCCTGGAAGAACTGCCGCCGTACGCGCACACCCACGGCGACTACCCGGCGGGGCTGCCCGCGCTGCGGCAGATGATCGCCGACCGCTACACCGAGCGCGGCATCGCGACCATGCCGGAACAGATCATGGTCACCACCGGCGCGATGGGCGCGATCGATGCCATCTGCCATCTTTTCGCGGGGCGCGGCGAGCGGATCGCGGTGGAGTCCCCGTCGTACGCCAACATCCTGCAGCTGATGCGGGAGGCCGGCGCCCGGTTGGTGCCGGTGGCGATGGAGGAGGGGATCGGCGGCTGGGACATGAACCGCTGGCGGCACGTGCTGCGGGACGCGGCCCCCAGGCTCGCCTACGTCGTGGCGGACTTCCACAACCCCACCGGCGCGCTCGCGGACGAGAACCAGCGCCGGGCCCTGGTGGATGCGGCCCGCTCCGCCGGGACCGTCCTGGTCGTCGACGAGACCATGAACGAGCTCCACCTGGACGACGACGTCGAGATGCCGCGCCGGGTCTGCGCCTTCGATCCGGCGGGCAGCACCGTGCTGACCGTCGGCTCGGCCAGCAAGGCCTTCTGGGCCGGCATGCGGATCGGCTGGGTGCGGGCCGCGCCGGACGTGATCCGCAGTCTGGTGTCCGCCCGGGCCTACGCCGACATGGGCACTCCCGTACTGGAGCAGCTCGCGATCAACTGGCTGATGCGTACCGGGGGCTGGGAGGAAGCGGTGGAGATCCGCCGCGGCCAGGCACGGGAGAACCGGGACGCGCTGGTCGCGGCGGTGCGCCGGGAACTGCCGGAGTGGGAGTTCGAGGTGCCGCGCGGCGGGCTGACGCTCTGGGTACGCACGGGCGGACTCTCGGGGTCGCGGCTGGCCGTGGCGGGCGAGCGCGTGGGGGTGCGGGTGCCGTCGGGCCCGCGGTTCGGTGTCGACGGTGCCTTCGAAGGGTACGTACGGCTGCCGTTCACGGTCGGCGGGCCGGTGGCGGACGAGGCGGCGGTGCGGCTCGCGGCGGCGGCGCAGCTGGTCGGGTCGGGGGCGAGCGCAGGGGCGGAGGCGCCGAGGACATTCGTCGCCTGATCGCTGACGGGCCCGATCGCCGGCACGGCCACATCGCTGTGGGGGGGGGGGGGGGGGGGGGGGGGGGGGGGGGGGGGGGGGGGGGGGGGGGGGGGGGGGGGGGGGGGGGGGGGGGGGGGGGGGGGGGGGGGG
>NZ_JBITCU010000083.1:0-5441 GCF_044453545.1 Streptomyces sp. NPDC051664 | reverse complement strand
AGCACGGCCCCGGCATCTACACAGCCGCTACGCAAGAGCCGATCAACTCCCTTGCGTGACCTGCGGGAACGCTAACTACCCGGCCTTGAGGGAAGGCCCCGTCGTGGACGTGGTGCCGGCGTTCACGGTTGGTGGCCGGCTGCTTCCCTTGGCTCGGCGGCGGGCCGGTCCTGGCCCAGCAGGTGCTGTGGGCGGTGACCTCCTTGCGGACCGCCTCGGCCAGGTTGTGCCAGATATGCCATCGGTCGCTGACCTGCACCGCATGCGGCAGGGCGCGGCGGATCGCCTCCGCGTAGGCGGCCGAGCCGTCCCGGCACACGACCTCGATGCCGGGACGCTCCCGCAGCCAGGCTTCCAGGGCCTGGGTGGTGCGGCCGGGGAGGACATCGATGCGCTCGCAGGTCTCGGCGTCGATCAGGACGGTCGCGTAGTCGTGGCGACGGCGCAGCGCGAAGTCATCCACCCCCAGCACTCGCGGCACCGGCCGGGCGCGCAGCGGCAGCCGCAACAGCGCGCGCAGGGCGGTATGCCGGGAGACAACCATCGCCAGGACGGACATCAATCGCACTGGCGCGGCCGGCTAACTCCCGCACCACTGCCCCGACCTGCGACGAAAGTCGCGGCGTGCGGCGTTGATAGCGCTCCAGAACCCCCGGCAACTGTCCCCTGAAAGTCTGGCGACAACCGCGGGTAGGACACACCACTACGGCGGACCCGCACGACGACAACTACGCGCCGCTCGTCAGCAGGCACATCCACCACGGTCCGTTCGTGGTAGCCGTGGACGCGCGCCGTCTCCACACCGCAGAGAGTGCAAGCTCTCGGAACCTCCGGTGTCCGTGCCCGCACCCGGATCAGCTCGCCCTCGTCCGCCACGTCCTCGATGACCAGCGGCGACAGTCCCGAAAACACCGCACTCACAAGCTCGTTGACATCACACACGTACTGCCAACGACGCCAGTCGCTCTGCGTCACCACCGGATGTGAGACAGAGCCAATCGATTGACAGACCCACCCCCGGTTTCACCTGCACTTCACCCCGACCGGGTCGTCCTGGCTGAACCTCATTGAGCGATGGTTCGCCGAACTGACCAACAAGCAGATACGGCGAGGCGTTCACAGATCCGTCCAGGCCTTGGAGAAGGACATTCGCAACTGGATCGCCGCCTGGAACACCGACCCGAAGCCCTACGTCTGGACGAAGTCCGCTGACGAAATCCTCGAACGCCTCGCCAGCTATCTCAACAGAATTCCCGACTCAGAACACTAGCGGACGCACGAGTCGAGGTCCGTCAGACTGCGCCTGACATGAGTCCCCAGTCTTCCGGACAGGGCGCCGAGTCCGTGGTGGGGAGTTCGACCACCAGCCGAGCGCCAGTACCGCCCGGCAGCGGTGCCCGCGCGGTGAGGTCCCCGCCGTGGGCGACGCAGACATCGCGGGCGATGGCCAGACCTAGGCCGGTTCCCCCACTGTTAGCCGTGCGGGCGTCGTCCAGCCTGACGAAGCGGTCAAAGACGATCTCGCGGTCCTCTTCCGGGATGCCCAGGCCGTCGTCGCGGACCTCGATGACCACCTTGCCCGGCGAGATCGTCACCTCAACGTCGACCTTTTGGGTAGTGTGGCGCAGCGCGTTATCGATCAGGTTCGTCAACATTCGGGTCAGCGAACTGCGGTTGCCGAGGACCACGTCCGACACGTCCAGCTCCGGCAGGGACCCGATCAGCACCACCGGCCGCTTTGCGTAGAGCTCCCGTCGGACCTTCTGGAGGAAGCCGCTGATCGGGATCGGCTCCCCATTCAACGGCTGCCGCATGTCCAACCGGGCCAGAAAGAGCAGGTCCTGGACAATCTCCTCCAGCCGGGTGGCGTCGGAAAGCGACTCGTCAACGACGAGTGGCCAGTCGGCCTTCTCCGGGAACATCATGGCGATTTCCATCCGCGCGCGCAGCGTGGTGAGCGGACCGCGCAGCTCGTGGGAGGCGTCGGAGGTGAAGGTTTTCAATCGGTTCACCGCCCGGTGAAGCTGGTCCAGGGTGACGTTCATGGTCTCGGCCAGCACAGCGATTTCGTCACCCGACGGAGAAACCGGAACACGATGCTCCAGATTGGTGGCGGTGATCTCGGCGAACTCCGTACGGATGGCCTCCACGGGACGCAGTGCCCGGCCCATCGCGTACCAGGTCAGGGCAGTGATGGACAGCAGGAGTAGTAGTGAGGTCGGGAGCAGGGCCCATGCCGTGGTGCGCAGCGCGATGCGTGTGGGCGTGAGATGGGAACTGATCGTGAGCTCGAAGAGGCCCTTGTCCGTCGACACCGTGATGTCAGTCGGGGGAGAGGGGGCCACCGCTCTGAGCAGTAGGTGCGGAGAGGCATCGGGGCTCGCCCCGACAGGGCCATCGTCCTCGGTCGGATTGGAGGCGTCAGCGCCCGCCGCCAAGTCCGAGACAGGCACGGGGGCGTCCGAATCGCGCGCCAATCCTTTGCCCGTTTCCGAGGGGACAGCCACCAAATCGCCTGTCGGGATGTAGTTCACGCTGATGTCGGGCGCGTCGTGCCTGACCTTCATGATCGAGGCTCCCTGGCGCAACTCCTTCTCCGCTAGCCGTATCTGTCCGGCCGCCGACCGCTGGGCTGCGCCGGGCAGGTTGGCTTGCACGAGGAAGAGGAGGACGCCGGCCATGGCGGACACCACCAGTACCGTCAGGGCGGTCACCGTCAGTGTGGCGCGAACACGCACCGAGCGCGGTAGCAGTCGTCTACGCCGGCTCAACGTCTCAGGCCCCGTCCGAGCGGAGCCGGTAGCTGCCACCGGGGACGGTCTCGATACTCCTCCGGCCGAAAGGTTTGTCGATCTTCCGTCGTAGCGCACTGATGTAGACCTCCACGAGGTTCAGACTCCGTAGATCCGCTCCGTCCCAGACGGCATCGAGGATGGCTCTTTTGCGGACAGCAGTGTCGGGTCGACCTGCCAGAGCTGCCAGAACCTCAAACTCGCGTCCGGTCAAAGATACGTCAGTGCCGCCGCGGCGGCAGCGCTTGGCCGCGGTGTCGATCTCCAGATCGCCGAGGTGCTGAACGACTTGGTGGTTGGGGCGCGTTCGGCGGATCAACGCGCGCAGTCTCGCACTCAACACCACGAACGAAAAGGGTTTGATCAGGTAGTCGTCCGCGCCCGTCTCTAGCCCCTCAGCCTGATCGAAGTCCCCATCCTTTGCCGTCAGCATGAGGATCGGAGTGCGATCACCGGTGGTTCGCAGATGCGCACAGACCTTGTATCCGTTCATTCGCGGCATCATCACGTCGAGAATGATCACGTCGTACGTCCCTTCGGCGGCCCGACTGATACCGTCCAGGCCGTCGTGGACGGCGTCTACCGCATACCCTTCGGCGCGCAAACCCTGCTGCAGCAATGCCGCCAGGCGGATGTCGTCGTCTATCACAAGCACTCTCATACGGCACCCTGTTCTGTGCGTCGGCGGCAGAACAACCAGGACCCGCCTCATTCCCCGTTCAGATGGCAGGCGCCAGTAAAGCACCAGGGGAGCGGCGGTCGCTGAGCGGCCTGGGGACGGACGTGACGCCGCCCCTTCCTCGACGGGGGCTTGAGCAAGGGGCGGCGCGGCCTTGTCCGCAGGGCGGGTGGTAGCGGTGGCCAGGGCTGCGACTCCTGTGCCGCCCCGCCGAGGGGCGGGTAAATCAGCGGCATGGGGCGTGCGAGGTGCGCACGGACTCATCCTCGGGGAAATCCACCTTCAGCCGGTGAGAGGTCTGCTCCGGGCTCCAGGCCGACATCCACTTCCGGTCTTGACGGTGGGGCTTGTTACGGCCTTTCCAAGGTTCTGTCTCGGGCCCCTGCACCAGGGTTCCGTCCGGACGGCGGACGTGGCCCGACAGCCGTTCCTGCATTTCCTGCACATACTCGTGCAGCCGTTGATGCGCGACGAGGTTCGCCTGCTTCGGACGAAGCGCCAGCAGGTCCGCTTTCCACTGCGCGACCGACGCACGGAGTCCAGCCTGCCCGCGCGGGTCGCCGCATTTCGACGAAGCTCGCGGGAGATCGTCGACGGAGCACGGCCCAACCGGCGCCCTGTCTCGTGCCTGTTTCTGAACCCCGCAGCAGCAGGTCAGAGGCTACGAGTCCGGAATGGGAGCTTTCCGCAAGCGTTCGGGGAGCGGTCACTGTGACCGCTCCCCGAACGGAAGCTCTGAGACTGATGTGACGGAAGAGCGAGGGGCAACGACGCTGACCACCAACGCCACCGGGAGCCCGCCGAGGATCGTCAGAACCTTGATCATCCTCAAGACCTCCATGGAGGTCTTGGCCCAGGGCCCTACCTGATTTCAGGGTACCGAGCGCTCGCGTCCGAGGGTTCAGAAACAGGCACTCACGGACTCCGGCTCCCTGCGCCCTGAGCAGGGCTATCTCTTCACGCTCGTGAAACGACAGATAGCGACCCGCAAGCGGGGCAAGATCAACTGACGGCATGCCCCCACGCTGCCGGAACCATCGGGTGCCGGCAGCCGGAGACACACCGACCACACCGGCGACCTCCTCGCTGAGGAGGCCTTTGGCGATCTCACGCCAGAACTCGCGCTCGATCTCTCGCCGCAACGACGGCGCCCACCCCGGCGACTTCACCGGAGACCCACCCGTCAACTCCTTCATCCACCCCGCCGGCCTGCCCATCACACCCCCGTAGTCGAGGCGTTGCGACGACCGGTTGAATCCGCCCAATATACGAGTCGGATATTCGCAGAAGCCTGCAGGTCAGCAGGGGTACGGCAGAGTGTGAGCGCGGCGAAGATGTCGGCCAGGACCTGAGTTTCCTGGCGCCGCACGACGCGGCAAACGGGCAGTCATTCTACCTACCATTTAGCCTCGGGCTTTCGTACGCCCAGCAGAATCTGGAGGTTGGCCATGTAGGTGGTTGATCGTGGTTCGTAAGCTCGTCGTCGCCTGCCGGTGTGAGTCCGGTCCGGGTAGCTGCCAGGAGGCCCGGTAGCAGGCTGGCGGCGTCGGGGGGAAACGCCCGGCGTCGAAGTCCAGCGTCGAAAGCCCTGTGAAGGGGGAGCGAAGAAGCGGTCCGTAGCATCACGCGAAGTCTGCGGCGTCGTTAGAGGCCCGCCCGTGAGGGTGGGGACAGGGAGAGCCGAGCCCCCGAAATCAGGGTGAAGGCCATGGAAGCGGTGAAGATCCTGGAAGGGCAGCCGCGAAGGACTCCCCGGCGTATGGGACATGGAACGTTTCGACGGTGACGGCGGGAACTGGGGAGGCCCTCCCTGGCCCGGCAGCCTGCGGCAAGAGTGCTGTCGGAAGCATCGCGACCTATAACCGGGTGAACCCCGGGGTTGCGTCCAAGGAAGTGGTGTACGGGTTCGACCTGATCCGGGGGTTTGCTCCGGCATCGGTGTGGTGCCCGCATAGACGAACGGCCACCGG
>NZ_JBITCU010000082.1:0-5824 GCF_044453545.1 Streptomyces sp. NPDC051664 | reverse complement strand
CCCCGCGGAGCGGGTACCACAGCGCTGCGCGCTGTGCAAGCGAAACGCGGTGCTTCGCACCGCGTGACGAATTGCTGCGCAATTCGTTGACGGTGTTTCACACCGTAATTCCCGTGCTTTGCACGGGAATTGGAATTACGCTTCGCTTAAATTCCTGATAGGCAGGCGTGTCCGCTTCGCTCCCTCGCCCTGGTTCCGGCTTCGCCGAAACGGCTGGCTACTGGGTGAGGGGGCATCAGTGCAGGCCTGTGTAGCATCCCGAAGAAACAACCACCCCCCACCCGGTGACGTTCCGTCACCCCGAAGGGAAGCCGGCCCCGCAGATGGAGCGTACCGGACTCCGCTTCGCTCCGTCCGATGCGTGACAGCCTTTCACTTCCTGAAGAACACTCAGCATATGCATGAGCCTACCCGAAAGCCCCTCCCTCTGGGCCCTGTTGCGCTAGAGTGATGCCGCACACCACCACGATGATGCATCACGGGATGCAGTGTGTAGCATCACGAGGGAACTGCTACCCCCTCTGTCAGGACTTGCCACCCCTCCCGTGAATTCTGGAGTACGGATATGACGAGCACAGAAAAGATTGTGCTTCGACCTCATCAGGTTGAAGCCGTTGACGCTGTGGTGCGCGGTCTTGATATCCCTCCGGGGAAGTTGATCCCGCGTGATGGTCTGCGGGCCACGGTGGTGGCGGCGTGCGGTACGGGAAAGACGTTCATCGCCGCGCACTCCGCGCTGCGGCTCGCGCGCAACGGGCGCGTTCTCGTGCTGCTTCCGACCCTGGATCTGCTGACGCAGACGGTGCGCGAATGGCGATCGGCCGGGCACACCGGGCCGGCGGTGGCGGTGTGTTCGCTGGATGACGACCCGCATCTGTGGGACCTGGATGTGCGGTCCACGACCAGCCCGCCGCAGCTGGCGCTGTGGCACGGCCGCGGTCCTGTGACGGTTTATGCCACCTACGCCTCCCTGCCGGTGCTGGCCGAGGCGCACGAGGGCGCGTACGGGCTTCCCATGGACGTCTTCGACCTGGTGATCGTGGACGAGGCGCACCGGACCAGCGGATCGGCAGGGAAGGCGTGGGCCGCGATCCACGACCAGGACGTCATCCCGGCGATGCGCCGGCTCTACATGACCGCCACACCCCGGATCTGGAAAGAACGCCCACCCCGGGCCCGGTGGGCGGAGCGCCAGGAGGGCTTCGAGAACGCGCGGAACCCTCTGCCGCAGGAACTGGCCTGCTCCATGGACGACCCCAGAATCTACGGGCCTGTCGTGTACGAACTCTCGCTCGCATCGGCCGTGTCCCGGGGGGTGCTGGCCAGGTATCAGATCGTGGTCGTCGAACTGGCCGACCCCGTCGTCACCCCCACCCGCCTCGCCGGCGAAGACAAGCGCGAGGAGCAGTTGCGGGGTGAGCGGATAGGGGCATTGCAGGCCGCGCTGCTCGAGACGATGGCGGTCCATGACCTGCAGACCACCATCACGTTCCATCACCGCACGATAGAGGCGTCCGCGTTCGCGAAGGGGCTGCCGCGGGTGGCGCAGCGGTTGCATGCGTCGGATCCGGAGAAATACCCGGCACGGGTGTGGGCTGACTGGTTGTGCGGGGAGCACGAGATGGGCCACCGGCGCCAGGTGCTGGGGGACTTCGGGCGCCGGGCCGGGCGGGCGGTGCTGTCGAACTGCCGCGTCCTGGGCGAGGGCGTCGATATCCGAGCGGTGGATTCCGTGGCGCTTTTGGACCCGAAGGGGTCGGCGGTGGATATCGTGCAGGCTATCGGCCGGGCGTTGCGTCAGAAACCCGGGCAGGGGAAGATTGCGACGCTGATCGTGCCCGTGTTTCTGGCGCGGGATGAGCAGCCGGAAGACATGTTCACCTCCTCTTCGTACCGCCCTTTGGTGAAGGTTCTTGAGGGGCTTCGGGCGCATGATGAGCGTGCCGTGGAGATGCTCGCTATTCCGCAGGAGAACCAGAAGCAGGTCGTTGATCCGTCGCAGACCATCGGTCCGGAGCCGGAGGATGGTGAGGAGGAGTCGCGGCTGCTGCTCCGCTTCGCGGCCCCCAGGGACCCCGTGATGATCGCGAAGTGGATCAAGTTCCAGATCCTCGACACCGAACGCCAGGACTGGACCCGCGGCTACGACACCGCCCGCCGCTACTTCGAGCGGGAGGGCTCGCTGGACGTGCCCTACGAACACGCCGAGGGCGCCTACCCACTCGGCAGGTGGCTGTCCGACCAACGGCGGTCCTACCGGGCCGGAACCATGTCCAGCACCCGAACCGACGAGCTCGAAGAGCTCGGCATGATCTGGGACACCGCCGACACGGCGTTCGCCGAAAACCTCGCCGCAGCCCGCGCCTACTACGCACAGGCCGGCACGCTGGCCGCCCCACGGCACGCGACCGCCCTCGACAAACCCGTCGGGCAATGGCTCACCAACCTCCGGCGACCCGGCGGACTCGGCAAAGACCCCCAGCGCGCAGCACGGCGCGCCCAGCAGCTGGCCGCCATCGACCCCGACTGGAACCCCGGACAGTTGGGATGGACCATCGACTGGCAACGCCACTACACCGGACTGACCGCACTCCTCACGGCCGGTGCCGACCTCGAGGAGATCGTGCCCGGGGTGACCCATCGCGGCGACGACATCGGACGCTGGCTCACACGGCAGCGACGGGACTGGACGCAGCTCAACCCGAAACAGCAACACCGCCTAGGTGAGCTGGGCGTGAAACCAGCCGTACGGCCCCAGAAGACCACAGCCCGAACCAACACGAAGACTGGGGCAGGAAAGGGCTCCGACGCGTTCACGCGGGGCGTAACAGCCCTCGCTCAGTACATCCAGCGCGAGAAGAAGACCGTGGTCGGAAGACAGCACATCGAAGAACTCCCCGACGGCACCCCCGTACGCCTCGGCATCTTCCTCAGCAACCACAAAAACCGACGCCACCGCCTCACCGAACAGCAACTCACAGCCCTCGCCGAACTCGGATACCACTGGGCATGAACAGGTGGCGACCTACGTATCAGGCGGTCGCTGCACAGTCAGGATGCCTTCTTCGAAGGGCACGTGCACGCCTTCCACGTGCTGGGCGGGATCCCGCCCAGTGCGGTCGGCAGTCGCCGTGAGGGCGCTGTCGGAGCCGATGGCTGTCTTCGCTCCACCGGGCAGGAGATCCAGCAGTCGGTGCCAGTCCCCCCGCAGCCGCGGCTTACATCGTCGGCGATCGGCTTGGTGGCGCGCCGTGCGAGAGCCACGTCGAACGGCACGTGAAGGTAACCGAACCGGGCTCCCTCGCGGGCCCTCATCCGGACCGCGAGGTGACCCGACACAGAAGTTCTAGCCGAGGCGTTCCAGGATCCACCGGGGGCTTCCGTCGGGGCTGAGGATCACGCGGTGGCCCTCCGTGGTCAGATGGCCCAGTTCGCCCCGGCCGAGGGCAATGGCGACCGGCCCTTGCGAGGCCTCGCCCTGGACCGTCCACCGGTCGGGCTGGCGGCCGCACTCATCCACCCACACCGCCGGCGGGTAGATCCGGATCGGCGAAAGCGCCAGACAGCGGTTCTCCCCGCGCGCCTGGACGATCTGGGCCAGACCGTCGCCCTGATTGCGGACCTCCCACACAGTGCCGGGGTTGCAGGGCTCGATGCGGGCGCCCAGCGAACCTTCACCGCCCGCCAGACACGCACCGCTGCGCACGTCACGGATGAAGTACACGCCGTCGGCGGCATCGGCGGCCTGGGCGGGAGTAGCCAGCGCCGCCACAGCGACAGCGGACGCGGCGAGAGAGAGGATCGAACGGATACGCACAGGACTCCTCAGATCAGTGCAGCATGCGCGGGCCGACCGGCCCGCACCACCAAGATCACAGACACCCGGCACCCACCCCTGCCCCCATCACCCCCACGGCAGCGGCGTACCGGGGTCACAAAGGGCGCGCCGAGAACGCACCAAGCGCCCCTCCCCCGAAGCAGACACCGGGCCCGGTCTGTCCCATTCCAGGCTCGGTTTGGAGTGGGCGGCGTAGCCGGGCAGGCACCGTCACGTGCCCCCCCCTCAAGGTCATTGAGAAGCCGCCCGAGGCTGATCGCGGCGTCGATCTGCAAGGGCCCGTGGCTGCGTACGTGAGAGCGGAGAGCGAATGTCGGTGGTTCCTGGCATCGGTTCGCTGTCAAGAGGCCCAGGAATGTCGATGAGAAGTAGCAGCGCTTGAGAGCGGTGAGTGCGGTCGGGGATCGCGTCCCGCCAAGCGGTGTAGGCCGTGAAGATCTGTGTCGCGGGGCTGGCATTGGCGAGCACCATAGGGTTCGACATAACCGATCGACACCCCGATCGTGATGGCGTTAGCTGGCCGGCATGCCAGAGCTGCGCACCGACCGTCTCCTGCTCCGCCGGTGGCGGGAGTCCGACCTCGAACCGTGGGCGGCGATGAACGCCGATCCCGAAGTCCGAGAACACCTGGGGGCACTGCTGACGCGGGAGCAGAGCGATGCTGCGGTGGCGCTCATGCAGGCCGAGTTCGACGGGCGAGGTTTTGGGTGGTGGGCGCTCGAAGCACGGGAGACCGGTGAGTTCATCGGCCGCGCCGGCTTGGATGAGGTGGACGAGGACATGCCGTTCGCGGGGGTGGATATCGGGTGGCGGTTGGTGCGTTCGGCGTGGGATCACGGTTACGCCACCGAGGCCGCCCTGGCCTGCCTAGCCTTCGGCTTCGAGGCCCTCGGGCTGCGGGAGGTCGTTGCGTCGACGACCGTCAACAACCTTCGTTCCCAGGCAGTGATGCGCCGGATCGGCATGACCCGGGACCTGGCCGACGACTTCGAGGATCCGAGCGTGCCCGAAGGGCCCCTTCGCCAGTGTGTGCTGTACCGGATCCTCCGCAGAGAAGCCCACGGGCTATAACGACCCCCTCGTCGTGCAGCGCACAACCATGGTCCCGAAGCAGGCATCTGGGTGCTCTCCAAACTCGGTGACACCACTCTCCATGCGAAGCGGGTGCTCTCGCAGCTGAGCTACAGGCGCTCTCGTAACTCGGATCAGGCACAAATTCCGTGAGGACGATCAACGGGGTTCGGCCTCGGTGACGGGTGTGACGACCTGGTCGGTGACCTGTTTCCGCACCTCAGCGAGTTGCTGGTGGAGCGAGTGTTCTCCGAGTGCGGTGTGATGCGGCTGGTGGCGAGAACTCGGGAGACCGAGGTGGCCTGTCCTGGTTGCGCGGCGCTCTCCAGCCGGGTGCACAGCACGTACGGGAGATGTCTTGCCGACACGCCGGTCGGGGATCGACCGGTAGTGATCAAGCTGACAGTGCGGCGGCTCTACTGCGAAAACACTCGTTGCTCGCGGCGGACATTCGCCGAACAGGTCGAGGGACTGACCGTTCGCTACAGCCGCCGCACGCCTGCCGCCCGGCGGGTTCTGGAGGCTGTCGCCGTTGCGCTCGCAGGCCGGGCCGGTAGCCGTCTTGCCGCCGCTCTGCACATGGGGGTGAGCCGAACGACAATGCTGCGGGCGGTTATGGCTTTACCCGATCCTGCCTGGACCGTTCCGAAGGTGTTGGGCGTCGATGACTTCGCCACCCGTCGCGGACAGCATTACGGCACCGTGCTCATTGACTGCGAGACTGGCCAGCCTCTCGACCTGCTATCCGGCCGCGACGGAGCGACCCTGGCCGGCTGGCTGCGGGAGCATCCCGGTTCCGAGATCATCTGCCGTGACCGCGCTAGTGTCCTGCGCCGGAGATCCGTCGGCAGAAGCGGGCGAGGGAGTCGAGGATCTCTTCGGCGGTCTTGGTCCAGATGAACGGCTTGGGGTCTT
>NZ_JBITCU010000081.1:0-6228 GCF_044453545.1 Streptomyces sp. NPDC051664 | reverse complement strand
TCCGCCGGATACGGAGACTTCCGTCCCACCAAGACACCCTTCCTCGGATCTGCAAGATCCATTGTCAGAGTGTCCACACCACCGGGGTCGCCTCAGCATGCGGCGCTGCCGCTACCGAGGACAGGGAAAGGCCCACATCCAGCACGTGTTGACGGCCATCGCCGTCAACATCGAGCGCCTCAGCCAACTGCCACCAACCGAGGAATCACCTGCTCCTCGCCGACCGACTGCCTTCCAGAACTACCTCGACCAGCGCGAGATGCCCCGGCCGAAGTCATGGCGAACCCTGGGCACCTGACCTCGACGGTCCAAGACCCCCGACAGAGTCAAGCTGAGACCAAACGGCTGCGCAGTGGTGACTACGGGCAGGTCTCCTGGTACCTGACCGCAGTGAACTCGACAGGCTGCCCACGCAAGGCGACACCAGGACTGGGGGATTGGGTACATACCTGCCAGTTGCTCTCCAGGATCACGGTGCGATCACCGGTCGCATCGGTCACGGTGATCGACGTCCCCGAGCTGAGAGCCTCACGGGCGGCTTTCACGGACTTGCCGGCCAGGTTCGGCATCTTGCTGCCTACAACTTCCTGCTCCTTCTGATCCTTCGCGGGGCACGCCTCTTCGAGCTTCACGGTGCCGAAGTCCAGCTCGGTGTCGACCGGGATGGTCTTGCCCGGCGCGTAGTTCTGCCAGCAGACTTTCCAGTTCCGGTCCAACGCCTGCAGCCGATCCCGCCCGACACTGTCGTGAGACTTCAGGCTGAAGAAGCCGTCAGCCTGCGCCTTGTCCTGAGCGGACTGCAGTCCCATGCCCACGAAGTTTGCGACCGCCTTGCGCTCGACAGGCTTGTCGTTCCTCGCTGACGGCGTCGTAACCGGCACGGTGATGGAAGGAGGTGGCGCAGCGGGCTGCTGGCTGGTGGTGGCCGGGTCGCAGCCGACCAGGGTCACAGCGGCCAGACAACCGAGCGCGGCAGCAAGCGTGCGGGTGTTCAAGTGGTCCCCCACAGGTGGTTCATGGAGAGATGACCGTAGCGGGCCCGCATGGGCGAAGAGAGTCACATGTTCGCTGGTGGCGCAATTATGACCAGAAGGGCAGGAAAGGTGCCCGTCGGGCCACTTGCTGCGTTGTCTCTGAAGTCCCCTGCCTGGGCCTCTCACTCGGGATACACATGCCGACTCTGGAAACGCATCGACTCGCTCGCCCTCTACAGCCATCGAGTCGTGCCCGATGAGGCGATCTCGCCGAGGGTGACGCCCAACCTTCCTGTTCGTCGCGGAAGGTAGTGGACCAAAGGGGTGGCGCCGCACAGCTCCTCCGCAGGCTGTCAGACGGCCGACACGGCGTATGTCCAGTACGGGTTGGGCTCTAACGGAAACTCTGGTATCGGCTCGTTGGGTCGTCGACGCCGGTCAAGGGCATCGGCGACCTTGAGCAGCTCCCGTGCCTCCGCCTGTGCTGCGGGCCCGTCCTCCCATGATGCGACGGAGCGGGCCCAGCGGGACCAGTGGAGGCACTCAGGTGAGCAGTAAGGTCGGAGACGGTTGGTCTTCCCGATCGTCCGCCCGCGGGGGAACCGGCAGCCGGAACGCCTGCACCTTCGATCGATCACAAGCCCCCCAATGGTCAAGGATGGAAAAGCCGCGAAGGAACCCCTTCGCGGCCGGTCCGCTTATAGGGCCACAGTTCACGAAGTCGACCTTGCGGCTACGGTTCGATCGGTCGTGAACATACCCTGTGTCGATCCGGCCAGCCTCTAACGGACCCCAGTCAGCTCGGGTTCACTGCTATGGTTCGCCGGGTCGTCACCGAGCTGGCTTCGTCACTGACGTCCGACACCGCAAAGGTGCCGAATTCGCCGGCAACATGAGGGTGTCAGGGTGCCGGGGGTACCCCGGACTGCAGCGGGTGCTGGCCGCCGCGCTTGCGCAGAGCCGACAACACCCTTGGGCCTTGACCCCGGATCTGTATGTGGTGGGGATGCCGATGTGGATGTGGGTGACGCGGACTGCTACGACGTACGGACCGGCGACCGCGACCGCGGGTGGTGTCACGGTCACTGCCACCGCGCGGGTAAACCGACGTCCTGATCGAGGGTCGGTTTCGTGAGCCCCCGCATGCCGCGTCATCCTGAGCACGGCATAGGGCCCGTCCTGGCCGCGGCGTTCATCGCCCACACCGGCGGAGACATGAGTGTCTTCGGCAGCCCTGACCGCCTCGCCGGGGTCGCCGGCCTGGCCCCGGTTCCCAGGGACTCTGGACGGATCAGCGGCAATATGCGCCGCCCACGGCGCTACTGCCGACGCCTGCTGCGGGTCTCTACATGTCCGCGCAGGTCGCTGCTCGCTGTTGCCCTACCTCGAAGGCGTTCTACGACCGCAAGAGAGCCGAAGGTAAGGACCACAGGCAAGCAGTCATCGCCCTCGCGCGGCGTCGATTGAACGTTCTTTGGGCCCTCATACGCGACGGCCGAATCTTCGAGATCGCCGCTCTGCCCAGCCCTGCCGTGCTCGGATGAATCGCTCACAGCGCGTCACCGAATGAGGTTGACAACTTCTGTGAGTCTTTTGGGCGGCTGGTCCGGGACCGGCTGGCAGGGTTGACGTCGGTCGCCTCACCGCAGTCGTGACTCGTGACAACAGTGGCCCCCAAAGGTGCCTTGCTAATGAACTGTCCGACTGCGGTGGGTGGCCGGCGCCGACCCGGCCCACCTCGGTGGCCTGATAGAAGCCTGCCCGACCCCCAGGGGTCGTGGCCCGTCACAGTTCTGCCTCGAAGTGACCTCTCCCGGGCACGGCACCGGTCCACGGCGACCGGGATCACCGTCTCACGGAGAGGAACCCTGATCGCGTGAACACCATTGTTGCCCACACTCGTTCGTTCGTCGTCGGCGTCGACACCCACGCCAGGACTCATACCTACGCCGTGCTCGCCGCCAACGGCGAGCACCTGGGCACGGAGACCTTCCCCAATACCCACGCCGGCAGGACCCGTGCGATCGCCTGGGCCGGACGCCGCACCGACGGAGACCTTGGTGTCCTGTGGGTCATCGAGGGCGCCGGCAGCTACGGGGCTCAGATTGCCCGCCAGACGGCGCTCGCCGGCTACCAGGTGGCCGAAGCCGCCCGCATGGGCCGCACCGGTCGGCGTGGGGTCGGTAAGTCCGACCCGATCGACGCCCGACGCATCGCCGCAGCCGTACTCCCGCTCTCCGAAGAGCAACTGCGCACCCCTCGGATGGATGAGGGGATCCGAGCAGCGGCCCAGATCCTCCTCACCGCCCGGGACGAGCTCACCGGTGAGCGGACCCGGACGGTGAACGCCCTGACCGCCCTCGTGCGGCTCGCCGACCTCGGCATCGATGCCCGGCGTTCCCTCGGCGCGAAGAAGATCTGCGAGATCGCTCGCTGGCGCCCCCGTGAGGAAGACCTTGCAACCGCCACCGCCCGCACCGAGGCCGTCCGGCTCGCCAAGAGGATCCTCACCCTCGACACCGAGCTCTCGGACAACATGAACCGGACTGGCGAGCTCGTCGATGCCAGCCCCGCCGCCGGCCTCATCCGGGAAACCGGCATCGGCCCCGTCACCGCCGCCACCGTCCTGGTCGCCTGGTCCCACCTGGGACGCGTCCGCGACGAGGCCGCGTTTGCCGCCCTCGCCGGCGTCAGCCCCATACCCGCGTCCTCGGGCAACACCACCCGCCACCGGCTCAACCGCGGCGGCGACAGGCGTCTCAACCGCGCCCTGAACGTCATCGCCATGGTCCACATGGTCCATCACCCCCAGACCCGCGCCTACACCGACCGACGACGAGCCGAAGGCAAGACAGACCGAGAGATCCGCCGCTGTCTCAAGCGCTACCTCGCCCGACGCCTCTACCGCCACCTCAACAACGCCTCCGCAACGGCACCAGGGGTTGACGAGACATAGAAGCTTCATTGGGAATCAGTAGGTGTCCAGGCATCCACCAGCCCGTCGAAGAACGCCGCCCGCAGCGGCGCTTCCCGCCGCAGCCGCTCCGGGTCGACGAAATAGAACTTGGCGGTCTCGGACAGGTCTTCGTTAGGGTTGGTCGCACCGTACCTGGTGATCGGACGCTCACCGGCGAAGTTCGGCCAGCCCTCGGCGTCAAAGGTCCTGGTCCGTTCACTGAACTGAGCCAGTTTCGCAGTGAGTTCTGTGGCGATCCGCTCGGAGGCCCTGCCGGAAAGCTCGTTCTCCTTCCTGGCGAAGGCGTCCGGATTCTGCTGCGCGAGCTCGGCGATCGCCGCCGCGTGCCTGGGCGAGCTCTGCGCGAACCTATCCCGCAGCAGCAGCGACGCCTTGATGGATGCCTTGAAGTCCTCCATCGGCGTCCAGACCTTGCTGAGCGGCGGCTCGGCGCCGTCGAGCAACTTCGGTGTGCCGTCCGGGTTCCAATTGCCGAACGCCTCGGTGAACTCCGGCAGCGCGTACTTCAGCAGGCCATGGGCCAGTTCATGCGTCGCGGTACCCTCGATCTCGCGGACGCCGCCACCGAAATCCTTGCTGACCAGCGCCATCGCGTAGAGATTGATTGCCTTCTGTGAGGCGATGTACTCCGCCCCCATACCGGGGGCCGGCCTCTTGTTCTCCAAACCCATCGTGACAGCTGCGACGGTGATGACTTCCTGCGCGTGCTCCGCACGCGTGGAACCGCGCCGCCGCGCACCCAAGATCGGCCCGTAGTGCTCGAGCGCCTCCGCGACTCCCTGGACCTCATCGGGGTGCCACTTGCGTGGTCGGACCTTGGCGAGAGACTTCTCGTCCGC
This sequence comes from Streptomyces sp. NPDC051664, assembly GCF_044453545.1. Classification (NCBI taxonomy): domain Bacteria; kingdom Bacillati; phylum Actinomycetota; class Actinomycetes; order Kitasatosporales; family Streptomycetaceae; genus Streptomyces; species Streptomyces sp. NPDC051664. The sequence goes on along the minus strand of NZ_JBITCU010000081.1, from coordinate 1,438 downwards.
GCCTTTGTTGCTGACCTTTACCGCCTCGACACCTGTCGCGCAGTTCGCCCGCACGCCGAAATCCTGGCTGAACTTCTCCAGCAGAGGGAGGGCTACGCTCTTCACCTGCTCCGCATCGTCGGCAGTGGAGGTGCTGCCTCGGGCGGCTTCGGCACCGTGTGGCCCTCGGAGAAGGTATGTGTAGTGGTCCCGGGCTCCTTGCCACTGCTGGAGGGCGGCGGATCTCAGATGCTCATTGCGCTGGTCTTGCAGATCGACCCTGCGGAGCGGTGGTGCGACCAGAGGGGCGATATCTTCGTGGCGCAGGCCGGTCAGCGAGTAGAGCCCTTTGCCTGCTGTGCGGATGAACCCATGTCCGGCTTCGGCCGCAGTGTCGCCCGTGCCGCTGGTGGTAGAGGGTTGGTGTAGGGCGCATGCCGTTTCGGTGAGAGCGACAGTGATGGCCTGGTCGCGCAGGTGCTGATTCTCTGCGGGAGCGCTGTCGTATCCCGGGTGGCGGGTCTTGCCTTTGCCGGTGGTCTTGGGGTGCTGGGGTTCGACGTTTCGTGCCGCGGCGATCGCGGCGAGGACGAACGCTGTGTGCTGCTGGTAGAGCGCGTCGCTGCGGAGCGGATCCTGAAGGAGGTGGCCGGCCAGGATCTCCCATGACCCGGCGATGGTGTCGTACGCTTGCTCGGCCGTCATCCGGTGGGTGGTGACGAGAGTGGTGACGATTTGTTCGTACGCCGACGGGTCGAGCGAACGGGGGCGGGCAGAGCGCGGCGGGACGGCCGTGGGGGCGGTCTGCCGACCCGGCGAAGGGGAGGGAAGGCGGGCAGCGATCAGCGTTTGCGCGACCCAATCCGCGACGCTGCCACCGCTGTCCGGCTCGCCGTTGTGCGGGGGTAGTTCCGGTCCGATGGGTACGCGTTGGGTTCCTGCGCGGGGATCTGCGGTAGCAGCGTTGTGATGCGGGGGCGGGGCGCTTTCGCCGAGGCCTTCCCCGATTTCAACGGATATGGGTGCGTTCTCCGGGAGTTTCCCCGTGCGTGTTCCGGAGATTGCTGTGGCGGTGTCTTCCCCGGTGGGGGTTTGGTGGGGTGTGTCTTGGCTGGTCGGCGGAGTGGTGGGCTGGGGGTCGTCCTTGGATGTGCGGGGGGCGTGAGGTCCGCCGCCGGGCAGGGCCAGGGGCTGGCCGCCGTTACGGGTCGGGGAGGTGGCGGCTGTGAGTGGTGGCGTCCGGAGTTCTGTGGGATTGGTTTCCTGTCGAGTCCCGACCGCTGGCCGTTCCGTGGCCGCTGGCGGCGTGGCGGCTGTTGCGCGGGTGGTCCTATCGGTGCCGGTGCGCGCAAGGGGGACTCGTGGCGGGGAGTGTTGGTCGTTGTTCTCCAGGGGGCGCCACCGGTCGGTGCCTACCTGGCCGGATCCGGTCAGGTGGTAGCCAGGGAGTTCGGCCGGT
>NZ_JBITCU010000080.1:0-6498 GCF_044453545.1 Streptomyces sp. NPDC051664 | reverse complement strand
AGGCGAGTACTTCGACGTCCCCAACGGGAACTCCTGTCCTATGGATCATCACGATCCAATGATCAGGGTGTCCACGATCAAGGGGAAACGCCCGGCGGCACCCCTCCCCCGACGGTGATCGCAGGGGAAAGGGCGCCGCACTTCCGGGATCGTGCTCAGCGGACAGGCCTCGCGGGGGTGGCCGCGCCGTCCGGCGTCCCAGGGAGAACGGCCGCTACGTGGGGCTTCGTGGTGGTCCCGCTCGCCTCCACGTAAGCGGTGCCCGAGGCGCGCAGGTGGGAGACCTTGCGGATGAAGAACGTCTTGCCGGGGTGGGTGTTCCAGTAGCCCGAGACATTCACGTAGTTGGTCTGCTTGGCGAGGTGGATGAGGCTCGAGCACTTGTGTGCTGCCACGTCGACGGTAGTGTGCTGCTGGGGGAACGAGGCGTGCACACGGTAGTTGCCCTCCGCGCACACCTTCACGGTGTCGGGGGCGGCCTTGCCACCGCCCGGAAGGATGACGGGGCCGGCCGCGGCGGCCGTCCCGGACAGGGCACCCACCGCGAGAGCTGCCGCCACACCAATGAGGGTAAGTCGCATGGTCACTCCTGGATCTTTCGGTTTCCACATCAGGTCAAGAGCCGCTGCGATGCCGCCACAGCGGACAGGCCCCGGCGAAGCGGGCGTCCGCAGGTGCGTTCCAGCAGCAGGACCAATATGGCGCTCGCTCGCTGAGGCGGCGCTGAAGATCCTGAAGAGTGCCTTCAGGTATGTACCGGTCCGGCGCTCGACGAGGCCTCGAAAGCAGGGCGCACCCGGGGCTTCGAACACCAGCGGGGCTCTTTTGATGGCGGGTGTCTTGTGGGTGGCGTAGATGCCCCTATGAGTGGGGTGTTGGGGCAGGCTGGCTGTATGGGCCGTGGGGATTCTGACGAATGCGGAGTGGGATCGTCGGGACGGTCCACCAAGACCGTCCCGCAGCCAAAACCACCCCGCATATGCGGGGCATCACGATGCGGTAGGGGCGGCGTGGGCCTGTCGGTTGCCGCCGCGGTTCAGCCGTCGGCGATGGGTCTTGCCGGAGGACTCCTCTACCGGGCTGACGCTGCACAGGGCCGCGAATGCCAGATGATGGGGGTGAGGTGTTCGGCCGCCCCGACGTCCCGCAGGTGCCGGATTCCTCGTTCGACCTGGTATTTCGTCAGGCGGGTGGCGGTGATGAGCTGCCTTGTCTGAAGGCCGGCGGGGCGGGCTTCCATCAGGGCGGTGCGGACCAGGTCGCCGTAGTGCTCCGCAAGAGGCCGGGCCTCCCGGCGCCGCGGCATCGCCTACTCGCCCTTGAGGAGCTGGGCCAGTTGCTCGTCCAGAGTGAACTCGCCGTTGTCGATCGCCGCTTCGAGCCAGTCGGCCGCGGCCCGGACCTTGAAGACGCCGCGGCGGATGGTGTCGCGTTCGTCGTTGGTGAAATCCTGTCCCCGCATGCGCGGGACGAGCCGGCCAAGGGGGGCGACGAGGGCGTCGTCCCACATCGTCTCCCGGGCGAATCGAGGCGTTCGAGCAAGTCGGTGGTCACCTGCCTGGCGACCTCGGTCGACCCAGGGGAGCTCGCGGACGACACAGACGCCGTCATCGGCAGTCGGCCTCGACAGCAGGTCGGGTCACCCAGGAGGCACCTTCCTTATCGCGGGTCAGGCCTGTGATGAGCCTTCTCCTTGACCGTCACCGGCCGGTTGACCCGCTGCCGGACCAGGTGCGTCGCCTCGTCCGGCGTCCACTGCCGCTTGCCCGTACGCGAGTCCACGACCAGCGTTACAAGAGCTGTCCGGCGTCACAGGGAGCTGCAAGCTCATATCGCACACTACCGAGGCCGCAAAAAAATGCTCCATAGGGCAGTCATTATGTTTATTTGGGCAGTCCGGCAGGCGGTCCCTGCAGTTGGAGGCTTCGATGTGTGAGGGTGACGAGCACCCGCCACTTTGCTTGTGAGGTGATGGGTCCTTCCCTACGGACAGCTGACCGGCAGGGAGTTCCGTGCATGGTGGTCAGAAACAGTGTGTGTCCGTGGGGGCGACTCTGTTTCCAGAGGCCATCCACGATGGTGGACAGCCTACTGGCGGGAAGGCACGTCGTGCCGCGTCAGCACAGAGGGAAGAGACGCGGCAACAACGTGGTTGTCCGACCTTCAGTCGCTTCAGTCGCTACAGCCATCCTCAGACGCGGCTGAACTGCGACTTCTCTAGAGCGACTCAGGTCTTTGGTTGCGCGCCCTTTGGAGCGCAGGAGCCCGCGGGGGGCTGATCACCCAAGGCGGGGGGCGTTCGTTTGCTCCTGAGTCGCTGCCCTTCAGTCGCTCAGGAAAAAGACCAGGTCAGAGCCCATCCCAAAGCCGGTTAGCGACTCAAGCGACTCAAGGTCGGCATTATGACAACATACGTGCGCGTGTGTGCGTGTTATATATAGGATCTTGAGTCGCTTGAGTCGCTAACCGGCCCTGCGTACGACCTCCGACCTGGGCAAAAGCCCCTGAACTCAGGAGCAAGCAGTGTTGCTTCAGTCGCCGTCCCTATCCTTGAGTCGCTGGGGCTCTTTTCCGCTTGTGGTGGTCCTCTCGTCGTGACATCCGCTCCGCTAGTCTGTGTTGACCTTGTTTGATTGTTGAGTCGCTTCGGTCGCTTCGAAGGCCTTGCCGGGTCGCTGACGAGGCGTATCAAATCTTGACCCGCAGCGCGCAGGAGAGCGAACGACCGGAGGAAGTGAAGACACCGTGCCGCTCAGCCCGGCTGACGTCAGCCCCCCCGAGCACCGTCCAGCACCGCTTGACGTCGCCCGATGGTGTGCGGCGCAGGGCTGGCCCGTCCTCCCGCTGGCCCCCGGCCGCAAGACCCCTCCGGCCAACTGTGATGCTTGCCAGGAACGGGGACATAGCCATGTTGAGTGCTCATGTCTGGCTGCTGGCCGCTGGTGTCACGGCTTCCACGCCGCCACAACGGACAATGAACGCCTAGCAGCGTGGTGGTTTCGTAACCCGGGCCTCGGGACTGCCGTCGCCTGTGGCCCGGCAGGTCTCGTCGTCATCGATGTCGACGCCCACTTCCAGTCCATGCCCCCCCGGGACAGGCTCCTGCCGGGAATTGCCATCCCCGAACATGTGGATCTGACTGGGCTGCGTCATGGCTTCCACACACTTGCACTACTTGCCGCTCTGCGCGGACAGGAAGACCCAGCCCTTGATGTTTCGACCCTTCGCGTCCGGACGCCTTCTGGTGGTCTGCACATTTGGTACCAGACGTCTCCGGGGGCTAGATTCCAGTGTTCCACTGGGTCTAGCCCCCGGCGGGCTCTGGCCTGGCAGGTGGATGTACGCGCCACCGGCGGGTACATCATCGCCCCTGGTACCACCACTGCTGCTGGCAACTACGCTGCGCTTGGTACTGTCCGAACCCCCGCGACACTTCCGGATTGGCTTGCCTGGGAGTTGGCTCGCACCGGCCACATCGAGGTCCCGAAGCAGGGCGGTACACGTGGCAGTCTCCACGGCCATCCCGTGCCTCCGCGGGCCCGCCTGGCTGTAGTGGCGGCTGGTGGAGGCAGGGACAAAGCTGCCCAGATCCTTGAAACCGTGCTCGCTGATGTAGTCGCGTGCGCCGCTGTCCCTGAGGGCGCTGGCTTCACACAGCGGCTCAACCGTGCTGCCTATACCGCCGGAGGACTTGTCACTGCTGGTTACCTCACTACCGATGCCGTCGCACGAGCTCTCCTGGACACCGCTGAATACGCACGCCCTGGCCATGACCGACGCAGTGCCCAGATCATCCGCAGTGGACTTGACGCCGGCGCCCGGCGACCGCTCCACCTCGAAGGACGACCCTCATGACCCCGACCACCCCAGGGGGGGACGTTTTCGACCCGGCGGCCGTAGCCCGGCAGATCCTCGGCTCTCCGGTCCAGGAAGCTCTCCCCGTCCCCGGAATTCCCTCCCAAACGAGCCCCGCGCGGCCCGTGTCGCAGCAGCCTGTGACGGAACATGGCTTGTTGCCGGACTCCCTGAGTGACCGGGGCAACGCCAAGCTCTTTGTCAGCTTGTACGGCCAGGACTACCGGCATGTCCCAGGGCTGGGCTGGTATCGATGGGCCGGCCACCGTTGGCAGCACGACGAAGAGGACACCGTGCTCTGGGCTGTGGGTGAGATGGCTGAAGCGATTGCCACGACTGACCCGACCGGCACGTACAACACGAGCGAGCTCCGCCGCCATCGGCGGCGCGCACTGTCGACGTCCGGGATGAACGCGCTTTTGATACAAGCGAAATCGTCCCCCGGTATGGTCATGAACGCTGCCTTGCTGGACTCCGATCCGTATGCCCTGTGCACGCCCCAGGGGGTGGTTGACCTGCGGACGGGTGCTCTCCTCCCGCCGGACCCCGCTACGCAACACCACTCGCGATCCACCACCGTAGCCCCCGAGGCCATGCCCACCCCGCGCTGGCAGCGGTTCCTTGATGACACCTTCGGTACCGATGTTGAGGGTTGCCGTACCACTGACTTTCTGCACCTGCTCCTTGGCTATTCCATCTCGGGCGATGTGGGTGCCCAGGTCATGCCGTTCCTGTACGGACAGGGGAAAAACGGCAAGAGTGTGCTCCTGGATGTGATGCTGCAGCTGATGGGCGACTACGCCGACGCTGCGCCGCCGGGCTTCCTCATGGCCAAGGTCTTCGAGGGCCACCCCACAGACTTGGCAGAATTGCACGGCCGCCGCATCATTGTCTGCTCCGAACTGAAACCAGGTGACCGCTTCGATGAGGCACGCGTCAAGCTCCTGACTGGTGGGGACAAGCTCAAAGCACGCCGTATGAGGCAGGACTTTTTCTCGTTCCACCCGACACACAAACTATGGCTACTTGGCAACCACCGTCCCGAGGTCAACACCGGCGGATTCGCCTTCTGGCGTCGTATGCGTCTGATCCCCTTCGAGCGGGTAGTACCCGAGGAGTGCAAGATCGACAATCTGGCCAGCGTACTCGTCCGAGAGGAAGGCCCCGGCATCCTAGCCTGGCTAGTTGAGGGTGCCCGGCGGTATTTCGCCGGCGCCAAGGACCTAACCGGCCCGGTTCGTGTCCAGGTCGCCACCACCGCGTATGCCGAGACAGAGGATCACGTAGGACGTTTCCTCACCGAGGCATGCAAGATCGACGACGGTATGCGGGCTGAACAGACTCAGCTGTATAGCGCCTACACGCGATGGTGCGGCTTTGAAGGTGCCAACCCCGTTTCCGCACGTGCCTTCGCCGCCCGTGTCCGTGAGACCCTGGGTATGGCCTCACCCAAGGAGATGATCCTGTCCATGTCCCGGAAGTACTATCCGGGCGTCGGCCTCGTGACCGACCTAAATACCGAGGAGCGGCAACCGTGAGCGCGTTGATCGACCCCGAGGAGCTAGCACACGAAGCCGACTTGGTGTGGCTTGAGGACCCCGCAGAACTGGACTATGTACGCCAGTCTCTGGACCGTCTTCCCTCCCGGCGCGGGAGACCCGCCTACCATCGCGACGGACGAATGGTAGGGTATGCCGTTCTCGGAGAAGATGCCAGGCCTTCCCGCGCGTCCGGCACCTTCCGTCGAAGGGTTTTCTGGCTCCTGCCCCATGACCGGGATGAGCAACCCGAGGGTCTTTATGCGACAGGTGCCCCCTCCGAAGCGGTCGACCCCAGGACGATCGCTCCCCGAGTCAAGGGCTACAAGACGCAACGTTCCGAAGGCGGTCCGGCCTCGCCCGCGATGCTCGAGCTCGGGATAACGCTCCCTGCCGACTGACCGATCCGGAAGCGGTCGGTGGTGTGCTGCGAAGTAGCGGCTTGCACGGCGAGTTCGGCGAAGCTCTCAGCGTTGCGGACCTGGCGGCGCGCCAGCCAGATCGTCAGTCGCTTCACGCGGACGTGTCGCAGAGCAGCCGGCGTCTGGTGGCCAGTCATCAGGATCAGACCCGGCCGCTTCGAGTAATCGAACGACCGCTCCAAGGCGGGGCAGATGCCAACGAGTACCTCCCGCAGTCGGTTGATTGATCATGCGTACTCAGTCAGCGATGAGGCCCCTGCGGTAGCCAGTGAGGAGCTGAAGGGGGCCTTCGCCGTGGTCGTGGACATTGGTTGTCATGCGGCGGTGGCCAGCGTAGTTGATCGCTGTTCGTAGGTGATCGGGCTGATCTGGCCGAGGCGGGAGTGCCGTCGGCGGGTGTTGTAGCGGGTCGCCCAGTGGAAGACCGCGAGGCGGGCCTCACTGGTCCCGTTCCACCGCTTGCGGCCCTGGAGCGTCTCGCGTTTCATGGTCGCGTTCAGACTCTCCGCGGCGTTGTCCGCGCTGGGGCCGACCGCGCCGCGCGATCTGGTCACGCCCAGCTCCGAGCAGACCTGGGCGAGCTCCTTCGACACATATTGGGCGAGTTCAACCGGTCGTTGCAACACCGGGCTGTTGTAGTGAGCGTAGTTGCTCCTCGAAGACCTCGGCTGGTGTCCGCCAAC
>NZ_JBITCU010000079.1:0-7238 GCF_044453545.1 Streptomyces sp. NPDC051664 | reverse complement strand
GGCGAGGTTTCTTCTTCCCCATGCTCTCCATGATGGACATCCTCCCGGGGCTGAGCCCCTGATCTCGAATGTCCGTCAAAGCGGATCAAGCCCAAGCGGACAACAGATGGTCGTCCTGGCTCGCGCACTGGGGCATGCCTACTTCTGCGATGAGGGACGGTGCGCCCATGTGTCAGGGGTGGAGTTCATGGGTGTTGGGTGTCGAGTTCGCCGACTTCTCCATCGGCTGACGGTCCGCCGCCAGGAAACCGCCGTCACGAGTCTCTGCGCGGACTCCAGCCTGACGAGGATGCCGGTCTGCGGGGTGGTGCAGTCAGTAGAGGCTCGTAGCGTTCGGCTTCTTTGCGTTCTTTCCAGTCCCACACGACGCGGCCTGGTTCGGTCTGTTGAGGAGCCGGGGGCTGAGGTGGGCGGAGGTTTGGCGCTCTCGGCGAGGCGTAGCAGCTGAGGCTGGTCGCCTTGGCAGGCCAGGAGTTGCCGGTCAGCGACATCGGTGAGAGTGGCGAAGCATGCTGCGGCGCGGAGGAAGTGGTGTGCCCATGCCGGTATTGGGTGAGTGGCGTAGCGGGCGGGGTCGTGGAAAGCGACGGTTGCGGTGTCCTCGTCGAAGTCCTCGGTGCGAACGGTGGTGAGCTGATGGAACAAGCCACCTGTGAGCAGGGCGGCGGCGAGACGGGGGACGTAGACGAGGCCGATGAGGACCGGGAACTCGATGAGCGGCCTACGAGGCCGGAGAGGGCTTGGCCGGAGGTGACGCCGAAGGTGGATGGCGACGGCGACGGCGAGTTCGAACTTGTTGCCGGCCGTGGTGAAGGCCAGAGTCGCGGTGCGGTCGTAGGCGAGTCCGATGGCCTTGCCCAGAGCGAAGGTTCCAGCCCACATGAGGGCGAAATAGACGCGCAGGGGCAGCGCGATCCGTGCAACTTCCCGCAGGTGATGATCTTGCACTGCGATGCAAAGAGGATGACGATCGTGAACAGCAGCCCGTACAGAGCCCCGGGCCGATTCCGGGAAGGAACTTCTCCTCGTACCTGGTGCGGTCCATCTTGCGCTCGCCAATGCGTCGGGGGAGGAACCCAGCCAGCAGTGGCATGCCGTCCAGCTCATCGGCGCATCACCGTGCAGCGCCTGTGTGGATGCCCAGCGCATGTTGGTGGCGGAGAGCTGCTCGATACGCTCTGGCATGAGTGTCGTGGCGCGTGAACGTTGGTTGCCGATCCAGGCCCGAAGGAGCGCGGTCACCTGGGCCGGGTCGGGTCGAGCCGCGTGGCGAAAACGCCGAGGCGGTGCGCTGGACCTCGTTCACCCGATGCAGCTGGCTCATCTCCCGCCGCAGCTGGGCCGGCTCTTCCAGTTCGTCGGTGGTCAGCCGGTCATGCCGCTCGCCCGCATCGGCCTCGGCCTGCCGGATCCAACCCCGAGCAGTCGGGATGCGGGCCAAGCTCGACGGCCAGTTGCTTGCTCACGGGCTTCGGTTCGGTCGTGCGGTATATACGCACTCATGGTCGGCGTTGCTGTGCAGCAGCCCCGCAGCGGGTCGGCGGGCGCGATGACCGCAATGCCGGAGCGCTTCAGATCCTTGACGACGCCGTTCCAGCTGGAGGAGTCCGCGAAGGAACCGTGCACCAGCACCACCGGCGGCTTGGCGCCCGGGCGGTGAGACTCGATCTCGGTCGCCTCGGTGGCGCTGGCGGGCGTGGTGACCATCAGGGCCAGCGCTGCCGCACCTGCGGCGATCCCGAGGGCGGCGTATGTGCGGAAAGAGCGGCTCTTGAGCTTGCGGTTCATCGGTGATCTCCCTGTCGGATACATCAGTGACGGCTCCGGGATGCGGACTGTCCGGCGCCACATCAAAACCCTAGAGCGAAATTACCTCGTGTACAAGTTACGCGTGAGTGATTCACTCGCGGGATAGGTGATGGATCATGAATGCGACACGCCTGACCAGCACTGCGACGAGAGCGGCAGCACTCCTGTTACCTACCCCACTAAATCGATAGAAAAGGGACATCGGAGCCGTCCTTGCTCGTGAACGACCAGCTGCGCTTCACCCTCTACGCCGCCTCCCGCGCAGTGACCGGCATGTACAGGCCACCGCAGCCAATGGCCTCATCACACGCCGTCGTCGACCAACGACCAGCAGGTTGTCGAGGTGCCCCTCCCCGAGGAGGGCGCCGCGAGGCGCGAACGCATCCTCGGGATGCCCCGCCGTCCTGGTGGCGGGCCGCTGCGCGGGCGATCGGTGCGGCCTCGGGGCCCGCGGGCAGCGAGAGGGTCAGTACCCGATCTGGAGGCAGCGCCTTCGTGCGGGCGAGCAGCATCAATGCCTCGCCGGTCCGGTGGCCGTCCGGGAGCGCGTGTGCGAGGTCGTCGCACAGGTCCGGCAGGGGCCTTGTGCCGGCGCCGTCCAGGAGCGGGCGAAGCGGGCCGGGGGAGAATCCCGTGCGGGACGGTTCGCGCGATAATCCACTCGCGCATGTACTGACGCGCGTTGTCGCAGAGCGCAGCGTGTCGACACGCGGCAGATGCCACCGCGACGTCATCCTCTTCAACGACACCGAGCTCGAGAGCGGGATGTTCGTGGCCGAACCTCAGAACATCCACCTGTAGTACCCACCGCCGCCAGAGCACAGGCCGGGCGGGGCGCAGGAGGCATGGGAAAGCTGAGACTGAGTGATGCGGTTTGCTCTCACGGCGGGGCTCGGGGCAGCGTCACCATGGTCACCTTGGAAACAGCCCTTGCGCTGAGCAAACGTGCCCGGCGCCCAGTGAGACACGTAGCCCGGCTACTCCAGTGGCAGCTACGCCCAACCTCACGATCCCGACTGATGCCGGAGCGCGAAGCGCAGGTGGCGGATGCGGCGGATGCACGGGGCGGCGATCTGTCCGGGAAACCGTTCCCGACGGATCAGCGACGGAGCAGCAGCCGGGTCAGGTTGCGGAGAGGTTGGCTGTCAGACGCTCGAGGAAAGACTTGGCATCCGCGATCTCCTGAGGGCTCAAGCAGACAGCCTCCCCCATAGCGGCGGGGACGGCGCGAGCGCGCTCGCGGAGTTCAGTCCCCTGCTCGGTGAGGGTGATCTGCACCGAGCGCTCGTCGCTCGCCTGGCGCTCGCGCCGGATGAACCCGTGAGCCTGCAGGCGCTTCAGCAGCGGGGTCAAGGTGCCGTAGTCGAGCTGCAAAAGCGTGCCCAGGGTCTTGATAGGGAGGGCGCCGTGCTCCCACAGCACCAGCATCACCAGGTACTGGGGATAGGTCAGGTTGAGCTCCTCCAGCAGCGGGCGGTAGCGACTGGTCACCGCGCGCTGAGCTGCGTACAGGGCGAAGCACATCTGGTCCTCGAGGAGCAGGCTGACTTCGGTGGCGTCACCCTGTCCGGCACCCGTCTCGATCTTGCTCATCACGACTCCTCCTCCGCGCAAACCTTTCACGCATAGTTACTATACCCCAAAACTTACATGCTCAACATTAGATTGTGCACACTTAATAGGACCGCCCGGCGGCGACACCCCGGACACACCACGCCGCCATCACATACACCCGACGGTCACCCGCGCGACGCCACCGCTGGCGCATCACGCACGGCCGCACCCGCATACCCGATCGCCGGAGCAATCCAACCGGGGCTTTGCGCGCAGAGGAAAGCCGCGCCCATCCGCCGCTCCGCGGCGACCCTCAGGGTGCCCATCGCCCCTCGGGCCCCAGCGCCCCATCGGCCCCACGGTCGGCCGGCCCCAAGGAGCAGCCAGGGATCACCGAGGGTGACAGTGCGCAGGCCCCACCGTATGGACCAGCTCGGCCGAAGACGCCGTCGCCACAACAGGCGGGCTCGACACACTGATCAGCAATGCGGGCGAGACAGTACGCCCCCCTCGAAACCGTGGGCCGCACAAGAAGGGGGCTCCCTGGAGCGCTACCGCGAGCCCGGCCCGGGCCGTCCAAAGCGTCACCCGTGCGCTGCTCCGCGACACGTTCCGGCCACCCGTGAAGCCCCGGACGCCGCGTCAGCGTCGCCGGGCTCAAGCCACAAGGATGACCGCCTCGCAGAAGCTTCCGCATAGGCCCCGCACGCACCGGCTCCGTGCGGCGACTGCCCGTGGCGCACCAGGCCTGCGCAGCAAGAAGCCTCACCCAAGCCCCGGGATCGGCCTGGGGCCGCCACACGGCCCCGGAGGCCGGGGCCCAGCCCCGCCGCTTGTTCCCTTTGCCACACTTTCAGTGCCCAAGTTTTACTTGCGCACGAGTTAAGTGCCGGATAGGTTTCTTGGCAGGTTGAGTCGCAGGATGAGCCACCCCATCGCCATCCCACCACCTGTTGAACCGGTGACGCACAGATGCGTGAAATTCACCGACGCCAAGAAGCAAGGACATCCCCATGGATCTGAAACTCGAAATGATCGTGCTGCCCGTCTCCGACGTCGATCGGGCCAAGGCCTTCTATGAGGCGGTGGGATTCCGCCTGGACGTCGATTACACGCCCAGTGACGACATCCGGGTGGTCCACTTCACGCCGCCCGGCTCCGAGAGCTCGATCATCTTCGGAGAGGGAATGACCCCCAGCGCCCCCGGCTCGCTCCAGGGCCTGTACCTCATCGTCACCGACATCGAAGAAGCCCACGCCGAGCTCACCAGCCGCGGTATCGAGGTGACGGAGGTGTTCCACGACGCCGGAGGGCTGTTCCACGGCCACGGCGCCGGAGGTGTCGTCCACCAGCGCGCAGGCCAGGAGCGCCTGGCCGGCGCGCACCCCGATCGCGCCTCCTACGGCTCCTACCTCACCTTCAGCGACCCGGACGGCAACGGCTGGGTGCTCCAGGAAGTGACGCAGCGCGCCCCCGGCCGCTGACACCACACCACCACCCAACGGTGCAACGGTCATAGCCAACCCGGACCGCGGCTACCCCCTTCAGCCCCTGGCCACAGCACCCGCAAAGCCGAACACCCGGACCCCGGCACCGACCCGCCAGGCGCAAAGGCGCGCCCCAGCACCAGCGGTCCGGATACCACGCAACCGCATCAGCCGAGCACCGCCCTGCGCATCTCCCCGGTGAAAGCGGGGAGATGCGTGCGGCCAGGTGCCGGGCCGCCGAAATATCCGACCGAGTTGCAGAAGCAGTGATGAACGGAGCAGCAATGAACGAGACCCCCCGCACCTACGATGTGATCGTCATCGGCGCAGGCCCGGTCGGTGAGAACGTGGCCGAACGCGCCCGCGCCGCCGGCCTGAGCACCGTGATCGTAGAGCGTGAACTGATCGGCGGGGAGTGCTCGTTCTGGGCCTGCGACCCCAGCAAGGCGCTGCTGCGCCCGGTGGTGGCGCGCGCCGACGCGCGCCGAGTGCCCGGGCTGAGTCAGGCGGTCGCAGGGCCGCTGGACGTCGAGGCGGTCCTCGCGCACCGCGACAAGATGTCTTCGTACTGGAAGGACGAGGACCAGGTCGACTGGCTGAACTCGGTCTCCGTCGATCTGATCCGCGGCCACGGCCGCCTCACCGGCCCCCGCAAGGTGAGTGTGCAGACTCCCGACGGTGAGGCCGTCGCCCTCACGGCTCGGCACGCCGTTGCCGTCTCCACCGGAACCAGCGCGGCCCTGCCTCCCATCCCCGGCCTGGACACCGTCCGCCCCTGGACCAGCCGTGAGGCGACCAGTGCCCACAAGGTCCCCGGACGTCTGGCGGTGGTCGGCGGCGGTGTGGTGGCCGTCGAGATGGCCACCACCTGGCAGGCGCTCGGCTCCCAGGTCACCATGCTGGTTCTCGAGGACGCGTTGCTGCAGCGGATGGAGCCGTTCGCCGGAGAGCTGGTGACCGACGGCCTGCGGGAAGCCGGCGTCGACATCCGGTTCGGGACCTCCGTGACCTCCCTGGCCCGCGAGGACGGCGAGGTCCAGATCACCCTGGCCGACGGCGGACATCTGGCGGCGGACGAGATCCTGCTTGCCACCGGCCGCGCTCCGAACACCTGGGACCTGGGGCTGGAGACGATAGGTCTCACCCCGGGCGACTGGCTGAAGGTGGACGACACCTTCCAAGTGACCGACGTCGCCGACGGCTGGTTCTACGCCGTCGGCGACGTCAACCACCGCGCCCTGATGACCCACCAGGGCAAGTACCAGGCCCGGATCGCGGGCGCGGTCATCGGCGCCCGCGCCAAGGGAGAGCCCATCGACGACGCCCCCTGGGGCGCGCATGTCGCCACCTCCGACCACGCGGCCGTCCCCCAGGTCGTCTTCACCACCCCCGAGGTCGCCTCCGTCGGCCTGACCAGCCGCGAGGCCGAGCAGAGCGGGCGCCGCATCGAGGTTGTCGACTACGACCTCGCCCACGTCGCCGGCGCCCACCAGTACGGCGAGGACTACCGCGGCCGGGCCCGCATGCTCATCGACACCGACCGCAACACCGTCGTGGGCGTCACCTTCGCCGGCCCCGGCGTCGGGGAACTGGTGCACTCGGCCACCATCGCGGTCGCCGGCGAGGTACCCCTCGACCGGCTCTGGCACGCCGTCCCCGCCTTCCCCACCCTCGGCGAAGTCTGGCTGAGGCTGCTGGAGACCCACCGAGGCTGAAGGCAGCCACTGCGGGACGCCCGGGCCTGACCGTTGGCGTAGCTTTCCGGCGGTTCGCCGCACGGCCGTTGTTTCCCCCAACGCCGGCGAGCCCAGCCGGAAAGCCCTCCGGCAGATATCGCCCGTCTGCGCTTGAGCGCGGGTGCGCCACAACTGGCCCGGGTTGAGGACCACTTGATCACGATCGAAGATCACAAAACTATTGCCACTCCATGGCACCGGCGCACAGAACAGGTTGGTGTGGCAGTTCAGCGACGCAGGCGCCCGCCGGGCAGTGGGCCTGGAGGAGTGGCGGGTGTTCGTCAATCTGCGTCGCAGCCAGCGGCTCGCGCCGATGGGCCCGAGACCGTCTACGCGTGGTTCAGCGTCGGAAGCGCGACGGTCTACCGCTACGTGCGGAAGGCGATGGAGATCTGGCCGCGCTCGCACCGAGCCTGGCAGAGGCACTGCGTCCCCTCTCCCCCAAGCCAGCACGGCTGCTGTCCCCGCCACGACCGCACGATGGCAGGGACCAGCCGTGACGAAAAGCTTTGGACAGCTCTGGTGGGAAGGAGGCTGGGCCAATCGGTGTAGCTGCCGGATGAGCGGGCCTGTCGTCGGCACGGGGTGGGCAGGGATGGCGGCGGAGGTGTTTTCGGATGCCCAGCGGTGACGTGCTCGTACTCATCGATGA
>NZ_JBITCU010000078.1:0-7445 GCF_044453545.1 Streptomyces sp. NPDC051664 | reverse complement strand
GCTAGTACCGGATTAGGACGGCTCCGACGCCGTGATCACACCAGACACCGCAAGATCATCTCACCTGTGACCAGCAGTTACGGGACAGCCCTTAGGCGCTGAGGACAACTGCAACCTTGTCGAGGCAGGCTTGGTAGAAGCCCCCGATCGCGGCAACAGCGTCTTCCTCGGAAACACCGGGCGCGGGCTCGAAGGAGGCGGTCCACTCTATCGCCGACTGCTGCGGACCGGACTCGATCACCGTGAGGCGAGCTGTAAAATCCCGGACAGGGACCGGTCCGGGGTCGTCGAACCGGTAGTGGTGGAAACGGGTTCCCTGCTCGAGCAGCCTTTCCACGAGCTTCCCGCCATCGTGCATGCTGATAGTGCGGGTCTGTGCTGCGTCGTCCCCGACGACATCGGCGATGCCGGGCATCCAGGTCTCAACAGTGTGGAAGTCGCCAACGAGGCCCCACACCTCGGCGGCAGGGACGTTGTACTGCTGCTTCTTGATGAAATTCGTCATTTCGGTCCTTGACTCGTGCGATCGACAGGGGCAGCTCTGCGGTGCCGGTGCATGGGGTGCGAACGCCGGTGACCGCCTGGATTCCCACCGCTTGGGGGTGTGGGTATGGGAATCTGCTGGACTCTGGTGCTCAGCTGGTGGCGTGCTTGCCGGCGGTGTGGATGTGGGCGATCTTGGTGACCCGTGCGCCAAGGTGCTCCGCGGTGGCGATGTCGGACGTGTGGACGGTGTCGGTGCCGCCGTCCTGAGGGGTCTGGGCGCCGGCGCCGATCCAGAATCCGAGACGGTTGAGGTCGTCCTCGGTAGCGGTGAGGGCGTTCCACCCGGGGGCGAGGCCGAGACCGACCCAGATCATGTGGTGCTGGGCAGCGAGAGCAGCCATGAAGTTGAGACTGTTGAGCTTGTCTCCGCTTTTGGAAGCGGAGTTGGTGAAGCCGGCGGCGATCTTGTCGGCCCAGGTGCTGGTGAGGTAGCGGCCGCTAGTGGCTTCAGCGAAGGTGTGGAATCCCGCGGAAGCGCCACCCATGTAGGTGGGGGAACCGAAGATGATGGCATCGGCCGCGTCGAGCTGCTGCCAGTGCTCGTCGGTGATGGCGTCCACCGGGACATAGGCGACTTCGGCTCCGGCCTTTTCAGCGCCGCGCTTGACCGCCTCTGCGAGGACAGCGGTGTGACCGTATCCGGAGTGGAAAGCAACAGCGACAAGGGGACGCTGGGTGTTCTTAGCCATGGGGTGCTCCTCAAATCGACTTGGTCTCTAATGTATACCATACCTCTAAACGGGTACAGGTGTGTTTTGGTGTCCTGGTGTAGGATGAGCGGCATGTCACAGCAGGAGCAGTCACCGACCGCCATCGACGCCGACCGTCCGATGGACATCCTTGATGCGGCCTGCCCAAGCCGTGACGTCTTCGTGGACCTGGCCGACAAGTGGGCGCTGCTTATGCTCCTGAGCCTGCGGGAACAGGGCGTGCAACGCTTCTCCGAACTTCAGCGCTCGATCGGCGGGATCAGCCGCAAAATGCTGTCGCAGACTCTGCGCACCTTGGAACGCGACGGCCTAATCCAGCGAACCGTCGACCCGAACGCCACCCCGCCCCTGGTGCTGTACAAACTCACTGACCTTGGCAGCGAGATCGCCGCGGAAATCCGCGTCCTGTGCTCATGGACCCACAAACGCGCATCCCAGATCCACACCGCACGCCTCACCTACGACCAACGCACCGCCAGTTGACAGCGCGCCCACATTGCGGGCGGGAGTACGACCAACACACCGCCGAGGCCCCCCGGCCCCGGCCCACAAGCCCTTCACTTCCAGTGGCTGACCTACTACAACGCCCGCAGACGCCACAGTGCCCTCAACTACCTCTCACCGGTGGAGTTCGAACAGCAGCATCTGCGAGCAGCTAAACTCTCAATCGCGGCATGAGCCCCTGTGCCCACACCCCGGGGGACGCCTCAAAGCTGACCCGCACCCAGATCACCGCCGTCCTGACCCGACACCGCCGCCACCACCGCGACGCGAAAGCGGCCACCATCCAAGCCGCGCTGCGCGAGCGGCAGCTCGGCCTGCCGGAGCCGGTCACCGCCGCCTACGCGGCCGCCACCACTGCCCATGCCCGGCTGATCATCGCGCTGAACGAGCAGATCGCCGCGATGGAAGAGCAGGTGAAGGCCCATTTTCTGGCGCACCCGGACGCTGAGATCTACCTCTCGATGCCCGGCATCGGTGAGATCACCGGCGCCCGGATGCTCGCCGAGTTCGGAGACGACCCCACCCGATACGCCTCCGCGAAAGCCCGCAAGAACTACGCCGGCACCAGCCCCGTCACCCGGGCCTCCGGCAAGAGCCGCACCGTCCAGGCCAGATACGTCCGTAACAACCGCCTCGCCGACGCCCTCCAGACGCAGGCCTTCGCAGCCCTGCGCTCGCCCGGCGCCCGCCGCTACTACGACAAACAACGCGTCCGCGAGGTCGGCTACAACCCCGCCCTCCGCCAGCTCGGCAACCGCCTCGTCGGCATCCTCCACAGCTGCCTCAAAACCCGCACCCACTACGACGAAGCAACCGCCTGGTCACACCACGCCCACACCCCTGTCGCTTGACCTCAAACGACATGGGGTGTCTGACATTAGCCTCACCCCCTGACCAAACACATAGGGGCCCCCGGAAACTCGATGCGAGCGACTGTCGACAGCCGTTTCCGGCGCCATTCACGGCCGGGGCTCAGCGGGTCGATTCAGGGACTGATAGCAGCCGTCGAGATCGCTATGTCCGGAAATTCTCTGCCTGGAAGGTGAATGAACACGCTTCACCACTATTTGCGAAACTCAGGGAATGCCAGCGGTGGCGTGAAATATGGAGGTGAAATACGCGCCAGTCTGGATCAGGTGTGAATTAAAATTTGCGTCGAAGATCCACTTGATCACCGAGCGGACCGGTCTTCCTCTGTCCGTCGCAATCTCGGGGGCGAACCTGCATGACAGCTAGGCTCTGATTCCCCTCGTGCAAGGGATACCGCCGATCCGCTCCCGCCGCGGACGCCGACGACGCAAGCCCGCAAAGCTCCACGCCGACAAGGGCTACGATTACTCCCACCTGCGACGATGGTTACGCCAGCGCGGCATCCAGCACCGCATCGCCCGCAAGGGAGTTCCTCACAGAGTCTGGGCCGTCACCGCTGGACCGTCGAACGTACCATGGCCTGGCTCGCCGGTTGCCGCCGACTCCATCGGCGCTACGAGCGCAAGGCCGTGCACTTCCTCGCCTTCACGAGCATCGGCTGCACCTTTATTTGCTACCGCAGGCTCACCAAATGAGATGACTTCTTTTAGTGGCTGACTTCTGCTCAGCGGCGCGAAGATCCTGTAGTCAGGTTTTGGACGAACTATCCTCGTGGCGGTTCGTGCAGTGGGCGGCTGACCTGAAAAGGTGTGTGGGCCCTGGCCCCTACGTGGAGTCAGTGGGCGATCGCGTAAGGTGAGCGCTTTCCGTCTGTTGGCCCCTTGGGGAAAAAGTGATACCCCAAAGGGTAGCCGTGTGCTTTCGTCGGCGGGGCTCGATGCGCCTAGCATCGTTGAGAGCAGGCGCCGGTGGAAACGAAACCCCCTTAATGTCGGCAGTCCGCCTGGTTATCGTTTCCATGGCGCCGGCGCGCGTCTTGAAGGTTCGCGGCCGCCCCCTTCTGGTCCCAGTTAAGCAAAACCCCATATGCGTGTGCATAATATCTTTCAAGCCAAAATCTAATTCTCGAAATTCCTTTTGCCAACGTGATGCGCAGGGAAGGCTGACTCCTGCTTCATCGACCCTTCCGATCGCTGCGGGCGAAGAGCCTGACGATGTTTGATGTGAGAGACGCATGATAAAGACAGGCTGGCCGATCCGCCGAAAGCTGATCGCCTTGTTGCTCCTTCCCCTTGTGTCCCTGGCTGTCGTTCTGGGCTACGCCGCCGAACTCTCCTTGGGTAACGCGCTAACTCTTGCGCACGAAAACACCATCGGGAACCATCTGGCGCGCCCGCTCGGAAGAGTGGTCATTGCCCTTCGTGTCGAGCGGAGGTATGCCGCCACCGCGTTGGCAGCTGGCCGCCCACCGTCCGGCATGTTCGGCAGCCGGGACAGCAGTGATGGGGAAATTGCTGCCTTTCTCGAACACGCTCACATGGGCAGCGTTCGTGAGGTCGAGAGCGATCAGGTGCGGGCCGGCGTTGATGCTGCGGAGCGGGCGCTCGAGGACTTGCCTTCACTGCGGCTAGCAGTCGACTCCCGACGAATCACCCCAGCCCAAGAGATGGTTTCGTACACCTCGATCGATAAGGCTATCGGCGAGGCGCTGCGGGGTATGACCGTGCTGCCTGACCAGGTGGCTCAAGAATTTGGTCAGGCGCTCTACCAGATGGTGCCCGCAGGTGAGATCCTCTCGCAGGAGGACGCTCTGGTATCCGCTGCCGCAGCTGGCCCGCAGCACCATTTGTCGACCAGCGACTACAGCACGTTGGTCGCCTGCATAGGGGCTCAGCGCTACCTGCACCAAGAGGCCATAAGCAGGTTGCCTGCCGAACAGCGAGCACCTCTGATGCAGTTGGCTTCTCCCAACGGCGCCGCAGGTCGGCTGTCGGCGCTGGAAAACAAAATTGTGGCCGCAGGGCCCCACGCCAACCGCCTTCCCTTTCCCATCACTGAGTGGCGAGCCGCGTACGATGCCGAAGACGCGGCCGCTGGCGCACTCTCCCTCAAGGACATATCCGCCATCTTCGACCGCACTGGACCTCCGGCTCATCGCGCCTTCCTCGAACTGATTTTTGTTGGACTCTTCGGTCTTCTTGCACTCGCTGTCGCGGTCGTGATGTCGCTGAGTGTTGGAAGGTCGCTGATCGGCGATGTGTCCCGCCTGCGGACCTCGGCTCGCAACCTGACGGATGACCGGCTGCGTGACGTGATCGGACGCCTGCGCCGAGGGGAGAAGGTCGATGTCCAAAGCGACATGACCAGGCCCGACTTCGTGAACCGGGAGATGGCTGAGCTGGGCCAAGCCTTCTGGGACCTCCAGCTCACCGCGGTGGATCTTGCGGACGAGGACATCCGCCTCCGCGAGGGAATCAGTAAGGTCTTTCTCAGCCTGGCACGACGCAGCCAGGTTCTGGTGCACCGCCAGCTCAAGATGCTGGACGCCATGGAGCGACGTACGGAAGATCCCGTTGCGCTCGAAGAGCTTTTTCATCTTGACCAACTCGCCACTCGAATGAGGCGCTACGCCGAAGGCCTCATTATCGTTTCCGGAGCGAAATCTGGACGGGTGTGGCGCCAACCCGTTCCCGTCATCGACGTGATCCGGGGGGCGATTGCCGAAACCGAGCATTACGCGCGGGTTGTGATTTTGCCCGTTCCGGCGGTGGGCGTAGTGGGGCATGCAACCGCCGATGTGATCCATCTCCTGGCAGAGCTTATCGAGAACGCGCAGACATTCTCCCCTGCGGAAAGCGACGTGCAAATCACCACAAGCAACGGGGAGAACGGCCTGATCATCGAGGTTGAGGACCGCGGGCTGGGCATGCCCTCGGAGGCGCTTGCTGCAGCCAACGCACGTATCAACTCTCCTATCGACGTCATTGAGCTCGACAGCACGCGTCTTGGGCTCGTCACGGTCAGCCGCCTCGCCAAACGCCACGGCATCCGCGTGTCTCTGTCAATTTCCCGTTACAGCGGTGTCAACGCTGTTGTGGTGATACCTCACTCCATCCTTGGTCGGAAGTCCCAGGACGGTGGCCCCGAGCCAATCACCGCGGCGACTCCTGGACTTTCAGCTCCGCGTGCACTCACGACGGGCAACGAGCCAGCTTCCCCCCACGGTACGGGTGCGTTCCCTTCTCTTGCCGCGACACCCGCCGGAGCTGAAGTGAATGCCTCGCCCGGTTGGCCTGAACCCGTTGCCATTCAGAGCCCATTCTCTCCCAGCGAAGCGCTATCGGGCAGCGATACGGTCGATGGTCTGCCGCGCAGGGTCCCGCAGGGAAGTGTCGCCTCCGAATTCCAGCATGATCCAGAACATGCGAATGAGTTGCCGTTTGACTGGAGAAACACGTCCCTCGAGCAGGTCCGCGGAGACTCGCCCCATACACCCGCGCCGCCCCGAATCTGGGACACAAACCATCCAGGTGCGCGTCATGGAAGGGCTACAGAAGGAGCAGTTTGGGACGAGGGTCCCCCTCATCAGGGCACGTACGCGACCAATTCTGTGACCGCTCGGCCGATGTACGTACAAACAATGATGTCCTCATTGCAGGCGGGAATCCTTCGAGCACGCCTGTTGAATCCCCAGAGCAGTGAGGCGAACGAATCTCAATCCGGATACCACTACGATCAGGGAAGGCCACCTCAATGATGACGCAGTCTCAGGAAACGTCCGGGGATGGCAACCTGGGGTGGCTTCTGATGGATATGGTCCAGCGTGTTGCTGAGATATCTCATGCGATTCTTCTGACGACGGACGGGCTTTTGCTTGCCACGTCTGATGGTTTGTCGCGGGGTAAGGCGGAGCGGCTCGCTGCGGTGGCCTCGGGCCTGCACAGCTTGGCCAAGGGGGTGGGCTGGCATTTCGACGGGGGTCCTGTCCGGCAGACGATTGTCGAGATGGAAGCGGGCCTTTTGTTTGTTTGCACGGCGGGCGAGAATTCCGTTCTGGCTGCTCTGACTCCAGTCGGTTCGGATACAGGCGTGGCGGCCTTTGAGATGACAATGCTTGCCAATCGACTCGGATATCACATGTCTGTGGACCCGCGTGCACCGCAGGCCCATCGGTCAGTCACGTGACATACGCGGAATGGGTCGATGAGGCAGCCGGCCCAGTGGTGCGTCCATATGCCGTGGTAGGCGGACGCACGCAGGCCACAGATGGTCGATTCAATCTCGTGGCGTTCATCTCCACGCTGGTGGAGTCTGTGCATGGGTGGACAGGGATTCAGCCCGAGCACGTAGCTATTCTCGAACTATGCCGCACGCCGCGTGCTGTTACCGAAGTTGCAGCCCGGCTGGACCTTCCGGTCGGAGTAGTCCGTGTGCTGCTAGGAGATCTGGCGAGCCTCAACGCGATACTTGTACGCGAACCACCGGCTCCCAATTCTCGCCCGAGCATCGGCCTTATCAGGGAGGTGCTAAATGGGCTTCGTGCCCTGTAACGACGCGGTGCAACAAAGCGGTCGAGTTCTGCATCTGAGGCGTAGGGAGATATCAAAATGCTGATCGGTAAAAGTGGCGAACAAGACAGTCAAGTATCCCCTCGGGCAGTCAAGGTCCTGGTCGCCGGTGGGTTCGGAACCGGAAAGACAATTTGGAAAAGAGCGTTCTAATGACGCAGTCTCAGGAAACGTCCGGGGATGGCAACCTGGGGTGGCTTCTGATGGATATGGTCCAGCGTGTTGCTGAGATATCTCATGCGATTCT
>NZ_JBITCU010000077.1:0-8469 GCF_044453545.1 Streptomyces sp. NPDC051664 | reverse complement strand
CGGGCCCGCACCCGCACCAGTCACTTCGCAGCACTTCGCCCCGTCGGATCCGACGGGGCGAAGCACCTGGGCCCGAATTGACCAACAGCGTCCGCTTTGCGCCCCGGGCAGCACGTGTGGGTGGCAACCGCGAAGCTCCTGGGGAGTTGCAGGTTTTAGCCGTCTCCGGCCGCGGTTGTGGGGTTCGCTGATTCGTCGGTGCGGCGGTATTCGGCGTTGATGCGCTGGGCTTCTTCGAGCTGGTCTTCGAGGATCACGATGCGGCAGGCAGCCTCGATGGGGGTCCCGTGGTCAACGAGCTCACGGGCACGGGCAGCGATGCGCAGCTGGTAGCGGGAGTAGCGGCGGTGTCCGCCCTCGGAACGGAGCGGCGTGATCAGGCGGGCTTCCCCGATGGCACGGAGGAAGCCCTGGGTGGTGCCGAGCATCTCGGCGGCCCGGCCCATGGTGTAAGCGGGGTAGTCGTCGTCATCGAGACGGCCGAACGAGTCGTCTGCTGTCATTGCACCTCTCTGTGGAACGCGTGGAGGGGCCCTGGTGCCGTACGGCACCAGGGCCCCGAAGGAACTGCTACACCATCTGCCGGCCCTGATACTGCGCCGACCTTCTTGATCCGCACCAACTCACGGGGGATGAGAGCGTGCGCGGGGATCGCGGTTGCTTGACCGGAGACCACCTCACTATCGATGTCCTGCGGTACCCGGGCTCAGACGTCCGCCCGGGCGATCCTGATGGCGCCTGGCTCCTCCGTTCTTCCCTCTGGGATCAATCACTTACCTACTGCTGGTACTGCTTTCCTGCGTACTGCCCAGTGGCCTGCGACAGCCGACAGCGCCACTCTTCGGCAGCCAGCCCCGTCGCCCGTCCTGCGTCTGCTCTGGCTTAGAACCCCACTGCCGAACCTCCCGGTACGCGCGTCCGCAGCCGACGCCTTCACCGAGGTGCTGCTCACCTACTTCACTGCTGGGTACTGCGACCTGCACTTACGGGTACTGCCACTGCGGTACTGCTCACGGCGGCCCCTGATCACTGCGGGCCACCCGGTCCGGTCGTCAGTCCCGTCGCCGTCCTGCAACAACCCTGGCTTCGAAACTCCACCACCGCACCGTCCTGCAAACTGCAACTACGGGTACTGCTGCCCGGCAGTTCGTCCCTGCCAGGCCCTGCGGTCTCTCTGGGCTACGAGAGAAACCATAACCACACCACCACCCAATGTCTACTCCAGCCAACATAGATTTTCGCGGGTTCGACAGTGAGGTAATCCACCTCGAAACAGCGCTGGAGGGCGGGAGGGCGGTCGTCATCGGGTTAACGGGCCGCAGCCGGGGCTGATCCGGTTGCCCCGGCGGCTCTTGCCTGCGGATTCGTAGGCGATGGGGACGAGGCCGGCGATGGGGACGAGGCCGGAGGCGCGGTAGGCGCCGGCAGCGTTCTGAAGCGGGCCGGGTCACCGATCGCGGCTTCGTAAGCGTTGGCGGTCACGATGCCGACGCCGGGCAACGAGGTGAGGACGCCCGCCGGAGTGTTGGGCAGGACAGTCGACAACTCCGCGGTGGCCTTGGCGATCTCCTCCTCCGGCGCGAAGAAGAAGGTCACGTCGGCAGCAAGTACGGCGCTGGCGGCGTTCCAGCGACGATCCCGTTTTTTCGGGGACGTCACCGGCCGCCAGCTCTGACGGCCTCGACCGAACGCCGGGCACGGCCAGCGTCAGCCGCTTCAACAGCCACCAGCTCCCCGACGCCGCGTCTACAGGTCGAACTCCAGGTGCTCGATGTCCGTGAAGTGGACCTCCTCCAGGGAGCCGGCGCGGCGGCCGCCATCTTGGAAGTAGGTCTCCTTGAGGGCTTCGGCGGCGATCTCCCTCAGGCGGTCGTCGCTGGCACCGGCCTCCTGGGCCTCGAAGAGGCGGGCGGCGTGTCGCGGCGGTAGGGCGACGGTCAGGTGCCGGATCCGGTCCTCATCCGTCGATCCGATCGGTGCGACGTAGCCGAGCCGGGCCCGGGTGTCGATGACGATGCCGCCGGTGCTCGCTGCCTTCTCCCTGGCTTTCGCCCGGATCTGCGGTTGCCACCGGGCCTTCACCTCGCGCTCCAGGCGCGCGGCGAGGTCCGGGCGGGGCTTTTTGATCTGGTCCTTGACGTACCGCTCGACGGTGCGCTGGGAGATCCGCAGCATCTGGGCGACTGCCTTGGTGCCCTTGTACTGCTTGACCAGGTACCGCATCTGCGCGCCCGCGCTCTTGGGCGTCGGGCGGGTGAACGCCTTCTGTACCGCCTTGTCGAGGCCGTCCCCGAACGTGCTCATCGGCTACCTACTCCCCGTTGTCCTGGTCGGTGACGGTGCCGTCCTTGATGTACCGGGCGAGGTTGAGCTCCGGGGCCTGGAACTGCTCCCTCACACCCTCGCCCCACAGCACGCTCTGCGTGCCCTCGTGCTTCACCAGGCCCGGGTTCACCCCGAGCTTGAAGCCGCCCGGCAAAGGCTTGCCCTCCCGGTACGGCAGGAAGTCCAGCGGACTCTCGCCGTCGGTCGCGTAGACGACGCAGTCGGAGAGGATCGCGACCGGGTACTGCCCGGTGAATGCCGCATGCTTGACGATCTTGCGGTGCAGGTTGATCCGCGTGCGGGAGATGACCGCCGCGCGGATGTCCGGCCGCCACGTCGGCCGCGACAGCGCCCGCCACGGCTCGCCGGGCCGCCACCCCTCGCCCCGGGGCCGCTCGCGCAGCTTGCCGATGCCGCCCTTCACCGTGGCCTTGACGGCAGTCACCACGATCGTCAGTTCCGGGTCACGGCCCTTGTAGCCGTCCATCGCCGCCAGGAAGTCCTCCGGCGACAGGGCCGCGCCGACGCCGAGGTCGGCCATCGTGGCGAGGTAAGCATCGCGCAGCCGGTTGTACCAGCCGTCCAGGTAGCGGCCGTTCTCGTACCGGACATACGCCTCGGTCGGCGCGACGTCGTAGCCCAGCTCCACCGCGTAAGCGACGGTCGGCGTCGCGTACCAGGCCGGCCCCTGCGGTCGTTCGCCCTTCGGCGTGAACGGGCTGGGCAGCATCGATCCGTCCAGGTCCACCCACTCCTTGCCAACCTTCACCCGGGACAGGTCGACGTGGGACAGGTCGACCAGCCACGAGCCGGGCAACTTCGGGTCGAACACCGGGTTCTTGACGTGCGTCGGCGCGCCGAGGCCCACGATCAAACCGTTGGCTCCCGCGCCGAACGCCATGTTGACGTCGATGCCCACGAGGTTGCGGCGCAGGCATTCGTCGTCGGTGAGCGGCCGTGCCCAGTCGTACGCCTCCTCGAACAGCTTCTGGGCAGGTCCGCGGACGTGGAAGCGGGGCAGATCCTTCAGGAGCGGGTGCCCGTCGGGGGCCTCGCACGGCGCGCAGTCGACCGGGTCCTTCCCTAGCGAGCCGGGGTTGTGCTCGGAGTGCCGCTTGCCATCCGCGTCCGGCTCGGAGGCCCGGGTCGCCGGGTGCAGCGCCGTCATCAACTCCAGGCCGGTCACGGCGGTGGAACCGCGCGGCGTCATCACCCGCGACGCGTACGTGCCGAGCAGCCGGGCGAGCTCCGCTGGCGGCAGTTGTCCGGCCGCACCCCAGTGCCGGGTGTCCAGCGCGTTCCAGGACGGGATGCACAGCTGCACGCAGGCCCGCTCCGAGCCCTGTGCTGGGCGGTAGATCCGCGCCCACGGCCCGAACCCGCGCTTCGTCAGCTGCCACTGCGCTCGGGTCAGCTGCTTAATGACCTTGTGGCCCTCCGGAATCCGCCCGGCAAGCCGCTCCTGATCGCTGAGGGCGACCGGGAGGCCGTAGCGCTCCAGCGCGGCCTCGGTGAGCACGAGCAGCGGGTCAGCCGGCTTACCCGGACCGGCCAGCTTCGGCGCCCCGAGCTTCGCCTCCTTGAGAGTCCAGTCCACCAGGGCCGGCAGGCTCTTGGCGGGCACGTCCAGGACCAGGCCACCGGTGCAGTACGCCAGCACCTGCCCGTCCTCGACATCGACGACCGCCAGCGGCCCGTTCTCGAACCGCAGGTCGGCGCCCGCCGGGGTCGCGGACGGGGCCGCCTTCTTCGCACCCGGGCGGCGCGACATCGACGTGCTCCTGGTGGTGCTCGCCGGGCGCCGCGACGACGCGGCGGGCGGCTGAGCGAACGCCTGGTCAATGGCATCGTCCGGAACCGGCGGCATGTCAACTACCGGGGCGGGGGCGGGAGTGGGCTTCGAAAGACTTTCGATCATGTCTTCTACCGCAGCATCCAGCACCGTCGGCATTTCGCCTGCCGTGTCGGGCGCGCCGGTGAACGTGGTCGGCACTGCGGCGTCCTTGGCGGGCGGGGCCGCGTCGATCGGAGCGGCCGGGGCGGGGTAGAGCTCCGCGAGCTTGTCCAGCAGCCGGGCATACGCGTCCCGCTCCGGCGGGCGCGGCTCGGTCTTGCCGGACTCCCATCCGGACACCGTGGCCCGGCGCACCTTCAGCGCGGTGGCCACCTCATCGATCGTCAGGCCGTGCGCGGCACGCAGCCGCTTGCGCTCCGTCGGCGGCGGCAGTGTGGCGCGGGACGCGAGCAGTGCGTCGACCGCGTCGAACAACTCGGACATGGAACACCTCCTGACCAACACTCTACCCTATGAAACGTACGAGTTGCGTACGTTTGCCGTACGTATGACGTACGAAGTGCGTTCGATGGTGGAGACGTGCACACTTCCGTAAGGTGGTGTGCATGACGACGCAGAGCACCTACTCGATCGTGGAAGCCCGCGCCCGGCTGGGCGCCATCGCCCGCGAGGTCAGCGCCACCCGTGAACCGGTCGCCATCACCGACCACGGACAGACCATCGCCATACTGGTCAGCCCCGCCGACGCCCTCGAACTGCAGGAGCTGCGGGCCCTGGCTTCCCAATAGAGTTGTCAAGCGATTCTGGTGCTTGGGGTGATCAGTTGTTGGCGGGGGTGCCGCAGCATTTCTTGTACTTGCGGCCCGATTCGCACCAGCACGGCCCGTTGCGTGCAGGTGGCCAGGTCAGCGTCTGGTCCGGGTGGGTCGTGTGGTGCCATTCTCCGTAGTGCTGCCGGGTCGTGTGATCGGCCGGGTCTTGGCCTGTGCGCTGGGCGTATGCCTCGAAGTCGGCCAGGGT
The DNA here is from genome assembly GCF_044453545.1 of Streptomyces sp. NPDC051664. Lineage (NCBI taxonomy): Bacteria > Bacillati > Actinomycetota > Actinomycetes > Kitasatosporales > Streptomycetaceae > Streptomyces > Streptomyces sp. NPDC051664. The sequence goes on along the minus strand of NZ_JBITCU010000077.1, from coordinate 3,329 downwards.
GGCGGTGACCATGTGCACGTGGGCAGCGCCGGACTCGTCGTAGCCGCGGGCCTCGCGCTGGATCCGTGCGGTGTAGGTGGCGTAGTCATCGCCGTAGTGCACGGTCGATTCGGGCCAGCGTTCCCGTACCGCTGTGAAGTCCTCGCGGGCCCATCGCAGGACGATCCCGTCGTACGTCTCTCCGTCCTGGCTGTGGAAGGGGTCGTCCCACTTGTCGTGCACCAGGGCGCGGAACGCCGTGAGGGCGGCGTCGGCTTCGGTCTCGGCGGCCAGGTCGTCCTCGTCCAGGGGGATGCCCAGCTCGCCACGGAGGAAGCCGCGGTCGATGAGCAGTCCATGCCGGTACTCGTCCGTTTCCCCGTCCGGGGTGTCGTTGGTCTCGGCGATACGGTCCAGGCCCGCCTGGCACCACGCCAGTGCCAGCTCGTGCTGCTCGTGCTCGCACAGCACCTCGACCATATCGTCGAAGACCCGCAGATCTGTGAACCCGGCGGGCTGGGTGTCGAGTTCGGCTCGCAGCGCGTGCTGGGCCTGGTCGGCCTCTGACGCACGGTCCAGCGCATACAGCTGGTCCACAATGCCGACCTGGGCGTCTCTGGCGAACTCGCCCCCGAATTCGACCACTCGGCGGAAGAGTGTGAGGGCTGCCTCGTGCCGGCCGTCACGGGCGGTATACCAGCCGGCGTCCGACAGGGCACGCGGCTCTTCCGCGGTGCCGACGTGCTCGGCGGCCCACCGCCAGCACTCGTCTGCCGATGGTTCACGGCCCAGCCCCTGGAGGAAAGTCGTATACGGGGTGGATACGGTCTTTGTATCTGCCGTGGACGCATCGTTCATAGGCAAACCCTACCGACGCCCGGCCCGGGCGGAAGCCCATCGGCCGACAGCTCTACCGCAGGGTCAAGCCGCCGCGGCGGCAGGGGCAGTGACCTCGTAGCACCGCCGGTCACGGATCAGCGCCCACAGCACGTTCACGCGTCGGCGGGCGAGGGCGAGGACGGCCTGGACATGCCGTTTCCCCTCGGCTCTCTTCCTGTCATAGAACGTCCGGGAGTTGGGGTCGCACCGGATGCTGATCAGTGCGGACTGGAAGAACACCCGCTGCAGCCGGCGGTGGTACCGCTTCGGCCGGTGGAGGTTGCCGCTGGTCTTCCCGGAGTCGCGTGGTGCGGGTGCCACGCCGGCGAAGGCCGCGAGACGGTCCGGGGTCGGGAAGGCGGTCAGATCGCCACCCGTCGCGGCGAGGAACTCGGCACCGAGCACGGGACCGATGCCGGGCATGCTCTCGATCACTGTGGCGAGTTCGTGTTCACGAAACCGGCCCTCGATGAGCTTGTCGATCTCGGTGATCTTCTCGTTGAGGGTCATCACCTCCTGAGCGAGGGTGTGCACCATCTTCGCGATGGCCTTCTCGCCGACGACGGCGGTGTGCTGACGCCCGGCGGCATCCACGGCCGCCGAGGCCAGGGCTTCGGCCCCGCGAACCCTGCGGTTGCGCAGCCACATGGTCAAACGGCTGATGCCCGCGCGGCGGATCGCGGCCGGGGGCCGCTTATCCGCAGGTCAACAGCGCCGTCGTCGCAGCACCGGCAGGTTCTGAGAGGCCTTCTGCGACCGACGACTTGGCAGACCGCGGCCAGGGGAACGGCGCGGCGCACGGTTCTCTCAACTGGTCGTTCGCGAGAGACGAGAAACGGAGCCGCCGCTGCCGCTAACCGCTGCGGGCCCCTTCCCTCCCGGCGTCCACCCCGACATCGACTGCTACTTTCCGTAGTCAATAAGCTACATTGCGTCACGAGCGACCATGGTCATCACGGTCTGCCACGTACCAATGGAGATTCTCGTGCGAAACCTCTTCACCAGGGCCGGAAGCCTCGCCGCCGTCGCGATTCTCGCCTTCACCGTGGCCCAGCCAGCCCAGGCCACCCAGCACCGCGAGGGAGCGCAGCGGACCGCCGCCGCCGAGCCCGCGTACTTCGAGATGACCGATATCACCCGGAGCAAATTCATCGTGAAGCTGGTGCAGGAGCGCGAGATCCAGCACGCCAGGGACCTGGTGAGCGGTGCCACAAACGACGAGCCGCACGTCGTCGGCAGGCTCAGGAAGTACCCGGCCTCGTACAACCCGGGCTGGAGCTTCCACTACGACCCTGAGACGGTCCACTTCTTCAACTACGCCATCGAGGTCTGCGACGCGACACTGCCGTACGTCGAGGACCACCTCGACGAGGCCGGCGGCCCCTTCCTGCCCGGCCTCATCTTCTGCCCCTGGACCTCGCAGATCGTTCGGGAAGTCCCCGCGCCGTAAAACGACTTGACCGGCCCAGCCGAAGGGCGGGGCGGCACCCCACCCGGGGAGCCGCCCTTCCCCACGTCCGCCGTCGCCAGCCTGCAGACCTTCCACGCCGCGGCCCTCGCCACCCTGAACAACAAGCTCTACTTGGCCTGCATCGGCTTCGACGGCGCGACGTAGATCCTCAACCATGACGGCAACACCTGGTCCGCGGCGACAAACCTCGGCGGCCTCACCGACAGCGCCCCTGCCCTGGCCGTCCGCAACGGTGTTCTGTACTGCGCGGTACGCGGCCTGGACTCCACGATCTATCTCAACTCCTTCAACGGCACCGCCTGGACCGGCTTCAAGCAGCAGGTGCCTGGCGCGTACACGATGTGGGAGCCCGCAATCGCAGGGCGGCACCGGCGACACCCTCCACATCGCCTACCGCACCACCTGACCACACACGACGTGAGCCCATACGGCGTGGTGTACAACAGCGGTTTTGGCTGGTCGGGAACGTGAGGAGAGCCGTGCGGGTTGGGATGGTTGTGAAGTGATCCTTGGCCCGTACGGCTCTCTCGCATCGCATCTGCACGGATATCTCGAGGCGTCGACTCGAGGAAGCCGACCATCACCGGGGCCTTCCAGAAGCCGAGAATTTACAAACTGCTCGCCTGCTTCGCCTTACTAGCCTCGGGCTTTCACGACGTGGGTTGTCCGATGCTTGATCAAATAAGCGGAGAGTGCTCCTGACCTGCAACGATGGGACTTGTCTAGGGTCCTGTTGGCTGCACGGAAAGAAGCACTCTCCAGGTGAGCAAGCGTATCGGGTTGTACCCGCGTGTCCGCGTCGAGGGCGGTGGCAGCGGGACGGTTTCGCAGGCCGGGGCGGTGCTGCTGGTCGAGACGGTCCGCAAGTGCGGCCTGGACACCGCGATATCGACGGCACTGGCGCCGTGGCGCAAGCCGCGGACGGTGCACGACCCTGGCAAAGTCCTGCTGGATGTCGCGCTCGCGACGGCTCTGGGCGGGGATTGCCTCGCCGATGTCG
>NZ_JBITCU010000076.1:0-8639 GCF_044453545.1 Streptomyces sp. NPDC051664 | reverse complement strand
GGTTCGCCCTTGCGGCCCCGGTGGACGCGGAAGCTGTAGATCAGCCGCGACCGCTCTCCGGGACGGAAGCAGGTCATTCCCGCCATCGAGACCCGCCCGGAGCCCCGGCCCCGGATGGCAGCAGCGCGTGGCGGCCAGTCGGTCCGCCAACTCCGAAGCCGGCCAAGGTCGCCGGTGGGGAGGCCACGGTGAAAGCCTGCGGCGTAGTCGTGGCGATGCTGTCGGGGCAGCAGCTGGGCACCTACCTCGTCGATCGGTCACATGGTGAACGTGGGAACCGTCCCCGGTCGCCCTTCCGGCCGGGCAACCAGCCCGGTCGTGGGCAGGCCCGTCGTCGGCTGATGACCGTGGGGCGGGGCGGAGGCTCCGTAGTAGTCCGAGCGCGCGAGAGGCGCGTACATGGCGAAGGGGGCCAGCAAGTCGGCAACGGAAGTGCTGGAATGCCAGGAGGCGTCGGTGAATACTGACGAGCTGGAGTGGGCCTTGATGAAGGCCGAGCGCCGGGTACTGGGGATTCAGACCAAGCTGCACCGTTGGGCGAGCGACGATCCTCGTCGCGGGTTCAACGACCTGTTCAATCTCGTTCTTGATCCCGCGTTCCTTCTGGTGGCGTGGGATCGGGTGCGGGGCAACAAGGGGGCCAAAACGGCTGGGGTGGATGGCCGTTCGGCCTATTCCATCGAGGCCAGGGTAGGGGTCGAGGGGTTCCTCGAAAGGCTGCGGATGCAGGTCAAAGACCGCAGTTTCCGTCCTCTCCCGGTGCGCGAGCGGATGATCCCGAAGGCGAATGGCAAGTTGCGTCGTCTGGGGATCCCGACCGTGGCGGACCGAGTGGTTCAGGCTTCCTTGAAGCTGGTGCTGGAGCCAATCTTCGAGGCGGATTTCGATTCGTGCTCGTACGGCTTCCGCCCGAACCGGCGTGCGCACGACGCGGTGTTTGAAGTACGGCATCTGGCGGCCAACTCTTATGAGTGGGTGCTGGAGGCCGACATTGCCGCGTGCTTCGACGAGATCTCGCACACGGCTCTGATGGATAGAGTTCGGGCACGGATCGAGGACAAGCGGGTGCTTTCACTGGTGAAGGCGTTCCTCAAGGCCGGAATCCTTACGGAATCCGGCGCCTTGCAGGACACCAGCAGGGGAACCCCGCAAGGGGGAATCCTCTCGCCACTGCTGGCCAACGTGGCTCTGAGCGTGCTCGACGAACACTTCGCCGAGCAGCGATCGGACCGCATCGAGCGGGCCAGACGCCGCCGACACGGACTCGCTAACGCCCGGTTGATCCGGTACGCAGACGATTTCGTGATCATGGTGTCCGGCACCAAGGCGCACATTGAGGCGCTGCTTGATGAGGTGGCCGGAGTACTGTCCGGACTCGGGCTTCGGTTCGCACCGGACAAGACGAGAGTGCTCCACATCAACGAGGGCCTCGACTTCCTCGGCTGGCGCATCCAGCGTCACCACAAGCGAGGTACCAGCAAGCAATACGTCTACACCTATCCGGCGAAGAAGGCTGTGAGGTCTTGCGCCGCCAAGGTGAAGGCGATCTGCTGGCAGGACGTGAACCTGCCGCTCGAAGTCCTGCTGCACCGGTTGAATTCGCTGGTGCGGGGCTGGACCACCTACTTCCGACCCGGGGTGTCCCACGCCGCCTTCCGTTACGGCCCAGTTCTCGTATAGCTACGGCCACCCGACAAGTAACTCTGAGTAATCGCTATGACTGTCCGTGTCGCGCCAAGGAAGCTGTTACCAGGGGCAAGGTAGCGCTCGGTGATGTTCTGGGTTGCGCTACTGGGGTCGATGCCGCTCATCCCGCTTCTCGGCCCCGGAGTCCTAGCTCAGACACCAGGGAACAAGTGACCAACCGGTAGCTTTCAGGGCTTCGTGGAGACGGCTTTCTTCGGCTGGCGAGGGACCGTCTTGGTCCTGTCGAGGTGGCCGTACACCGTCGACCGGGGCACGCCGAACATGTCGGCGATCTGCTGGACGGTCTTCTCCCGCTCGTCATAGAGCCGTTGGGCGAGCGCGGCCTGGTCGAGGGTGAGGCGCGGCCGGCGCCCGCCGACACGACCCCGGGCCCGCGCGGAGGCGAGGCCGTCGTTGGTGTTCGCCACGATGAGTTCACGCTGGAGCTCGGCGAGCACGGACAGCATCCCGAACATCGCCCGGCCCTCCATCGTGGAGGTGTCGATGCCCTGCTCGATGACGTGCAGCCCGATCCCGCGCTCGCGCAGTTCGGCGCCGAGCGTCACCAGGTGCAGCACGGAGCGGGAAAGCCGGTCGAGCCGGGTGACCTTCAGTGTGTCGCCCACGCGCAGCAGCTGCATGACGAGGTCCAGCTTTGTGCGGGACGCCTTCGCGCCGCTGGCGACGTCGACGTGGATGTTGTCGCGGTCGACGCCGTGGCGGAGAAGCGCGTCAATCTGATGATCGGGATTCTGGTCGGCCGTCGATGTGCGGGCGTAGCCGATGAGCATTGCCGGAATCTACCCGAAGAGCCGTTCTCCGACGTTGATTTCCGACGCGAGTTGTCGACAGGGCCCACCTGCGGGTTCGTGATCACGGGCTGAAGTGTCGGCAGACGTTCGTTTGCCGACACTCAGGGGCGCCAATTGCACAGCAGCCACACCAATCGCAAGAGTGCCGCGCAAGCCAAGAACTGATCTTCGAGCGCCAACATTTCGATCAAGTTCGGTACGCATGCGACTCCCCCGTTACGGTCCTTCACGGTGTGCACGGAAACGTGTGCACACCGTGCACGTCCGTTCAACGGAAGGAAGTTGATGAGGCGCACACAGCGCATAATCGCGGCGGCTGCCTCGCTGGCAGCCGCCGTGTCCTTTGCTGTCACTGGTAGTGCTACCGCAGCCGATACTCCCGGGCACCAGGCGCTTGGCACGATCAAGGCCGCCGACCTCCCAGCCCCGGAATCGGAGCAGGGCCAAGTGAAGCTCGGCACCGGAAAGTCGTGCTCCCCCATCCAGTCCTCCGCGCGGGCCGCCCTCGGCGGTGCGGCCACGGCGTGTGTCGAGACCAGGCCGCTGACGGCTAGCCGCACCACCACTGCGTGGACTGCCGAACAGACCGCTGACGCCGAAGCCTGCGACATCACTCAGCCGGGCTACTGGACCTGGACCCGGACCGGCGGCATCTGTCTGAACGGTCAGCAGGTCACCTACACGCTCCTCAGCGACAAGGGCGCGGTCTTGGGCACCGGCCTGATGGACGTGAAGAGCAGCATGGACCTCAGCGCCACCAACGTGACCTGGAACGAGCTGATCACCGTCAAGGTGATCGCCGTCACCGGGCAGGTGACGAGCCTCAACGTCTCCTTCGACGTGTCCTGCACCTCGACCTGCTCCGCGCCCAGCAACCGCCCCTGGACGGGGACCAGGACTCTGGGCGTAGGTGCGCAGGCGTCCGGATCTGTCACCTACAACAGCAACGTCGCTTCTGGCGCGTCGGACAGCTTCCAGACGAAGTACCACATGTACGTCACCACCACGGGCAGCGTCCCCATTCAGCCCAACGTCAACTGGGACAGTCCAGTCCAGGCGAAAATCCGATGCGATGCGGAGCTCGCCACGCCTGGCTGTGTCATCCCCGAGAGGAGGGCCACCCTGGAGTACTCGCTCTCTGACCCCAATCACGGGGCGGCCGCCGCTGCCTACGGCTTCGCCCAGGCCAACCTGCGTGACTGGGCCCCGCTGAGCCGGGCGGACGGACTCAACGACGCCAACCGGGCACGCACGTGCGGATCCCAGAGCAGCGACCCATTTGTGCTGCTCCCGCAGTACGTGCCGAATGACTCCTGCGACGAGTTCCCCTTCGCCGGCTCGTTCGAGGGGGGAACCGATGGTGCTCTGTGTGCCGACATCGTCCCACTGTTCCAGAACGGCCAGTGGATGATTTACGAGGCTCGTACGGACAAGCCGGTCACCTTCAATGAGCCGTGTATACGTGGTCACGTCGCTCTGGAGGCCAACCAGTCCGCCGGCGGCAAGTACGGGGCCTTCGTGAAGAACCAGCGCATCCTCGACACCGAGAAGTACAACGTCAACGTCATCGCCTGATACTGGACACCGCACCGTCTAGGGCCCCGAGAATGATTCTCGGGGCCCTTCCGTAGAGCTGAAGGAGATCAACGTGGAAGACTCCTCGCCCATGCCGTGGGCGTGGGCCACAGATCCGAGCACGGTGATGTGGTGCGTGACCTTCACCCGCTGCATCACACCGCACGATGTCCTTGCCCGGTACGGGGCCGACAGCCGGACCGCCCAATTCCTGACTCGACAGCAAGCCGTGCAGTTCAGCGGGAAAGAGGGATCGGTGCTACGTGCCGGGGCCCTGGACGACTGGTCGTTTTGCTTCGAGGAGTACGGGGTCATGGGCGCAATGTCCGGCCCTCTGTCGGCACTCTCCCAAGGCACCGAGACCTTCAGCGTCCTACGGGGCGGGGACGGCATGAATGGCTTCGCGCGCTGGCGCGACGGTCAGTGCACCGAGCGTTTCGAGCCCGGCTACACCTACACCAGACCACCTGCACCACACCCCTGGTGGGACGCCGTGCAGGAACAGCTCGACGCAGCGGGCACGGAGCATCCCGGTTTGGTACCCGTGCTGAAAGCTGTAGCCCACCACACCGAGGCGGCGCTCGACACCGACACCCTCAACGGCCCGCTGCTAACCCTGCTCCTCGACGACAACAGTCGAACCCCCGATCCACCACCTCGGCCGCACCCTGGACCCCTTCAGCCACCGGGACGTCTGCTGGGACCCGCCCTGCCCGGGCTGCCTCCGCCACCTGCGGCACGGCACGCCCCCAACGTCTCCACCATCCAGCACACGCACGGCCTCAAGACCGAGGAATAGCAGCATCGCCCTTGGCGAGCGCGCACGTAATGGTGCGTGGTCCAGATTATGCCAACCCCAGGTCTACGGCCGTGGCTACGCAGGATCGAGGTAGTCCGTTCCACCAGGCTGGACTGCCGGAACGAGGGGCAGCCGACCATCCTCATCAGCTCCCGGCCGCAGCTGCCTCATCCTGCGGACTGCGCGGGCCGGGCACCGTGGCCGCTGTGGCGGCGAGGTCCAGGTCGAGACGGCTGTTCATATCCAGTTCGAATCTTCCATACGGATTCACGTGGGTCCAGAACAGAGGCGACAGTGCCCGCCGGTCTGCCTCGGTGAGCTTGCCGGCCCACTTCGGGTCGGCCAAAACCTGCTGTACCAGCAAGGTATTCACATGCACGAGACTGCTCTGCAAAAGGTGCAGGGCGAGCATCGAGACCTCCTGGCTCTCCTTGTCCGCCCCCGTCAGATCGCCGTCCTTGCCGTAGAACAGGTCCTGGTTCGCCGAATTCCAGTTCTCCACCACCTGCAAACCCTCACCGATCTCCTTGCGCATGTCCGCGTCCGAGAGGTAGTCGCAGATAAACGCCGTGCGCACCGCGCGCCCCAGCTCCTCGATCGCCTGGTAGGTCGGGTGTTTGGGGCCGCCCTTGGTGAACCGGCGTAGGACCTGCTCGGCCTCGGCGGTGCCCAGCCTGAGCGCGGTGGTGTACTTCACGATCTGGTCGTACTGCTGGGCGATCAGGTCCCAGTCGATCGTCCTGGTGGAGAGCACTGGGGCCAGGTGGGGCCAGTTCTTGTCCTCGCCCGCGGCCGGCCGATACAGCCGGGCCCGCCCGATGTTCTTCAGCCTGGGCATCAGCTTGAAGTCCAGCATGTGCGCGAAGGCGAACCCGACGATGGAGGCGCCGTGGGTGTCGGTGTACTGCCGGTCGACCTCCATGTCGGTGCAGTGCCGCAGCACGCCCTCGATCATCGCGGCGACCTCGGAGGCCGAACAGGACTTCAGCTGGCTGTAAATGCACACGGACTTTCGTTCCACGTGCCAATAAATCATGACCCCGGGGCCCCGGTAGCGCTGGTGCCACTCCGTCATGAAGTTCGACGACCACGCGCCGAACTTGCGGCTGTCGGAGGCACACGCCGTACCGGTGCCCCACCACATCTCATCGCGGACCGCGAAGGTGGCGTTGACCAGCTTCACCAGCGCGGCACGCATGTTGGCCCGGTTCACGAACAGGTGCCGCACCCGGCGAAGCGTCGCCTCCGACTCGCCGTGCTTGCCCGTCACCGCGACCCGCTTGATGCCCATGTTGGTGCCCAGCCCGAAAAGGACCAAAAGCAGCCTTCTGCGAAGGACGTCCCTGGGCAGATTCTCTCGCGTTGCCACCGAGGTGAACTCGGCGATGAAGTCGGTGTCGAACTCCGCGTACTTCAAGATGTCCAGCAGATCAATTGTGCCCCAGCGCCGTTCGATCTCGCCCTTCACCGCGACCAGGTTTTCCGGCTCCTCCTGCTTGGGTCGCGGCGAGACCTTGATCCACCCCTCGCCGTTCCTCTTCACGATCGCCACCCCACCGGTGATGTCCTCCGCGAGCGCGGCCTCGAACCGGTCCAGGGCTTCGCGGTGCTTCTGCTGCAGGGCCGCGATGAACTTCGCCGGGTCCTGGGGCTTTTGGATCGCGTCGTAGTGCACGTCCCGGTTGTCCTCGAAGTCCTGCGGCAGGTCGTCCTCCGGGTTGCGCCACCGGTTCGCCCCCACCACCCATATCTCCCGGCGCCGCAACGCTTCGCGCAGGCTGACCAGCACGCACAGCTCGTACGGGATGCGCTCCACGCGGTCCTTGTCGTCCACCACCGCGGCCCGCCACTGATCGGGCACTACCCCCTCCAGCGGCACACTCTCCGCCGCGTCGAAGAACGCGCCCTCCTTGGCGATGGGCTGGTCCAGGTACCGCTGGAGCAGGTCGATCGCGTCCATCACCGGCCGGTAGGCGGTGTTGTTGCACTTGAGCGTCAGCGCTTTGAGCAGCGGTTTCAGCATCCGCCGCCAGTGCGCCGAATACGCCGAGCGCAACACCGTGCGAATCCGCGCCTTGTACTTGGCCTCGTTCGCCGCCGCCTCCGCGGCCAGCGCCTTCAACGTCTTCTCCCCGCCGACCACCGGATAGATCACCCTGCGGACCGTGCCCGAGGGCTCGGACAAAGCGGCCTCGGCGACCCGCAGCATCATCGCCTCCTTGCCTCGCACCTTCTTCAGCTCGCCCGTCAGCTCCCTGTCGACCTTCTTCTCCGCCCTGGTATTGATCTTCAGCACTAGCTGGATGAACAGCTCCACCAGCGAGTCAGTGATCTCCGTGTGCCGCACGTGGCACAGCGCGGCCAGCAGCGTCAGACGCATCGGCGGCTTCATCCGCTCCAGGTTCGCCGGGTACTCCTTCGCCGCCCGCGCCCGCCAGGCGTCCACCTGCTTCTCCGACACGTCCGCGAACAAGTCCGCCGGCAACTCCAGCTTCCGCACCCGCTGGAGCTTGTCCACCTCCGCGAACAAGCTCTCCAGCCCCGGTGCCCCCGGGTCAGCCTTGAGCTCGGTGAAGAACGACCGCCCGCCACCTGTTGTTGCCTGGTCCCCGGACCGCTCCGCACCCTCCTCACTGCCCGCGACCAGATCCTCCAGCCGCGAACGCGTCGCGTGGGACAGCCGGTCCACGGTGTTGCGGCAGAACTGCGCGTCGAAGTCTTTGACCGCCTTGCCCACCAGACGGCCGACCTGACCGGGCGTCGGCGGCTCGATGTGGTCATTGCGGCAACGGGCTACGACCGCCTCCGCCAGCCGCTCGCGGGACATCTCCACCCCGCACAGCTCCGCCGTCAGCCACTCGGCCAGCTTCTCCTGGTCCTCCTCCATATTCGCCCGGAAACCGAAGGCGTCACGGATCTCCGTTCGATGACGGGTGGCCGCCCGGCCCCGCCAGTCGTACCCTGCCCACTCCTGCGCCGGCACCTTCACCTGCTGGGCCACATAAGCCACCGCGGCGGCCGGGACTTCACCGTCGGTCTCCGGGAAGCGGGCCTCAACCTCGAAGAACTTCAGCATCATCGCGAAGCCCAGCCTGTTCGCCCCGGACTTGTTCCGCAGCCGCTTCATGTCGTCTTCGAGCAGTGTCCAGACCTCGATGAGCTCTTCCGGCTCCCAGTCCTGACGCACCCATTGCTCCTTCGCCCAGCCAGTTGGATCACCACATCGTGGCGATCCGTCAGCAGAAGCGGAACGAGCGAATCCAAACCGACGCCGGATGGTTACTCAGCGTTACTTGTCTGGTGGCCGTAGCTATACGAGAACTGGGCCGTTACCTGCGTGCCGTTGTCTGGCGTCAGGTTTTCGGGTGGATGCGGCGCAAGCACCGCCGGGCCACATGGAAGGATCTCCGCCGACGATACTGCGGTGGTGGTTGGTGGCCTGCTGGGGATGGGGCGATCCTGCTGGACCCGGCGAAGGTGCGGACAACCCGCTACCGATACCGCGGTGCAGCGATCCCGGCCCCCTGGCCGAGTACTGCATGAGGAAAACCGCATGTCCCCACGAGACTTGTGGAGAGCCCGTTGCTCAGTAATGGGCACGGCGGGTTCGGAGGGCGGCCCGGGAAAACGGACTGTTTGAAAGACCAGTACCGCGTCCCGGGCCGACCCTACGCCGGCGAGGCAACGAGAGTCTCCAATCGTCTGCGGGGGCTGATGACGCAGATCCACCCGCATCTGGAGCGGGTTCTCGGTCCGCGGATCCAGCA
>NZ_JBITCU010000075.1:0-8842 GCF_044453545.1 Streptomyces sp. NPDC051664 | reverse complement strand
GTGAGATCGTGCCCGGGTCGCGTCCGATCCTGCGGGCGATCTCGCGCACGCCGATCTCCTGGGCGCGCAGCAGCGCGATCTCCTCACGCCCGGCGAACGACAGGTAGCGGCCCGTGGGCTCATCCAGGCTGATCGGCGGCATGCCGCCAGCGTGACGGAACCACCGGGATCCGACCGGCCATGAAACGCCAACAGCCACCGCGGCCTCTGCCGTCGTCACTCCCGACGCGATCCGCCGCCAGAAGTCCCGCTGCACCGCACGAGACGGCTCCGGTCGGCCTGGCGAACGCACCGACGGTCGCAACGCCCGATCCGCCGCCCACTGCCGTCGCGCACCCGCAGGCAACTTCGGCATCTTCTTCTCGTCTCGCCCCATCGCGCACCTCCGTGATCAAGGTGTTGCGACGACCAGTTGAATCCGCCCTGACTGCCGCGATCGGAATGAAATATGCATCCTTCGACGAGGTCGATGTTCCGGGCCGCCATATCGAGTGCATTCGATATGAGAGAGGTCTTCATATGGTCGGCCATCGCCCAGCCGACCACCGCTTTGGTGTGGCAGTCGATGACGGTCGCGAGATAAAGAAACCCGGCCCAGGTGTGAACGTAGGTGATATCGCTGACCAGTTTGCGTCCGGGAGCGTCAGCGGTGAAGTCACGGGCCAGCAGGTCGGGCGTGGCCGGCGCCGCATCATGGGCGATCGTGGTCGCCCGCCAGGGCCGCGGCTGGCATGGCACCAGGCCGAGCTCGCGCATCAGTGCGCGGACCAGTTCCGCTCCGGCCTGCACGTTCATCCTCTGGAGCGCGGCGTGGACACGCCGGTAACCGTAAGTCTCCTGAGAGTCGGAGAAAACCTGGAGGATGACGACCCTCAGCTCCGCACGACGCTTCGCGGTGGCCGACAATGGCCTCGATCTCCAGTGGTAGAAGCCCGACGTGGATACTCCCGCCCAGGTGCACATCTGCTGCACGGGAAAGTTACCGGCCTCGCCGTCGATGAACTCGTACTTCTCCGTCACCGGTATTCCTGGGCGAAGAAGGCCGCCGCTTTTCCCAGGAACTCGGTCTTCATGCGGAGTTCCCGGTTCTCGCGTTCCAGTTCGCGCAGGCGGGCGCGTTCGCTGATGTTCAGCGGAGGCTCCTCCCCGGCGTGCTCCTGCCGGTACCGGCTGACCCAGGTGCCCAGCGTTCCCTCGTTCACTTGTATCTCTCGTGCGACCTCGGCAATCGGGCGGGACTCCACGACCACCATCTTGACCGCCTCGTCCCGAAATTCAGGACTGAACTTCCTACGCTTCTGTGCCACGTGCTCTCTCCGCCGTTCTGGACTTCGATCCTATGGGGACCGCTGTCCGAGAACTTCGGGGCGCCTCACGCAAGGGCTGCCCGAACATCAAAGACATGGGCAAGCTCCGCTACGTCGTCGAGCAGACCTTCGCCCTGCTCCACCAGTTCAAACGACTCGCCGTCCGCTGGGAACGCCGCACCGAACTCCACGACGCCTTCGTCTCCCTCGCCTGCAGCTTCATCTGCTGGCGCCGGCTCAAGAAGGCCCACTCATGATCCTGTTACGAGCTCTAAGGGCCCGTAAAGAATCAACACGTTGCTTCACGGTCTCCCTGTCGTTGGTGTGGTATGCGCATACCGAGTGAGGTTCGTGACCAACTTGCCCTGAGATTCGGAGTGTTGTTCCCTCATCTGAATGAGCGACAGCAGCGGCTGGCGCTGGCCGCCGAGGCCCGGTTGCTGGGGCACGGCGGGGTCCGGGCCGTCGCGCGTGCCGCAGGGGTGAGCGAGACGACGGTGCGGAAGGGTGTCTTCGAGTTGGAGGGCGGTGAGGACCCACTGCCTGATGGCCGGGTCCGTCGGGACGGCGGCGGTCGCAAGAGCGCCGAGGAGCTTGACCCGCTGCTCGTTCCGGCGTTGCTGGCGCTGGTTGAGCCGGATGAGCGGGGCGATCCGATGTCGCCGCTGCGGTGGACGACCAAGTCGCTGCGGTCTCTGGCCGGGGAGCTGACCCGGCAGGGCCATGCCGCATCGGCGCCGACTGTGGGCAGGCTGCTGCGGGAGAGCGGTTTCAGTCTGCAGGCCAATGCCAAGACCCTTGAGGGCGCTCAGTGCCTGTTTTCGATCCCGGGTTTTGAGTAGCTTTGTGACCTAGGCTGACTGGGTGTCCGAGGATGCCGGGCAGGCTGTGGAGCGGGTGTGTGAGGGGTGTGGCGTGCGGCTGCGGTCGGAGGCTCCGCCTCGGACGAGGTTCTGCTCAACGCCGTGTCGTGCCAGGCAGTGGCGTCGGGACCTGCGGTTGCGCAAGCGGGTGGCCGCGGAACTGGGTGGTGCCGGACGGGCCGAGTGCCCCGAGTGCGGGACCACGTGGGTCGCGGGGGTGGACCGCCGTTCGAACGCGGTCTACTGCTCGCGGCGGTGCGTCACGAGGGCCTGGCGGGCCCGAAAGGAATCGTTCGGCGAACGGTCACAGTGACCGCAACGCGAACGCATCCTGATCGTACCTCCGGTCAGATTCTGCTTATTTCCGGTCCTTCGTTGTGATCTTCTTATTTCCGGTCTGACGCTCGGTCGGAGAAGCGGGCCGGGTCTTGTCACGGCCGCGGGGCCGCGCCCCGGCCCCGCGGTGGGTGGTGAACGGCATGCCCGAAGAGATCGAGGACGCCGACAAGGTCGGCAGCGTCAGCGCGAGCCGGTACGCGGAGATCGTGGCCGAGCTGCGGAAACTGGTGGAGACCGCCAGCCGGATCCAGTTCACGACCGGCGACTACGCACTCGAAGTCGAGCCGATGCGCGAGCACGGCGGCCAGGAGCAGAGCGACCAGTTGTTCACGGTGAAGGACTCGTTGTTCCGCCTGGCCGAGGACACCGGCTGTCCTACGCGTCGGTGAGGAACGCGAGGTGGACCGCGTCGAAGTGGCCGAAGGACCGCCGGATGCCGGGGGTGTCCTTCACCGTCCACAAGATCCTGGCGTCCATCACCGATGACGAGGAACGGTTCTCCGCGATCGCCAGCCCGCCCGAAGGCAAGTCCCGCTGGACGCCGGACGAGGCGAATCGGCGGGTCGGTCGGCAGGTCGTCAAGCCTGTGACCCCGCAGGAGAAGGTCAGCGCGATCCACACCCTGGCCACCGACGAACAGGTCGCGGCCACCGTCACCAGCGACCTGTTACGGCGTCCGACGGTGGTCGCCCAGGTCAGGCAGGAGGACAAGGTCCGGGTCGTTGAAGAGCTGACCCGCGACGACCACGTCGCCGCGACGGTGACCACCGGCCTGCTGCGCAGGCCCGATGTCGCGTTCCGGGCGATGTCGGACGACACCGCCCGCCACCAGGTCAACCACGCCCAGGTCGAGCGGGGCCGGCAGGCTCGCGGGCACTTCGAGGACACCAGCCCCGTCGCCCCAGCTGTGAAGAACATCGACCGGTCGGTGGAGTTCCTGGACCTGGTCACCGCCTGCCACGCGTTCGTCGCCGCGGCCGGCCGGGCCGTCCCGGGCATGCGCGACCGGCAGCTCGGCGACGACGAACGCACCATCGTGCACGAGAACGTCGCCCGGGTCCGGGCCACGCTGGACTGGATCGAGACCGCCGTGGACACCGGCAAGGTCGACGTCGACAGCGAACTGGCCAAACTCCTGCAGGGTGAATAGCCGATGCCCCGTGCCTCCGCGCGCAGATCGTCGGCGGCCCAGCGGCACGCCGACACCGTCCGGTTCGTGCTCTTCGAGGCCCGGCCGGCTGGTCTGACCTTCCTCCAACTGGTCAGATCCAGCGAGTTGTCGCCCCACCAGGCCCGCTCGGGCCTGGCCTGCCTGCGGGACACCATCACCGAACGCGGCTGGCCACCGCTGATCTGGACCCGGCCCGACGGCTACAAGTTCTGCGCCGACCCTGCCGAGCTCCAGGCATACGAGGTCGCGGTCATCCGCGGCAAGCTCACTGAGATCCGCCGGTTCATCACCGGGACCGTCGCCCCCCATGCCGTCCTGCAACCCAAAAGCCGGTGGGTCAAGCACCTGAACACCCAGCTCAGCTCGGTCGAGTCCACGCTTGACGTGATCGCCGACTACACCGACGCCGACGCCTGACCGGCGGGCCCGGCCGCTTCATGGCCGGGCCCGCTCCGTTCTTTGAGGGAGGGAAGGTTGCCGCGCAGTCGCTGCTACCCCTCCGACACCTGGGACGACGAGTGGGCGCTGATCGAACCGCTGCTGCCGGTCCCGGCCTGGGAGACCCCGACCGGCGGCCGCCCGGAAAAGCACCCGAGGCGGGAGATCGTGGACGCCATCCGCTACGTGGTCGATACCGGCTGCAAGTGGCGGGCCTTGCCCAAGGACTTCCCGCCCTGGCGCACGTGTTACGGATTCATGGCCCGCTGGGCCGCCGCCGGCGTCATCGGGCAGATCCGCGACAGCCTGCGCAAGCGCATCCGCCGCGAGATGGGCAAGGCGCCCGGAGCGGTCGCCACCGTCATCGACTCCCAGTCCATCAAGGCCGCCGACACCGTCGGCAAGGACTCCCGCGGCTACGACGCCGGCAAGAAAATCAACGGCCGCAAACGGCACCTGGTCGTGGACACCAAGGGCCTGCCGCTGTTCGTCATGGTCACCCCCGCCGACATGACCGACCGCAACGCGGCCAAAGAAGTCCTCTTCCGGCTGCGGCTGATGCACCCCGAAATCACCATCGTCTGGGCCGACTCCGCCTACGCCGGACAGCTCGTGACCTGGGCCAAGACCTACCTGAACCTGACCATCAAGACCGTCAGCCGCCCCAAGAACACCCCCGGCTTCGTCGTCCTGCCCCGCCGCTGGGTCGTCGAACGCTCCCACGCCTGGGTCATGCACGCCCGCCGACACGCCCGCGACTACGAACGCCTCATCCAGCACTCCGAATCGCTGATCACCTGGGCCGCGATCACCCTCATGACCAGGCGAATCACCCGCCGAAGCTCCCGCAGGAGCGGACAGCCGGCCTCCCGCGAGGCACAACGGGACTGATCATCTTGGCGTTCCGGGTCAGGAACTCCACCCAGACGCCACGCGAATTTCCGGCCCGCCCGATTGTCGCACCACCACCGCGACTACGTCTGCGCAACCTGCTTACCGGTCTGCTGGTCCCACCGCTGGGCTGGTGGCGTGGCGCTCGTGTCGACGACCGATGGGGGATTGGTTGTGGCGTCGGCCTCCCTTTCGACGTCGGTCCAGGGGTTCTCCCAGTCGGGTGGCACCGACACGGGATACGGGATCGCCGGCGGATCGGGGTGAAGGGGGGTCTTCGTGGACAGGGTGGCGGTCTGCCCACGGATTGACACCGGGGTCGAAGGATTCCGGCGGTTGTCGGGCTGCTGGTTGCCGGTCGTGCCACAGCGGCGGATGGGATTCGTCCTGCCAGACCTCGTGGCCTTCCAGGCCGGTCACCTCCCCGGGATACGCGGTGGTGAACCACGGCGGCTGAGCGTCGGTTGTCGATGGACGGCTTACCGGCGGCATGTCAGGTGACGGGGGCCGCCCGGAGTCGTCGCCACCCTTCGTGTCCGGGATTACCGGCAACCGGTCGGCCATGTTCTCCAAATGATCCGCAGGCGAGATCGATCCGATGTTCTTCGGGTTCATCCCTGTGTGACGAGCGCCCCATGCGCCGTTGAATGACCCGTTGGCGGCCCCCGACACCCAGTCGCCGGACAGCCCGAACACCGCGTCCTGCGCCGCTCCTTCGGCCATGCCCGTCAGAGCGGAGAAGCCGCCCTGCGACACCAAGCCGGCAGCGCCGCGCCCCACGGCTCCCAGTCCGGCCAGACGGGTTCCTCTGTTCACGCCGTGGGCCAGTACGCCTCCGCCGAGGCCCGCCCCGAACCCGACCGCGCCTCCGACGGCGCCGTTGACCGCGGCCACCTTCAGCTGTTCACCGTCCACGGAGTTGCGGTGATGCTGGCCCAGCTCGATGACCTGCGCCAGAAGAGCGAACCCGACCTGGGCCACCACCGACTCGGTGACCCGGGTGAGAGCGTGGATCACCGCGCGCCGCAGGAAAGCCAGACACAGCACCCGGGCAGCGGTGATCTCCGCAGCCGCGGCCGCGAGGCCTCCGCACCAGACCAGGACGGTCATGTCAACCATCAACTGAACCGCGAGAACAGCCAGCGCACCGATGATTTCGATCCGGAGGGTCTCGATCTCATTGGCCAGCGCGTCCAGCGCGTCGGCGGCATCCTCGCAACAGCGGACGGTCAACGGCAGCGCAGCGCCATCACCCGAGCCGGCCAGCTTGTCCAGAAACCCGTCGATGGCCTGGCGTGTCTGCCCCTGCAGTCCCGCGTCAACCCGCGCGCGGACCTCGGCCACGTCCTCGGAGCACGAGCGGATCGTGTCCGCTGTCTCCCGCCATACCGCAGCCTCGGCGCGCAGAGCGGTCTCGTCACCGGTCGGCCACTTGTTCCCCACGACGACCATGAGCAGGTTCTGCAGCTCAGGCGGCACGTGGTGGGCGTCTACCACGACGCCTCAGCACCCATCGAACGCCTCATGCCTACAACAGCGTCGAGGGCCTCATCCTCAGCACGGACGAAACCACGCCGTGTCACGTCCAGCGAATCCGCCAGGCCATCCAGGACCGACGGCAGTTCCAGCACCGTTTGCACCAGATCGCCGCGAGGCCCGGCGAACACACCGCCGAACGCCTGCCCGAGACCGGGATCATCCCCCCAGGGCGCGGCACCCGACCGCTGCACCGCAGCCTGAACATCAGCCGCAGCACGATGCGCCACACCGGCGGCGATCCGGGCAGCCTCGACCGCGGCAGCCAAAGCGCCGAAGTCCACCACCAGCAACCCCGCGCCACCAGGCACCCCGGGAACCGTGGGCAACGACAAAGCCGGAGCCGGAGCCGAGACCGGGGCGTTGCGATAACCACCAGCCGGACCCGGCACCTCGGCCGGCTGAGACGGAAGACCGGGCCCAGGCGACACGCGACCCCCTCCAAACGCCTACCGCCACGCCAGCCAATCCGGCGCAGTGAACACGGCAACACCCACCGCACCACCAACCCGACCCCACCCCGCCCCCGTTGACGCCCTCCCAACACTCACCAACCGCATCCTGACGCACCCCTAACACGCCAACACCGCAACAACAGGCACCAGAGCTTGACCAATCCGCACCACCGAGTTCGGAAACAGGCGCTCAACACCCAGACCGGGACGCACAGTTCCGGTACATCAACAACCAGGTCAAGGACCACCAGGCGGACGGCGAGCCGGTGGTCAGCGTGGACACGAAGAAGAAGGAAGTCGTCGGGGAATTCAAGAACGCCGGACGTCAATGGCGGCCGGCCGGTGAACCCGTGCGGGTCGACGTCTACGACTTCCCCGGTGACGCGCTGGGCAAGGCCCTGCCCTACGGCATCTACGACCTGGCGGCGAACACCGGCTGGGTGAACGTCGGTACGGATCACGACACCGCAGCCTTCGCGGGCGAATCGATCCGCCGTTGGTGGGACGGGCAAGGATGCCTCGACTACCCGCAGGCCAGACGTCTGCTGATCACTGCCGACGCCGGCGGCTCCAACGGCTACCGCACCCGGGCCTTCAAGACCGAGCTGGCCGCGTTCGCAGCCCGGACCGGCCTGGCCGTCACGGTCTGCCACATGCCGCCGGGCACATCGAAGTGGAACAAGGTGGAGCATCGACTGTTCTCCGCGATCACCATGAACTGGCGCGGCAGACCGATGAACAGCCACGAGGTCGTCGTGCAGTCCATCGCCGCGACCACCACCCGCACCGGTCTCACCGTCCACGCCGAACTCGACACCGACCAGTACCCCACCGGCATCCAGGTCAGCGATGAGGAGATCGCCGCCCTCCCGATCACCCGGCACCGCTTCCACGGCGACTGGAATTACACCCTTGTGCGCCACGAGGCGCCACTTGATACCGGGTAGGGGTGAAAGACCCCTACCGCCGGCCTGTCGCAGCAGGCTGGTGAAGCTGAGGGCAGCCGATGCGTGGAGATGCACGCGGAGGTGAGAGCAGCCCTGAAAACGACGGGACGCGTCGGCACTTCCAGACGACGCGGGTCCGGCAAGCAAGACGAGACGCCGTACGAGAGGAACCAGTGCCTGACGCCCCGTAAGAGTTCCGCCGGCTCCAATCTGGAGGATGTGGGCCGGTTGCAGCGCACGCCACCTCCGGGTGGCGACTCCGAAGCCGATTTCAGGGTGCCGGTGGGGAGGCCACGTTGAAAGCCTGCGGCGTAGGCGTGGCGAGGCTGTCGGGGTAGAGCTGGGCGGCTCGCTCGTCGACCGGTTGGTGGTGAACGTGGGAAGCGTCCTGGTGTCGACCTTCCCGTCTGGCAGGCAGTCAGGCGGAGGGCAAGGCCCGTCGTCGGCTGACGACGTCAGGACGTGGCGGAGGCCTCGTAGTAGTCCGAGCGCGTTAATGGCGCGCACATGGCGAAGGGGGCCAGCAAGTCAGCAGTCGAGGAACTGGAAGACCGGGAGGTCATCGGTGAATACCGACGAACTGGAGCACGCCACGTATGAGGCGGAGCGCCGGGTACTGGAGATCCAGGCCAAGCTGCACCGTTGGGCCCGTGATGATCCTCATCGCAGGTTCGATGACCTGTTCAACCTCTGTGCCGATCCCGCATTCTTGCTTGTCGCGTGGGATCGGGTGCGGGGTAACAAGGGTGCCAAGACCGCCGGGGGGGTGCCCCTATGGGTTTGGTCAAGGTGATGGGGCGGGTTGGGGTTCGTAGAAGGTGCCGTCGCGGAGCATCGCGAAGAGGACGTCTGCTCGTCGGCGGGCGAGGCAGAGGAGTGCTTGGGTGTGGTGCTT
>NZ_JBITCU010000074.1:0-8862 GCF_044453545.1 Streptomyces sp. NPDC051664 | reverse complement strand
GGACCTGCGGATTCGTGATCGATGGCCTTTTCGTCGCCGCCGTGACTTTCAGTCACCACCGGATGTGAGACAGAGCCGTTAGTTTTACAGTCCCGGTGGCAGACGGTGATCGACAGGCCGGTCTCAGCTGCGAGCTGGGCGAGCTCGGTCTTCCAGGTGCGGGTGCGGTAGCCGGCTGAACTGTCCTGGCGACGTTTCGAGGCAGTCTCCGACGTCGTGCAGGTTGGTCAGCGCATCTCATGCGAGTTCCTCCAGTTCGACAGCATCAGCCCCATGCACCGCCAACGCAGTCATTCAGCAGGCAATCGGAGCGTCACGGTCGCTGCCGTGATGTGACGGTCCGTGAGGGTGTGAGGCTTCGGTCGTGGGGTGTGGTTGGATCTTGCCGTGCCCGAGCTGGAGTCGATGACACGCGACGAGCTGGTCGTGTTCGCCCGTGGTCAAGCCGTCCGGCTCGACGAGCTGGCGGTGGTGATCGGCCGCCAGGATGCGCAGATCTCGGCCATGGCCACGCAACTCGCCGACGTGACGAACAAGTTCGAGCGGCAGGCCCAGGAACTGGCGAAGCTCCAGCATCTGCACTCGCGCAATAGTTCCAAGTCCTCGATGCCGCCCTCGAAGGACGACACCCTCGGGAAGGTGTGCCGCCACGTAAGGAGCGCCGGGCCAAGCCGAGCGGCCGCGATAAGGGCAAGCAGAAGGGCGCGCCCGGGTCGGCGCTGCGCTGGCGCGAAGACGATGAGATCGACGGCCGCCTGGACCGCTTCCCCCAAGGAGCGTGCGGCTGCGGGGCCGACCTGGTCGACGCGGTCGACCAGGGTGTACCGCAGCACGAGATCCCGCTGGTGACGGTGGCCGTCACCCAGTACGACCAGCACTCGGTAGCCTGCGCCTGCGGGAAGATCCACACCGCCGAGCGCCCCGTAGGTGCCGGGCGGGGACGGGCGGAGTACGGGCCCAGCCTGCGCGGATTCGCGGTCTACCTGCTCGTGGTGCACTTCGTGCCAGTGCACCGGGTGCGTGAGATCCTCGCCGTGCTGACCGGCGCCGAACCCTCCGTCGGCTTCGTCCACGCCCTGCTGCCGCGGGCCGCGTCCCTGGTGGCGACCTGCGACTTCGTCATCCGAACCCTGATCACCCCTCGCCTTCACGCTCTGCTGCGACGAGGCCCCGCTGAAGGTCGGCCCGGCCGCCCCGGGCAGGGGCGAGGCCAAGGGCTACCTGCACGTCGCCTGCACCGAGCTGTCCACCCACTTCCTGCTCGGCGACCGCTCCATGACGACCTCCCGGCAGTTCGTCTACCGCGACCTGGAGCCCGAGACGGTCATCGTCCACGACCGCTATCAGAACTACGACAGCGTCCACCTCGGCACCCTCCAGCACCAGTTGTGCCTGGCCCACGTGCTCCGAGACCTGGTCGGCGCCGCCGAGCTCTACCCCGAACAGACCTGGCCCACCCAGCTCGCCGACGAGCTGCGCGAGCTGATCCACCGCGCCAACCAGGCCCGCGACCGAGACGAGCAGGCCCCGGCCGCACGAATCAAGCAGGTCGCCCTGCCCGGCGTGCGGCACGCCGTGCGGATCGGCCTCGCCGTGCACCGCCACACTGGCGGACGTCCGGCCCGGCGCCCGCAAGGCCCGCCTGCTACTACAGGCCCTGCGCGAGCGCGAGGACGACTTCCTGCGCTTCACCACCGACTTGCGCATCCCGCCGACCTCGAGCCAGGCCGAACGCGACCTGCGCCCCTCCGAGATCCAAGAGAAGATCTCCGGGCGGCTCACCGACCTGCAACGTGCCAAGGACCGCTACCTCATCCGCGGCGTGCTCTCCACCGCGACCAAGCACGCGGTCAACCCTCTGGCCGTGCTCCGCGACGCCTTCACCGGCACGTTCTGGCTCCCCCCGGCAGCCACCGCACCTGCTTGACCACCCGCCCAGCAGCCGCTGACCACCGGTCACCGACCGTCACCGCACGCCCAAAACAGTCACACAGCGCAGCCCTGCCGAATGATTGCCCGCCAGCGATTCCGACCAACGTCACGTGAACGACCGGCTGTAGCACTTGGCGGAAAGGTAACCATCGAATTGGCGAAAACCGCTCCGAAAGGCGGCCGACGACTTTCCCGGATTGGCCCGGGGAGCTTGGCCGTTCTGCCTTCCGGCGCCTTCTCGCCCGGCCCCTCATCCATGCTGTGACAATCGACACTTCCCTAACCTGCGAGTAGCTGATAAGTTTTGCGACGCACGTCACCTTCCACCTGCCCTAATTACCTCTCCCGCCATGGTGCGCCAGAAGGAGAAATCGAGGGTCCGATGTTCACGGGAACGAATTCTGGTTTACCGCACATCAGAAGGAGTGGTGCGTTACGGGTCGGTTCGAGCTTAGGGTTCAGTGGCCTGTCTGCCTATGACGAATCCAGTGGCTCCTGGACAGGATTCGACACCGACATAGCCCGAGCCGTGGCCGTTGCCCTTCTGGGCGACGAGGATGCGGTCGAATTCCTGCCGCTGGCATCCGCCGAGCGTTTCGACGCACTCGACGACGGCCGCATCGATCTCGGGTCGTACAACTCCAGCATTACGTTGACGCGTGAGGCCGAGTACGACGTGACATTCGTTCACCCGCTGCTCTACGACGGCGAGGTGTTCGCCACCAGGCCCGGGAACCTCCGCCTCGGACAGGGGCAGGACGGGGCGGCCGACGGGTCCCGCCGCACGATCCGCGACACAGTCGGCACCAGGATCGGCATGCTCGCCGGGTCCACCACCGCGGACAACGTCTCCCGCCACTGCGGTCAGGTCGGCGTCGAGTACACAGCCTACCTGTACCGGACCCCGCAACAGGCCCTGGGTGCCTACCTGTCCGGCGAGGTGGACGTCTACTGCCTCGACTCCTACCTACTGGCGGGGGAGCTCTCACGCCACGGGGACTTCGACGACCACGTCTTTCTGGACGACCAGGTGTCCCTGGAAGCGATGTCCCCGGTCGTGCGCGGTTCCGACTGGGCGTTCACCAAGGCAGTGCGCTGGGTTCTCTTCGCGCTTATCGAGGCGGACAACCTCGGGCTCACCCGGGATTCCGTCCTGCCCGTCTCCGAAGCGGCTCCCGGGACTTACCTGCACCAGTTCCTGCGACCGGACAAAAAGCACGCCGAGAATCTGGGGCTACTGCCGGACTTCACATCGAGGATCCTGGAGCGAGTCGGCAGCTATTCCGACATATTCGAGCGGAATCTAGGCGCGGGATCCCCGCTGAAGCAGGGTCGAAAGGCCAACCGTCTTCGCACCAGCGGTGGAATGCTCTATGCACCTCTTTTTATCTGACACAAGGAGCTGATCATGCCCCAGGAAATCCTTGTCAAACCTGAACTCCTGACCGGTGCGTGCATCGAGAAGAATTTTTCGTATCTTGAGGTGTCGGCGTCCGAGGTCAATCCGGATGTAATTTTCGATATTGTCACAAAGGGAAGTCATCACGGCGCGATCGTCTACGTGCTACGCGACGCCTTCAACCCAGCACTGGCCACACGAGTCATCGAGAATTTCGATTCCATCCTCGCCCGCACTGAGGGTGGAAACCGCACCGACGACTCGTTCGTCAAGACGAACCAGATAGGCGCTACCCAGTTCTCGCGTTCCGGAGATGAGTACGTTCGCGAGGTGATCCAGACCTCGTCAATAAGCCTCGACCTGTTCGACGGTGTGGCGCACGACGAGATCGAACAGCTCTTCGCAACCGAACTGCTGGAAATGACCTTTGCCAAGAAAGGCATGGTATTGCGCAGTAGCCGGTTCAAGAACATCCCGGCCGGCTTCTGCACGCTGCGGCGCTGGCTGGACAACGGCGAGATGGCACTCATGCCGCACGACGACACCGCCCAGCTGCTGTCCGCGCGCAAGGATGGCTATGAAGTGGCTGGGGCCACCCACGTCGTCTCGTACAACGCCGCGGTGGAGACCTCCGACAAGGGCGGTGCCCTCAAGGTCTGGAACATCAATCCCGACGAGGCTTGCCGCGAGCGCCTCGGACTGGTCAGCACCGGCTATCCGTACCCGATCGACAGTCTGGATGGGATCGAGTCGCTCACCGTCCAGCTGCGCCAGGGCGACGCGTACTTCCTGAACTCCAGTTTCATCCACGGAGTGTCGAGTGTGCAGGAGGGCCGGCGGCTGTCGGCCGGGCGGTTCGTCGGCAAGATCTCCGACGACGTTGCCGTGTACTGGACCTGAGACAGGTGACCACCATGAGCGGGACGACCGAAGCGGCCTACGCCGCGGAATTGGCACGTAGCGGATACGCCTCCATACCCTCCGCGTTCTATTTCGACTCCGTCCTGGCGGACCGTAGCCGGGACGAACTGCGGTCCGAGTACGTACAGCTGGAGAACGCGTTCAGCGATCTGACGCTCGACCCCTACTCGCCCGGAAACCGTTACCGCAGATACGCGCAGCTCCGCGTGGAGAAGGGCTCGACGGATTTCGAGTACGGCCTGTTCGAGCCGTACCTCCAGACCAAGAGCTACAACGCCGACACCGGCGGCATCGTGCGGAGCTATCCGCTCATCAGCGAGGAACTGCAGAAGAACGACCTGCTGGCCCAGATCCTGCGGTCCGACATCACCTGCGTGCAGGCTTACGACCGGATCGAAGCCGAACCGTCGGAGCTGATGGTGGGCCTGCACCTCTTTCGCTACCTGGCCTACCCGGGCAACCCGGCCTACAGCTCGCCCAACTGGCTGCACAAGGACGACGAGAACGTGGTCTTCGTCCACTTGGTGGGGCTGTCCGGCAACGCGATCGGCGGGGACAGCGTCATCGCCCCGGACGCCAAGCACTTCGAGAACGTGCTCCGGCTGACGGACGTCTTCGACACCGTGGTGGTCAACCACGACAAGCTCCACGCCGTCACCCCGGTCGGCGCGAGCGGCACCAACACGATCGTGCCGAGCCGTCGCGACATTTTGCTCGTGACATTCCAAGTTAGGAGCGCCTGATGGCCGGCGAAGACAAGACGGCGATCGTCACCGGAGCCGCCAGCGGCATCGGCAGTGCCACCTGCGCGAGCCTGCTGGAGTCCGGCTACCGGGTCCTCGGGATCGACCGGACCGAGGGCGACATGAGCCTGCCGGCCGCCTACTCACACGTGGCGCTGGACATCACCGACTTCGACCGGCTGGCGGGTGTCGTCGGCGTGGACTTCACCCCCGGCGACGTCAACCTGCTGGTCAACTGCGCGGGACAGAGGGAGATCTGCCACACCAGGAAGCTGTCACACACGGAGTTCCGCGGCATCCTCAACGTCAACACCACGTCCGTGTTCGTGGCGAGCCAGGCGTTCTGCGAGCGCCTGATCGGGGCGTCGGTCGCCGGTGCCATCGTCAACGTCGCCTCGGTCGCAGCCTTCCTGGGCGAGCCGAACCGGACGGCATACGTCACCTCCAAGCACGCCGTCATCGGGCTGACCAAGCAGTTCGCCGTGGACTACGCGCAGTTCGCCATCCGGGCGAACGCCGTGGCGCCCGGCGTCATCAGAACCCCACTGACGGAGCAGTACTTCACGGACGACGACCAGATGGACCGCATCCGCAGGGGGCAGCTTGTCGCGGACTTCGGCACGACGGCCGACGTCGTGCGCGCCATCCGCTTCCTGTCCGCCCCCGACGCC
The DNA here is from genome assembly GCF_044453545.1 of Streptomyces sp. NPDC051664. Classification (NCBI taxonomy): domain Bacteria; kingdom Bacillati; phylum Actinomycetota; class Actinomycetes; order Kitasatosporales; family Streptomycetaceae; genus Streptomyces; species Streptomyces sp. NPDC051664. Next base: position 3,196 of record NZ_JBITCU010000074.1, on the reverse strand, counting down.
ACATTCGTCACCGGCTCCACCGTCTTCGTCGACGGCGGCTGGAGCGCGTCGAAGGTTCTGTGAAGCCGGGAACACCCACAGCAGGAACAGAGGAAGAGAACTGTGGAAGATTACGTCCTGATTATCGGGGCTGACGTGTCGCTGCGGGAGCGCAGCCTGGCGGGGGCCCTGCGTGCCGCGTCGGGCCGGCCGGTCTTCACCGTGTCGCTGCATAAGGAAGCGCCCGGTCTGCGGTATTTCGACGGCAGTCTGTACTCCGACATCGCCGACCACGACACCATCATCGCTGCGGCTGAGGAGCACGCACGTCGCACGGGGGCCAAGCCGTTCGCGGTCGTGCCCACCAACGACTTCACCGTGACGTCCGCGGCCCTGGTCGCACGCCACTTCAGCCTGCCCCACAACCCGCTGCGCAGCGTCGAGCTGTGCCGCGACAAACTGGCGATGAAGCAGGCGTTCGCCAACGCCGGCGTGCCAGTGCCCAAGTTCGCGGGTTTCACTTCGTACGCGGAACTCGAGCAGTTGGCCGGCGAATTCGCCTTTCCCGTCGTCATCAAGCCCCGGCAGATGGCCGGCAGCCTTGGCGTGATCAAGGTGGACCGAGCCGAGGACCTCGCCGACATCTACGAGCGGTCGGTGGCCGCAGTCGAGTCGCTGAGCGGGCAGGCGAACTCCCCGGAGGACCTCTTCCAGATCGAGGAGTACATCGACTACCCGTACGAGGTCAGTGTCGAGGTCGCGCACCTCGGTGGCGAACGCTTCGTCCTCGCGGTCACCGACAAGCAGCTCGGCGAGGAGCCCTACTTCGTCGAACTCGGCCACGTCGTACCGTCGGTGCACACCGCGAACGCCGCGCTCATCGACTGGGCCCTCAGGGCGTGCGAGGTCCTCGGCATCGAATACGGCGTCGCCCACTTCGAGGCCAAGGTCGGCGTCGACGGCGATATCAGGGTGATCGAGGTCGCCGCGCGCACCGGCGGCGACTCGATACTGGACCTGGTCGAGGACGTCTATGGGGTGAACCCGTACGAGCTGCACGTACGCTCCTACCTCGGGCAGGAGGCGGACCACGAGAAGCTCACACCTCGCGGCATCGCAGCCGTAGCCTTCCTCAAGGCACCCTCGGGGACCCTCACCGAGGTGCGGAAGTCCGCGGGCATCCTCAACTCCCCGGACATCAAGTTCTACTCGATCACCGCACAGGTCGGCGACCGCGTGCTGCCCCTGACCTCCTGGCGTGAGAGGGAGGGCTTCGTCCGCTTCACCTGGCCCGATCGGGAGGTCGCCTACGGCGGCGAGCCGCTGACCGACAACCTCGTCCAGGCCCGCGAGATCGTGGCCGAGATCTTCGCGGTGGACTGAGTGAGGGCCAGAGAGTTCGGTTTCGGCTTCTTCATGATCTCGCGGTCCCTGGGATCACTGTGTGACCAGTTCCTCCTGTTCGCGGTGCCGCTGGCGGTGCTCGACGCGACGGGTTCGGCCAGCTACGCAGCGGTGGCGTTCGTCATCGAGTGGGTGCCCCGGGTGATCGGATTCCCGGTCGTCGGAGCACTCATCGACGGCCTGCCACTCAAGCGGGTCTTCCTCGCTCTGGACGCCGGCCGCGTGGTGGTGCTGCTGGCGGCGGGCGGAGCCCTGCACGTCTTCGGGAGCTTCGGCACCCTGGTGGTGCTGATGGCGTGCATGTCCGTCGGGTACGTCGTGAACTTCCTGGGCATCGAGGCGACCATCCCCAACAACCTCGACCCGAAAGACTTTCCCCGCGCCCACTCGCTCGTGCAGGGCGTCGAGCAGGCGTCCCAGGTCGCCGGACCGGCCCTGGCGGCCCTGCTCTACCGGCTCGGCAGCATCGAGTACGTGCTCATCGCATGCGCGGCCCTCTTCGCGGTCTCCGGCGCCAACATGGCACTGCTGAGGGTGGCGGACGCCTCGGCGATGAACTCCGCCTCGGTGGCCCGCATCATTACCATCAACCGCGCCGCGTTCGCCGTCCTCCTGAAACGGCGCGAGGTGCTCTACCTGAGCGGGCTGACCTGGGTCGTCAACTTCGTCTACGGGACGGCCCTGGCCATCAGCGTGGCCGTGGTGGTGCAGCACTTCGGGCGGGGATCGTCGAGTTTCGGCGGCATGCAATCCGCAGCCGCCCTCCTGGCCCTCGCCGTGTTCTCGGCCATCCCGTCTCTCGTCCGGCGCAGAGGGGTAGCTCTCGTCGGCCGGCTCTCGCTCGCCATGATGATCGGCAGCGGCTTCGCCCTCGGACTGGCCCCGGGCTTCTTCGTCTACGCCGCCGCCTACTGCCTCCTCATCGCATTCGACGGCGGCTTCAACGTCTACGTCAGGACGATGCGGAGCACGGTCCTCCCCAAGGAGCACCTCGGCAAGATCATGGGGATCGTCGGGGCGGTGAACCTGCTGTCGATCCCGGTCAGCGGCGCACTGGTCTCAATCCTCGCCGGCCGCGTCCCGCTGCTGAGCATCATCCTGCTGTCGGCCGGGATCTCCGTCACCCTGTGCGCAGCCGTTCTGCTCTACGGCCGGTACGGCCTCGGCTACCAGTCCTACTTCCCCCAAGTGCGCCAGCAACCCCCTCACCCGATTCTAGGAGAAGCCGAACCGGAAGCCGCCTGAGGCCCCCGGACCGGGCAGGCTCTTACGAGTGGCTTCGCTGGTACGGGCCGACGGAACCCCTTGTGGCGCACCAGTCCAACATTTGTGACGGAACGTTATGTCGATCACCGAACGTTACTCGTCGGGCGGCGGCGGCCTCGATCGCACTGGCCTAATACTCCAGCCGGACTTCTCCATTACCGCTGGTTAACGGCTTGAGTGTGGGGATTGTAGCGGGGTGGGTTTGGGTGCGGGGCGGTCTTGGTGGACCGTCCCGCGAACGGGTGGCCGCGCCGCATGTAGTGGCAGTGTCGGGCGCGTGCTTGGTGGCGGCGTCTCCAGTGCGACCAGCTCATTGCGTGATCGCGTCGTGCAGGGCGGCGGGGTTCAACTGCCAGCAGGCGACGGATTTCTGCCGGGGTGAGGTCCACGAGGTCGGGTGTGTCTGCCGCGTCACCCCTTTTTCGCGTTCCTGAACGGCCATTGCCGCGAGGTGTGAGGCGACCCCGGTGGTGTGGACACTCTGACAATGGATCTTGCAGATCCGAGGAAGGGTGTCTTGGTGGGACGGAAGTCTCCGTATCCGGCG
>NZ_JBITCU010000073.1:0-9415 GCF_044453545.1 Streptomyces sp. NPDC051664 | reverse complement strand
CAGCAGCCTCGGCTACCTCAGCCCCGCCGAGTACGAGACCGCACTCGCAGCCTGACCACCACACCAATGGTGTCCGTCAAAGCGGAACAAGCTCAGCTTGACGTCGCGCTGGGTCAGGCGCTGGTAGGCGGCGCGACGTACCGCGAAGTGGGGGAAGGTTCTTCCTGCAGTCCTGCGCGGCCAGGACGGCATACGACCGTCATCCGTGAGACCGCCGTGCCAGAAGTGTGTTCTTCTCGCGGTTATACGACGGATTGCGATACCGGTACGGCCGTGCAGCTTGCACGGCGGGGGCAAGAGACCGGCGGAACAGTAATGGAGGGAAAGGAAGTTGATCTGGGAGGCGACAGTGCCGACCCGAGCAACGGTTCGGTACACGCCCGCCGTCAAGTGAGCGCTGGAGCACACCAAGACCTGTCCCCGGCCGGCCGACGTCCGCAGTGAGTCAGGTCCGCGGTCTGGGTCGGGCGATGAGTACGGACACGTCGTCGTGGTCGTCCGGATTACACAGTGTTCCCAGGAGCCGGTCGCAGGTTTCTTCCAGGGAAAGGTCGTGGCCGTCGAGTACGCGGAGGAGGAGGTCGAGGCGTTCGTCGATGGCGTCGCGGCGTGTTTCGACCAAGCCGTCGGTGTAGAGGACCAGTTGATCGCCGGGGCGCAAGGGCACGGTGGTCGTTTCGAAGGGGACGCCGCCGACCCCGAGGGGTGCACCAGATGGTAGGTCGAGCAGTTCGGGGGACCCGCCTGCAGGTGTCAGTGCGGGGGGCAGGTGTCCGGCTACGGCGATTCGGCACCGGTCACTGTGCGGGTCGTATTCGGCGTAGATGCAGGTGGCGATGTAAGGGTCCAGACCGGCGGTGATCTTGTCGAGGCGTTGCAGCACCTGGGCGGGCGGGAGATCGAGGTCAGCCAGGGTCGCGGTGGCGGTGCGCAGGCGGCCCATCGTGGCGGCCGCATCGATGCCGCTGCCCATCACGTCACCCACCACGAGCGCGGTCTTGCCCTCCGCGAGGGGGATGACGTCGAACCAGTCGCCACCGACCTCGGTAGAGGTTCCGGCAGGTTGGTAGCGGGTGGCGACCTCCAGACTCTCGGGTGGCGTCGGCTGGGGCAGCAGGCTGCGCTGGAGCGTCACCGCAGTGTTGCGGACGCTTTGGTACAGGCGCGCGTTGTCGAGGGACACTGCAGTTCGGCCGGCGAGCTCACCGGCCAGGGTGACGTCGTCCGCGTTGAAGGGCAGTTGATTGCGGCCGCGCATCAGCCCCAGGACGCCGAGTGCCCGGCCTTGGGCGGCCAGCGGTATCGCGAGATATGAGTGGATGCCGACACTGGCCAGGACAGCGGCGGCTCCGGCGTCACGGGCGATGCGCGCCAGATCCCACTCGTCCACGCGAGTCACCATGATTGGCTGACCGGTCCGTACGCATTGGGTGGGCAGTCGCTCGGCGTCATAGCTGACTCGTTGGTCGGCCGTGCCGGCGGCGCCGGTCGCCTCGGCGAGGTAGGCGGCCTTCACAGCGAGGGTGCGAAAGAGCGCCGGGCCGCTGTCGGGCGTCGCGGGGCGGCGATCGTCCAGGGCGGAGTCGAGTACGTCTACGACCGCGATGTCGGCGAGCTCGGGCACTGCGACGTCAGCCAGCTCGCGGGCGGTCTGTTTCATGTCCAAGGTGGTACCGATACGGGCGGAGCCCTCGGCGATCTGGGCCAGGCGCTGCCGGGCCTGGGCCGCCGCTGTGATCGCGCCGTGCCGATCGGTGACATCCACCACCGACGTGGCGACACCAAGAACCTGACCGTTGGGATCCTCCAACCGGTAGACGGAGACAGACCAGGCATGATCGTTGTCAGGGTCAGCCGGGGTGCGGCCAATGGTGTACCTGTCAACCTGAGGGCGTCCGGTCTCGAGCACTTCTCTGACTGCCGCCTCGGACGCGTCGACACTGGCGGAGGGCAGGACATCGCGGAAGCCCCGGCCGAGGTGGTCCTCGGCAGACAGGCCGTGTATCCGTTCCATCGCCGGATTGACAGCCACATAACGCAGATCGGTGTCCAGAACCTCCAACGCGACCGGCGACTGGGCGATCAGCTGCGTGGACAACGCCAAGTCCTGCTCCACCTTGCGCAGCGTCGACGCATCGGTGGCGATACCCAGAGCGTAGAAGTCGCCCTGCTTGTCCGGCAGACGGTTGTAGCGGAATTCCACCAGTCTCGTACTGCCGTCCTTGTTCCGGACGGGAATGAGCCCGGCCCAGCTCTGGCCGGTCTCCATCATCTGCTCGCACTTACCGGCCACCAGGTCCATGTACGGGTCATGGACCAACAGCTGAGCCGCGTGCTGGCCCAGCACTTCCTCCGCGGAGTAGCCGAACAGCTCCTCGGCCTGCGGGCTCCACAACACGAACCGCCCGGCCGTATCCAGCGCCACCACCGCCACACCGAGCGCATCCAGCACCCCGCTCGGCAGCTCCAGCCGGAGGTCGGACGAGTCGCTGTCAGCACTGAAAGATCCCGCTTCACTCATCCCAGGTGCTCCTTCCACCTGCCAGGGCGACGCGCGCCCAGCGCAGGCCCTGGAGCTGCAGCGCTGGGATGTTTTTCGTGCCTTTCTGGTGCTTCCATAGTCTCCTGAGACGACCGACGACGCACAGCGCCGGGCGGGACGTGTGGTCACGGAAGAAGCTCTACGACAGGTTCGACGGCTCCTTCGACTGGTCCACCCCGGAGAAGGCCGATGACGGAGGGCACCCCTCAGTCGGCTCGTGGTAGCCACGGACTCGTCGCAGCGGCCCTCGGACTTGCCCCACGCGCTGCCCCGGTACCTTGCGCTATCGGGAGGGCGGGAGTTGGCCGTCGGGCACGTCGACGGGAACTGCCTGCACCTCGATAGCAAAGTCGTCACGGTCCAGGAATCCCGCCACCGCCTTGCTCGCGCCATCTGCCACGGCGGCCGGGGCGAGATCCGGCAGGCATACCGCGATGGGCAGGAAGATCAGTTGGCCGGCCTGGGGCTCGTCCTCAATGCCGTGGTGCTCTGGAACACCCGCTGTCCAGACGTTGCCGTCGCCCAGTTCTGCGCTGAGGGCCACCACCTCATGGACGAGGACGTGGCCCGCCTGTCTCCGCTGAAGGACAGGCACATCAACTTCATGGGCCGCTACCAGTTCAATTTCGCGGCTGGTGGGCCGGGCGAGGGGCTGCGGCCCCTGCGCGATGCGGACGCGCCCGGGCTGGACGAGGACGACGACGGAGGGCAGGACTGTCTGTCAGGAGCCGACCGGCGTGGCTAGCGCGCCTCCGCCTTCGTCAGCCGCTTTCCAGCGGTCGTGGTCCGTTCCCGGGGAGCGCGAGGCTCGATGCTGGTGACCTTGACCGCCTTGGCGAACTCGGCGTCGATCCGCTCTTGCCGAGCGCGCGGCCGAGTTCGCCGGTCCGGGTGTGTGACGATTTCAGCTACGGGTGCGAGGGCGGCGTTCCCCCTTCGGTGTCGCTGCTTGCTGTGCTGGTCAGGATCGCGCTTGCGACAACGTCGAAGAGGTGATCGGCGCGTGGCGCGAGCGAGGTTTGATCGCCGAGCCAAGCGAGCGCCGTTACCAGCGCGAACAAATCGGCGCCATCAATGTCGGTCCGCGCCATGCCCGCGGCCTGGGCACGGGTGAGGAGCCGCGCACCGGCCGCGCGCAGAGTGACGCACGAAGCGTGGAGTGCGGACTCGGTGTCCTCGATGGCGGCTGCCATCAGCACGATCGCGCCCCGATACTCGGTTGTCCACGCGACGCAGCCGCGTAGCCACGAAACGAGAGCGTCGTCGGGCGAGCTGGACGTTTCGAGGGCGCCTGCCTTGGCGGTCAGCTCGTCGAAGCTCGTGCGGAGCAGGGCATCGAGTAGCGCCTCGCGCGTCGGGAAGTGACGCAGCAGCGTCGCGAGTCCGACATCGGCTCTGCGCGCGATGTCACGCAGTGACACGTCGACGCTTTGCTCGGTGATGGCGGTGCCCGCTACTGCGAGCAGGTGGTCGCGGTTCTTCCTGGCGTCGGCGCGCATCTGTCCCTCTTGACTATTCGGATCAGTGGTCCATATATTCGGATCAGTGGTCCGTTTATGTGGATCACTGATCCGAATAAGTCTATCCCGCAGCGCGGGCAGGAGAGAACGATGCCGACACACACGATGAGGGCGGTCCGGCTCCATGAGCACGGCGGTCCTGAAGTTCTGCGTTACGACGAGGTGCCGATTCCCGATCTGGGGCCGGGTGAGGTGCTCGTTCGCGTGCATGCGGTCGGCGTCAACCCCCCCGACTGGTACCTGCGCGACGGGATGTCCAACCTGCCTGTGGAGGCGCGGCCGAAGTTCCGCTTGCCCGCGATCCCGGGGACGGACCTGTCGGGCGTCGTCGAGGCCGTCGCCGCGGATGTGGATGGCTTCTCCGTCGGTGATGAAGTCTTCGGTCTCCTTCGCTTCCCCAGCTTCGATGGCAGCACCTATGCCGAGTACGTGGCCGCGCCCGCGGCGGACCTCGCGCTCAAGCCGGCCGGCATCGATCACGTGCACGCCGCCGGGGCGCCCATGTCCGGGCTCACCGCGTGGCAGTTCCTGATCGAGGTCGGACACGATCACCCCTCGGGCTTCCAGGCGGCGCAGCATCGTCCGGTGCCACTCGACGCCCACAAGACGGTGCTCGTCAACGGCGCCGCGGGCGGCGTGGGGCACTTCGCGCTGCAGCTGGCGAAATGGAAGGGTGCACGGGTCATCGCGGTGGCGTCGGGCGCGCATGAATCGTTCTTGAGTGAGCTCGGCGCCGACCAGTTCATCGACTACACCAAGAGCCGTCCCGAGGAACTCGTGCACGACATCGACCTCGTTCTCGACGCCGTCGGTGGCCCCGACAGCAAGCGCTTCCTGCGCACCCTCAAGCGCGGCGGCTCCCATTTCCCCGTGTTCTTCGGAGAGTTCGACGAAGAAGAGAACGCGGAGCTGGGCGTCACCGTCACGGGCACCACGGTCCGCTCGAACGGCGCGCAGCTCGCAGAACTGGGACGCCTGCTCGACGCGGGCGCGGTCCGCGTCGCGATCGACAGCACGTTCGCGCTCGCGGATGCCCGAGCCGCGCACGAACGCGCAGCCCGAGGACACATCCAGGGCAAAATCGTGCTCACCGTCGCTTAGGAACGAGCCGTTTCACCGACGCGTCCGGTGCTCGTCCGCGGGGCAGCGGTGGCCGTCGAGACTCCGATGCGGAGAGCTTGGGGCGCGTCTGGCGACTAGGGCCTCTCGTTCGGATCATGCTGGGCTCGCGGGGGCCTGGCACGCGCATCTGCGGCGTTGTCGTCAGTTCTCCCCAAGCTCTCGGCTTCGCTCGAGCAGGGGAGGCCCCATTCGCTCCGAGTGGGCTCCTTCCTCCGCCTTGCAGCTCCACGCACCAGACCCCGCTCCCTGATCCAGCCTGATCCAAACGAAAGACCCTAGGCGGCCGCGATGCTCACTGCGGCGTACCGAGCGGACCCGTGCGGTCGGCTCGGTACGCCGCCGAGGCGGTCGCACCGCGCCCTCGATCTTCGACCTCCCGCCGACGACCCGCACGTCATCCCCTTCCTGGCGCAACGCATCCAACGCCGCGACAATCTCGGCGGACTGATCCACGAGTATCGGCTTGGGGCCGTCACCGCGGCGGACGGCGGCCTGGAGTTGGCGTCCGACGAGGGTGGTCTCCACGTCTGGTGGCGCCGTATCTTCGCCGAGCGCGGCATCGTCTCCCGCACCGAACTGAACGCCGTGCTCGCCGACGGCCTGGGCGCCTCGGTGTCGACAGGGTGAGTGTGTGCGCCTCCTGGACGCGCGTGGCCGGAGGTTACGTCGACGATGGAACCCGTCCCGCGCCTCTGGGTCCTGAGCGGTGCATGCTCCACTGCGCGAGCGGGAGCAGGGCGTCCACCAGTGCCTGGCCGTCCGGGGACAGCTGATAGCGGACTTGTACGGGCGTGGTGGGGATGATGGTGCGCTCGATGAGGCCCGCGGCCTCGAGTTCCTTCAGGCGCTGGGAGAGCAGCCGGTCGGAGATGCCGTCGATCATCGCCCGGTACTCGCCGAAGCGCCGGGCTCCACGGTCGGCGGCCTGCAGTACCGAACCCGTCCAGCGGCGTCCGACCAGTTCGAGGGTGCCCTCGAAGCTCGGGCAGGTGTCGTCATGAATGGAGTTCACTTACAAAAGATTAGCACCTTACCCGACGTTTTGCCGGTGGGGTGATCCGGCGCAACGTAGACGCATGACCGACTACGGACGCCCACTTTCCTTCGGAGTGAGCCTCGACCCCTCCGCTGAGGCCTGGGTGCAGACCCGGCGCCTCGCACGGACGGCGGAGGACTCGGGCCTGGACTACCTCGCCGTCCAGGACCACCCCTACCAGCCCGGCCACCTCGACACTTGGACCCTGATCACGCATCTGTCCGCGGGCACCGACCGCATCTCCTTCCTTACCGACGTCGCCGACCTGCAGTTGCGTCCGCCGGTGATGCTCGCCAAGGCCGCCGCGTCGCTGAGCGTGCTCACCGACGGACGGATCCAGCTCGGTGTCGGCGGGGGCGGCATTGCCGATGCCATCGCCTCGATGGGCGGAGCGGCGCGAAGCGGACAGGACATGGTGGCGTTCGCCGAGGAGTCCCTGGGGCTCCTGCGCGCGGCCCTGTCCGGGGGCGTCGTACGACTGCACAGCCAGTACCACGCCGTCGGCGGTTACCGCGCCGGACCGGTGTCCCCGAGGCCCGTCGAGCTCTGGCTCGGCGCTCAGAAGCCGCGGATGCTCGCCGTCGCCGGCCGGTTGGCCGACGGCTGGATCTCTCCGCTGAACATCTACGTCCCGCCGCAGGAGGTGCCCTCACGTCAGCGGATCATCGACGAGGCCGTCGCCGACGCAGGCCGCGATCCGAGAACGCTCCGGCGCGTCTACAACGTGATCGGCGTGATCGGCGACCACGGGGACGGACCGGGGCTCGTCGGCGATGTGCGGCGGTGGGCAGACACCCTCGCCGAGTGGGCTGTGGAACTCGGCTTCGACACCTTCGTCTTCTGGCCCGCCACTGACCCCGAGCAGCAGGTCGCGCTCTTCGCCGCCGAGGTCGTGCCCGCGGTGCGCGAGCGCGTCGGCGCCCTCCGGAGTGGACGATGAACGGCACCTTGTCCACCGTGCCGGCCGAGCTCGCCGGCAAGCTGGTCACGCCCGACGACCACCGCTACTCGCTGCTCCGCTCCACCTACACCACCGTGGGCCACCCAGCCGCCGTCATCCTGCCCGAGTCCGCGGGCGATGTCGCGGCGGCGCTGCGGCTCGCGCGGGAGACGGGGCTGCGGGTGGCTGTCCGCAGCGGCGGGCACGGCCTGTCCGGCAGCGGCACCAACAACGGCGGCCTCGTCATCGACCTGAGCGCGCTGCACCGAGTCGACGTCCTCGACCGCGGTTCCCGTCTGGTCCGTGTCGAGGCGGGAGCCCGCTGGGCCCAGGTCGCCCAGGCGCTCGCCCCGCACAGGCTCGCCGTCAGTTCGGGCGACCACGGCAACGTCGGTGTCGGAGGCATCGCCACCGGGGGCGGCGTCGGATGGCTCGTACGGCAGTACGGGCTCACCGTCGACCACGTCCGCGCCGTCGAGGTCGTCCTGCCCGACGGATCGGCCGTGCGCGCCGATGCCGATGCCGAGCCTGACCTGCTGTGGGTGATGCGGGGGGCCGGCGCGGGTGCCGGGATCGCGGTGGCCTTCGAGATCGAGGCCATGGAGCTTCGTGACGTCGGTTATGCGCAGCTGGTCGCGGCGGTGGACCCGGCCGGGGAGACGCTGCGGCGCTGGGAGGCCGTCATGGCGCGGGCGCCGCGCGAGCTGTCGACGGCGGTGATGCTGTCCTCGCAGGGCGCCGCCACCGCCGCGTTCATCACCGCTGTCGTGGCCTCGGACAGCCCGTCCGTCATCCGCGACGCCATCGAACCGCTGCTCGGCATCGGTGACGTAATGGCCCAGCAGGCCCATGTCGTCTCCTACACAGAGCTGGTCCCGCCGCTCCACTTGCACACCAACACTGGGCAGATGTGCTCCAGCTCGACCAACGGGCTGCTCACCGACATGACCCCGGACGCCGCCCGCGCCCTGGTCGCGGCGTCGGCCGCCCCCGACCCGGTCCTGGTCCAGCTGCGTTCGCTCGGCGGCGCGGCCCACGACCCGGCCCCCTCTGCCATGGCGTTCACACACCGCCATCAGAACACCCTCGTCATCGCCTCGGCGTTCCCGCCGGACGACCGCGCCACGCTGGCCGCCGCCTGGGCGCCCCTCGCCCCACACACCGACGGCGCCTACGTGAACTTCGAGAGCAATCCCGACAAGACGACGTTCACACGCGCCTACCCCGGACCGACCGGCACCCGCGTTACCGACCTGTGGAAGCGCTACGACCCCGACGGCGTCCTGCGCCCCCGGCCGCCGGCCTGACTGCCGGCCCCATCGCCCTCACCGACCAGGAGCCCCACGGCACCCGCCGCAGGCGCCCGCCCTGTCATGTCACCCCCTACTGGAGATAATCCATGGCCACGTTGCTGCACATCGACTCCTCCGTGTTCCCGGGCGGCGCCTCCGCCTCCCGCGCCGTCACGGAGACCTTCCGCAAGACCTGGGAAGAGCAGCACCCGGAGAGCACGGTGATCTACCGCGACCTCTCCGTCGCCCCCGTCCCGCACATCACCGCCGCCGCACACACCGCGGGCTTCGCCGATCCGAACGCCCACACGCCCGAGCAGGCCGCCGCCTTCGCTGAACGCCTCCAGCTGATCGACGAACTGGAGCAGGCGGACGCGGTGCTGATCGGCGCGCCGATGTACAACTACTCGATCCCGTCGACCCTCAAGGCATGGCTGGACAACGTGATCCTCCACGGCCGCACCTCGGGCGAGAACCCCTCCGCCAAGGGCACCCCGGTCACCGTCGTCGCCAGCCGAGGCGGCTCCTACGCGCCCGGCACCCCGAAGGAGCCCTACGAGTACGTGCAGAACTACCTGACGGCGACCCTCGCCGACATGCTCGCCCTGGACCTCGACTTCATCGTCCCGGAACTCACGATGGCCCCGCACAACCCGGCCATGGCCGAACTGGTGCCGCTCTTCGAAACCTCCCGCGACCGCGCCCTGCAGGACGCGGCCACCAAGGCCAAGGCCCTCGCCGAACGCCTCGCCGCGTAAACACGAGAGCGCCGTGTGCGCCCCTGCCGCTGGTTGTCCTGCGCCGGTAGTTGATCGTTAGTGGTTGCGTGATTTCTGCTGCTGGTGCGTCAGTTCCTCGTCGGGGCCCGAAGCTGGAACCGTTGCTGCTGTCTGATGACGAGCGGGCGGTGTTGGAGCGGTGGACGCGGCGGGCGACATCGGCCCAGGCGCTGGCCTTGCGGGC
>NZ_JBITCU010000072.1:0-9700 GCF_044453545.1 Streptomyces sp. NPDC051664 | reverse complement strand
CTCCACCGCCCACGCCCTCACCGACCCACCCACCACCCACCAGTACGGCTTCGGCAGCGGAGAAATCGAAGACGCACACCCCCTCGAATTCCCCGAACCCGTTTACCCGGGAGAACTGCTCGCCACGCATCCGTCCGGGACTAAAATCGTCGTGGATACATCAACTTTCTGGCAGGCCGGCACCACACTGTATCCTTCTGCACAGAAAGCAACGGAGGCGCAACCTCGAATACAACCGGAACGCGTATCAGTGGCTATTCCCGAGATCGTTCTTCCACTGATCAGGATACTTCCCGAAGAGACGGACCGGTCGGACGCTGTAACGATCTCTGACGCAATGCGGCTTCTCGAAACAACCCGCCAGGCATTCAATGCTACGGATCAAAACAGCCGTCGCCTCCCCTTCGCACAAGTTCTCGCAAGGCACGGATGGAAATTCACCGAACTCGGCCTGAGCGCAACGATATTTCCCGCGCCAACGGGACCGGACCATCCCGCATACAGCCAGTACACTTTCGGCGTACCGGTCAGCGGGCTAATGGAATTCCTCGACACGACACAGGGCCGACTCGCAAAACAAGCCGCTGTCCCGCTTTTTATCTGGAGCCGGTCATTCGGCCAGAAGGTAGCCGCCCATTATGCCGCAGAAATCCTGAGAACCACGGTCAACCCCGGAGACGTGCCATTCCTTCAGGACCTTGAAGGGGTCAGCCAAGTCGCCGGATACGCGTGGCTATTCGCCAATCACGCAGCAGCTTTTCCTATGACTTATCTCGGAGCGCTTAATCCTCGCACTGGGGAAGCTAGAAAAATGTTGACTAAGAACTGGCTTCCGGTGGCAAACAGAAACTACTTTCACCAACTTCTGCGAGAGGTCAATCCACAGGTTCGGGCATTCTTCGAGAGAAGATTCGCATACATTTCGGAAACGTTCGCCGCACAATTTATCGATTTCATTAGATTTCAGGGCTATCAGCAAAGCAAATTTAATTCAAATTCGGACGTTCTAGGTATTCCGCTTGCAGGCTCGAATGATGCCACGCTTAACATTCGCGACTATTTGAGGTACGTCATGACAGGTAGTAGGCAGGACGGTGGCACGGTCAGTCCCGAAAGACATGGAATGAAAAGAGATTACGTCGACATGGACCGGGTGGATCGGTCCACCCCCCTAGCACTGCTTGAGGTCCGCTACTCATCGGGAGCTTCCAGTGGCAGCCGAATTCATCCACATGAGTTCAAGGCGCAGTTTTCAGAATACGCCGCAGCGGTAAATCTGGCGAATTTTATCGATAAGGGACCGAGGATATCCCCGAGTATCGCTCAGGGAATTCTGCATAATGAGAAAGTGCAAAAGTTTTCCTTGGCGATAGAGGCGATTCAAGAGATTTTGCATTTCGGCTCGCCAGAAGATGGATTTCTCCGGAACTTTCGATTCTCCGTGATCACCTCAGTCGGAGGCGCTATCGCCCGAGGACATGATTTGTATCCGCAAGTCAGGGCGGAGTTCGAAAGCCTCCTCGCGGACTTGCGAACTCTACGTGATCGTTCAGATATGTCACCCAATGATAGGCGTCAGTTCGGCTCCGTCGTAACTTCCATGGAGACCGCGTTGCAATCCTTGACGCCCAGGCGCTGACTCCTTTCTGGAATCGGTAATCGAGTATTATGGCGTGCAAAAGAAGTATGCGTCCTGGTCGGCATGGAGATTGATTGGGTGAAGCCGTTAACCTCGATTTTTCGTGATCAGTTGTTGGTGTGAGCTGGCGGTTGATTCGCTTTCGGCGTGTGTGTTCGGGCGTGGCGATGGCTCGGCTGTCGCGTCGGGTGAGCGCCGGGCTTCACGGCTCCGGTGGGTGGTGCTGCTGGTGGGGGCGGAATGCGGCTGGGCAGCCGGGTTTTGGCAGGGCCGCGAACTGTTGGAGGGCTTCGCTGATCGTGCCTGTTCAGGGTCGGTGCCGGGCGGACGGAGGGTGCGGCGTCGTCCGCTGGCCACGAGTTGAACGGCGGCGGAGAACAGCCGGAGCCTGAGCCGCGGCGGTTGCCAAGAAACGACCTCGCCGGTCAAGGCCGGTACGGTGATGCCGCCGCCTTCCGCCTGGGCTTGGAGGAACGCAACCAGCCTTATGCGGTGGGCATTTCTTCCCGCCACACCGCCCATCGGGCCGGGGCCCGGCCCGTCCAGCCCGCCTATGCGGGCACCGGCCGGCCACCGAAGATGCAGTATCCCGAGCCTGCACAGACCATGAAAGACCTGGTCATCGCGGCCGGGCGGGCTGCTGCGAGGCCGGTGTCCTGGCAGGAAGCTCCCGTCCGGGCCAGGGACGAAGCGGCTTCAAGCGCATGCACTCACGCTTCGTCGCCTTGCGCGTCCGACCCGCCGGACGCGGTGTCCGCACAGCCGGCGACGGTCCACAACTGCCCGAGCGCTGGCTGCTGGCCGAATGGTCCGCCGGCGAGAGCGAGCCGGTGCAGTTCTGGCTCTCGAGCCTGCCTTCCGGGATGCCGCTGGCCACACTGGTGCGGCTGGCGGAGCTGCGCTGGCGCATCGAGCACGAGAGATTGTTACGAGCCGGGGGCTGAGATGCCCCCGGCTACTCGACATCATCTTGGTCTTGGTGTTGATGCCCTCGGTGGAGTCGTTGCTGTAGGGGATGGTGAGCCCGGCGAAAACGGCGTCATGGTCCTGGTCGAGACCGTTGAGGAAGGCGTCCAGCTCGGGCAGACCGGCCTCGCGTACCTGCTTGATCCAAGGGTCGAGGTCCGTGCCGCGGCGCTCGGCCAAGAGGTGGGCGAAGTCGCGCACGAGCTCGGCCAGTGTGGTCGTCTCGGGGCAGGCGAGGAGGAGTTCGCCGAGGTGAGCACGGGCCTTATCGGGCAGGTTCTCGGGGCGGGTCGCGATCCAGGCGGTGACGTGGCGCGGTGAGGGTGTGATCCGGTCGCCTTCCAGGCGACCTTGGTTGATGTACTTGTAGAGCAGGTTGAAACTGCCCGTGTATCCAAGGTCGCGGATCTCCTCGAGCAGGCGCTTGACTGGCACGCCGGGTTCCTCCGTCCGGCGCCGGCGCAGGTGGTCTCGGTAGGTGTCGACCCGGCAGGCGCGGTACTGGGTCGGGCGGCGCAATCGGTCGGGCTCGGATGCGCGTGCGTACCGTTTGACGGTGTTCAGCGCCAGGTTCAGCCAGCGGGCGCAGTCCAGCAGTCCCACTTCCCTTGCCGAGCAGGTCGTGGACGGCGTGCCAGCGTTCCAGGGTGGTGCGCTCGCGTGTCAGCTCCCGCCGCTTTGGCCCGGCCTGCGCCCAGCAACCGCTGTGGGCCACGACCGCCTTCTCGACCGCCCGCGCGGGGCCGTGCCACAGGTGCACTTGTCACTGACCTGCGTGGCATCAGGCAGAGCCGAGCCCGGCGGATCGCATCGGTGTAAGACACGGAGCCGTCGCGGCACCCAATCTCGACGCCGGGATGATCGCGCAGCCACGCCTGGAGCGTCTCGGCCCTGCGGTCCGGGCAGCACGTCAATCCGCTCGTGGGTTTCGGCGTCGATCAACACGGTGGCATAGCGGTGACGCAAAGCGAAGTCATCGACACCCAGCACCCGGGGCGCCCGCGGCCTGGGCAAAGGGATCCGCAGCAGGGCACGCAGAGCGGTGTGGCGCGATAGATGAACGGCCAGAGACGGTAACAGGCGGCACCCGGCCCGCCCCGCTACTGTAACTCCTTCACCACAGACTTGACCTTGCTGGTCAGGCGGGCGGTGCGACGCTGGTAACGCTCGAGCAGCCCGGGTATCTGCTCGCGGAAGGTGTGACGGGACGGCAGCCGCGCGTGCGGCACACCACACACCGACCGTTCACCGGCACGTCGGCCACCGTCCGCTCGTGATAGCCATGCACACGCGCCGCCCCTGCTCCGCAGCCTGGGCAGGCAGCCGTCCCGTGCGGTGTCCGCGCCAACACCGTGATCCGCGCCTATCCTCATCGACTACATCCTCGATGACCAGCGGCAATAGCCCAGAAAACAACACCGTCTACAAGCTCGTTGACATCCAGCATGTCATGTCAACGACACAAACCACGCTCCGTCCGTCACCACCGAAAGGGCGACAGAGCCCGAACGAATGACAGACCCCCACCTTTGGGCAGTCAACCGAGTACTCTACCAGCACGCTGCGGCGGGAGGGATAGCAGCAAGGCGACCAACATGCTCTCGCACCCAGTTTCCACAGGTCGCCCCGTGAAAATGGCGCGATAATAAAGGGGTCCCAAGAGTAGGTCGGCCGCCTGTTCAAGGTCGGGGGTCGCGCCGCCCCGAGACCGTTCACGCTCCAACATGGCGGCAAGCTGGGCGCGTCGATCGGTGATGCAGGCACTTCCGGCTTCCGGGCCAGCGCCGACAGCGGCCCGAATGAGTGCTTGCACATCGGGGTCCTGCAGGTCGGTCATGATGTCATCTACCCAGCGTTCAAGATCGCTCGGCAGGCTGCCTGTGTCCGGGACGACCACCTCTCCGCTAAAACTGCTGGTCGCCACGTCTGCAAGCAGCTCCGGGATCGTGCGCCAGCGGCGGTAAACCGTGGTGGGGTGCACGTCGGCTCGTGCGGCGACGACAGGAATCGTGAGCGTCTCAAACGCGTAGTCGCCTTCGCTCAGAAGCTCTTTCGCGGCATGGTGCACAGCCGCTCGCACCCTGGCGGAACGGCCGCCCGGCCGGGATGGGGCGGACTTGTCAGCAGAGTTCGGCACAGAGTTCGGCACCTCCCTACTATGGCACCGATTCCCATTTCACTATCGCACTGATCTTTGCGTTAACATCGAAGGGTCCCTGTCGTATTTTTTCCTCGAACGAACAGGTCTGATGACTGAGACACGCCTTGCCCCGGCGCCAAAAGTTGACCGCTCCGTCGCTGCTTCGTGCCTACCGCGCGGCGCAGCCTTCACGGCGACCACCGCGGTTCTCGTGCTCTTCACAACCGCATCGAGCGCACCCTCCCCCCTGTACGTCGTCTATCAGCACAACTGGGCGTTCTCCCCAACGACCCTGACCATCGTGTTCGCGGTCTACGTCTTCGGGCTGCTGGCGTCCCTGCTCATCCTGGGCGGACTGTCCGACCATGTGGGACGTCGTCCGGTGCTACTCGCAGCCATCGGTGTCGAGTCACTCTCCCTGGTGTTGTTCCTTATCGCCGACAACGTTGTCGCGCTCATGGTCGCCCGTACCGTGCAAGGCCTTGCCACCGGCGCGGCCATGGCCACCGCCGGCGCCACTCTGGTCGATTTCAATCCGCCGCATGCCCCTGGCCGTGCTGGCGTCGTCAATAGCGTGGCCCCCATCAGCGGTCTCGCACTCGGCGCGCTGGGCACCGGAGCCCTGGTGCAATTCGCTCCCGCACCTACGCACCTGATCTACGCTCTGCTGCTCGGGGCTATGACCCTGGCCGCTCTTGCCGTTTTCGCCGCCCCTGAGACCTCGGCTCCCCGCCCAGGGGCAGTGGCCTCCCTCGTGCCCAAGCTGGGAGTGCCACCCCGGCTGCGTCGGGATTTGCTTGCCCTGCTCCCGATTCTCATCGCCAGCTGGGCCCTGGGCGGCCTGTACCTCTCCCTCGGCCCCTCAGTCGCGGCGTCGCTCTTCGGCCTTACCAACCACTTTATTGGCGGCCTTGTCGTCACACTGCTGTGCGGCACTGGGGCCGTCACCGCTTTCCTGCTACGCGCGACACAGGGCAATCGCGTCCTGGCCATCGGCTCCTCCCTGTTGTTCGTCGGCACAGTCGTCTCACTTGTCGGCGTCGAGACCAGCCACGTGGCACTTGCTGCCGCCGGGACGGCCATCGCCGGTGTCGGGTTCGGGGCGGCCGCGCTGGCATGCTTTGGTACCTTGGCACGCCTCGCCACACCCACGGAGCGTGGCAGGTTGTTCGCCACTGCCTACGTGCTCGCCTACCTTGCCTTCAGCATCCCGGCCGTTGCGGCGGGGTTCGCAGCGACCTCCGTGGGCTTGCACCCGACCACCGACGTGTACTGCCTCGTGGTCATCGCGATGTCTCTGGCGGCACTGTTCACGCAGCGGCTGCTTCACACACCTGCGTCCTCAGAGGCCTCCTGAAGAACAGGGCTGATCACGCGACCGCAAGAGGCTGAACTGCGCCGCGATGGCTCGGGTTACTGCCAATTCCACCAATGCGGAGCGGTACTGGTGGTGGTGGACCGGGCCTTGACCCCGAATCCTGAACACGGGTTATGCGGCTGGTGCCAGCGTAGTTGGTGTGAGGTGGAAGGCGTTCTCGAGGGCGATCGGTGATTGCTGTGCGAGGCGGGAGTGTCGGCGTCGGGTGTTGTAGCGGTGGAGCCATCTGAGAGGTCGTTAAGTCCGATCTTCCTCGGTTCGTGATCGCTCGATCGTGGTACTGATCGTCGCGCGGGCCGCCTGCTGGGCATGTCCATGCGGAGATGCGGGGCATGGAGCGAAAGCCGTACCCGAGTGACTTAGGGCCCGTAAAGAATCAACTCGCTGGTTTGGTCTCTGCCGTGAGGGTCGCGCCGTGTGCGGCGGCGTGAACGAGGAGTCCCGCCAGGGTGTTGAGGTGTGCTGCTGGGGGCCGGGGTGTGTGTGCGTGCTGGTCCATCAGCCGCCGGATCTCGCTGGTGGTGTGGCGGATGGTGTCCTTGCTGACGGCGAAGAGGTGGGCCAGCACGGTAGGCGGCAGGGCGAGGTTTTGTTGCAGCACGGTGACCAGGACCCGGTCCGCCACGTCGAGTTTGGCTTTGCGGCCGCCGCCCGGGGCCCGGCGTCGCTCGCCGCCGTCGCGTCGGGTGGCGAGGTCCTGTTTCTGCAGCGTCTGCCAGTCGGCGGTCAGGGTCTCGGTCAGCTCGGTCAGTGCGGTGCAGGTCATGCCGGTCAGCGCGGGATGTGACAGAGCACCGCGGTCGAAGACCGCCGTCGGCCCGGGTGCTGGTCCGGTGGGGCCTGCCGGGCCGGCAGGGTGGGGGTGGTGAAGTCGGCCCGAAGCGCGGTCTCGTCTTTCGATCGAGCCGTTTCTTCGGGCCGCTTCCCGCACCCGGCGTGCCACTTTCATGGCACCGGGCGCTCCACAAGTCCCGCCTTGCTGTCGATGATCGTCCTCATGCCGTGGTCGGCCAGGGGGAGGGGATGGCCGCGCCCCGGTAGCGGTAGCGCGTGGTGCGCACCTTTCCGGGATCGAACAGCGTCCGTTCCTCCCCAACCGGCCACCAACCACCCCCGCAGTAGCGGCGGCGGAGGTCCTTCCAGGTGATCCGGCGGTGTTTGCGGCGCAGCCATTTCATGACCTGGCTCCATGTGTACGAGCTCAGGTATTGGAATGTCGCGCTGGACACGCCGGGTCGGAAGTAGGCGCACCAGCCCGGCAGCATCCGGTTGAGCTGGATGAGCAGGGTGTCGAGCGGCTGGTTCGTGGCCATCTTCCGGCACACCGTCTTGACCTTGGCCATCACAGCCGCGAGGGCTTTGCGTGAGGGGTAGGTGTAGACGTAGTACCGACTGGTTCCTCGTTTTCGGTGGCGCTGGATGTGCCACCCGAGGAAGTCCAGTCCCTCATCGATGCGGGTGATCAGGGTCTTCTCCGGGGACAGGCGCAGGCCCATCGTCGCAGGCCCATCGTGGACAAGACCCCAGCGATCTCATCGCGCAGGTCTTCGGCGTCGCCTTCGGTGCCGTAGACGATCAGACACCAGTCGTCCGCGTACCGCGACAAACGGTAGTTGGGAAGACCTTGACGGCGGCGCTGTTCCCGGCCGAGCTTGCTGCTTCCGGGTCCTCCCGGACCATGGGCGACGTACTCGTCCAGGACGGAGAGGGCCACGTTGCTGAGCAACGGCGACAAGATCGAACCCTGTGGGGTTCCGGCGCTGGTTTCTCGCAGCACGCGATCCTCACCGAGGATGCCCGCCTTGAGGAACGCCTTCACCAGGTCAAGAACGCGTTTGTCCCCGATCCGAAGCCGCACTCGGTCCAGCAAGGCCGGATGCGAAATCTCGTCGAAGCAGGCTTTGATGTCGCCCTCCACGATCCACTCATACCCGTGGGACGTGAAGTGGCGGACCTCGGCCACCGCGTCGTGAGCCCGGCGGTTCGGACGGAACCCGTAGGAGCACGGGAGAAATTCCGCCTCGAAAATCGGCTCCAGCACCAGCTTCAAGGACGCCTGCACCACCCGGTCGGTGATCGTCGCGATCCCCAGGCGGCGCAACTTGCCGCCCGTCTTGGGGATCATCCGCTCCCGCACCGGCAGCGGACGGAAACTACGGTCCTTGATCGAGCCTCGTAGTGCGTCGAGGAACTCCTCAACGCCCGTCCGCTCCGCGATGGACGCCGCGGTGCGGCCGTCCCCCCATTACCGTTTTGGTGGCCCCGCAATGGGGCGCCCGGCCTCCGGAGTTGGCATGACTTTCTCCCCCTGTCGATCGCATGTCTTGGGGGGTGGTGTCACCGGCTCCGGAGGCATCGACAGACCGCTGATTAGGGGCATGACCACCGGCCTTTTCGCAGGTCGGGAGGCTCTTCGTAATGTGGATGTGGCGATCGGTGCCGTGGGACGGCCGGGTGAGGACGACCGGAGGAAGCGCGTGATCGACGTCAGCGACATCGGTGCCTTTCTCGGTCTGGACGTGGGCAAGGGCGAACACCACGCCACCGCCGTCACGCCGGCCGGGAAGAAAGCCTTCGACAAGCGGCTGCCCAACAGCGAGCCGAAGCTCCGCGAGGTGTTCGGGAAGCTGCAGGCCAAGCACGGGACCGTGCTGGTGGTGGTCGATCAGCCGGCCTCGATCGGTGCTCTGCCGCTGGCGGTGGCCCGGGACATGGACTGCGCGGTCGCCTATCTGCCTGGCCTGACGATGCGGCGGATCGCGGACCTTTATCCGGGCGAGGCAAAGACCGACGCCCGCGACGCGTTCGTCATCGCGGACGCGGCCCGCGTCATGCCTCACACACTTCGCTCGGTCGATCTCGAGGACGAGACCATCGCCGAGCTGGAGATGGTCGTGGGGTTCGACGACGACCTGGCCGGCGAGGCAACGAGAGTCTCCAATCGTCTGCGGGGGCTGATGACGCAGATCCACCCGCATCTGGAGCGGGTTCTCGGTCCGCGGATCCAGCACCCGGCCGTCCTGATGCTGCTGGAACGGTTCGGATCCCCGGCCCAGATCCGCAAGGCCGGCAGACGACGGCTCGTGACCTTGATACGTCCGAAGGCCCCGAGAATGGCCGAGCGACTGGTCGAGGAGATCTTCGCCGCCCTGGACGAGCAGTCCGTCGTCGTCGCGGGCACGGACGCGGCCACGTTGATTGTCCCGAGCCTCGCCGGCTCGCTGACCGCAGTGCTTGACCAGCGAAAGCTCCTGGCCGCCCGGATCGAGGAACTGCTGGAGTCCCACCCTCTTTCCAAGGTCCTGACGTCCATGCCCGGGATCGGCGTCAGGACTGGAGCCAGGATCCTCATCGACGTCGGCGACGGCAGTTCGTTCCCGTCCGCCGCCCACCTCGCCGCTTACGCCGGCCTCGCCCCGACGACCCGTAGTTCGGGGTCGTCGATCCGCGGCGAACAACCTTCCCGAAGAGGAAACAAGCAGCTCAGGAGCCGTAATTTATCTACTGCCGGATTCGAGGCAACGTCGCTGTTTCATGTGGTAGTTGGGTTGTTGTGACGATTCCGGGTGAAGTCCTG
>NZ_JBITCU010000071.1:0-9835 GCF_044453545.1 Streptomyces sp. NPDC051664 | reverse complement strand
CGAGCGATGGGCCGAGGTGGTCGATGACGCGGTCGGCCGCGGACTTCGAGATACCGAAGAGCGGAGCGAGTTGGCGCATCGTCAAGTTCGTGCGCGAGTAAGCCGCCACGAGCAGCACCCGGTCCTCCAGCGGCAGAGCCCACGGGCGACCCTTGCGGACTGGATCTGCACCTTCACGGCGCAGCGCGGTCACCAGCTTGCCGAAGGAGCGCGGGCTCAGCCCGGTGAACGGGGCTATCCGCAAGATCATCTCACCTGTGACCAGCAGTTACGGGACAGCCCTTAGCCAAGTGAGGCATTCCCCAGGTTCAAATTGCCGTCCCCTACCGCGCGACACGACGGGGCGGCGCAGGGGCTCTGCGGAGCTGCGGGGACCGGCCCCGGCGACGGGTAGCGCACGAACTGTGCCACGAGCTGAGCCCTGACGAGGGGCTCCCGGCTGCGGCGGGCCTACGGGACCGGCATCGGCCCGGTCCCGCCAGCGTTGTGGGCCCGGCGGGTCGCGGCGGCGACGGAGGCCATGAGCTCCGCGTCCAGAAGGGACGGGTCGGCCAGGCGGGTCGGGGCGGCGTATGAGTTGAGTAGCGCCTTGGTGACGCGCAGGGCTGCCTCGGGCCGGCGGATGAGCGGCTTGGTCCATGCGGTGACGGCCTCGTCGAGGGCGTCCTCGGGCACGACTCGTTGCAGGATTGACAGGTCGTGCGCCTCGGCCGCGTCGAAAGCCCGTCCGGTGAGGATGAGTTCGCGTGCCCGCACTGCGCCGATCTCGTGGATCAGTCGGGGAAGCACGCCGCCCCAGGCGGTGGGCAGACCGAGCGCCAGCTCCGGTAGTCTGAATCCCGCGGTGTCGGCTCCGACACGCAGGTCACAGGCGATGGCGAGCGCCAGGCCAGCGCCGATGGCCTTTCCCTGCACCCTGGCGATGGTGACGGCCCGGTTGGTCGAGATCGCCTCGCAGACGCGGCGTGCTTTGTCGCCGGCGATCCGGATGCCGCGGCCGGTGGGGTCCTCGTCGAGCCAGTCGGCGAATTCGTTCCGGTCTCCGCCCAGGCAGAAGTTCTCCCCGGCGCCGCTGAGCACCAGCACCCTGACCTCGGGGTCCGGCTCGGTCAGGACCGTCAGCAGGTCATCCAGCATGTCCTCGGTGACAGCGTTGCCGGTTGCGGGACAGTCCAGTTCCACGCGCAGGACAGAACCCTCGCGCGCGGTTCGCACCGTGCTTGGCCGCCCGTACGGGTGCAGGAAGTCGGGAATGGAGAGCCTCATGTCGTCACGCCCAGCCAGGTCACACGCCGGAAGACCATACGGGACGCGTAGACGGGTGGCGCGACGATGCGCAGGGTGGGGAAACGATTCAGCAGCTGGATCAACAGGGTGCGCGCCTCGAGCCGGGCGAGTGCCGCGCCCAGGCAGTAGTGCACGCCGCCACCGAAGGTGAGGTGGTCGCCGGTGCGCAGGATGTCGAAAGCATCGGGGTCCTCGTTCCGCCGTGGGTCGTGATTGGCGGCCCCGTACATGACGTGGACCATGCTGTCCTTCGCTATCGGGATACCTGCCAGGATCGTATCGTCGGCGGCGACACGGCTGTTGATGTGGATGGGCGGGTCGTAGCGCAGGACCTCATCGATGGCGGCTTCGATGTGTTCGGGATGCTCCCCGAGCCACGCCCACCGGCCGGGATCGCTTACCAGCAGCCACACCATGACTGACAGGAGCGTCGCGGTGGTCTCCAGCGAGGCGATGGTGACGAACATGGTGAGGCGGTAGAGGGTCTCGTCCGCCGTGGCGCGGTCGGGCTCCAGCGCGTCCCAGGTCCGTATCCACCCGGACAGCACGTCATCGCCGGGATTCGCCCGGCGCTGCTCGATCAGGCCAGTGAAATACGTCCGGAGCTGGACGGTCGCCTCGGCGGACACGTCGAGCTCGCTCCTGGTGGGGATCAGCTCCTGCGCGTGCACCTGACGGTGGGTGATGTCCAGGATGCGGGCGTAGTCATCCGGCGGCAGGCCCAGCCAGGAGCCTATCGTGTTGATCGGCAGCTGTTCGCTGACGATGCTGACGAAGTCGGCCTCACCGCTGCGCAGTACTTCGGCCAGCTCGTCGAGGAGTCGGGCGACGTCCTGCTCCACGTGCGGCGTCAGTTCCTGGATGGTCGACCGGTCGAAGGGGTTCCCGAGGCTGCGCCGTTGGCAGGTGTGCTCGGGGGCGTTGAGACGGGAGAGGGCCTTGGTCATCTCCCGCGTGGCGGGGGCGTCCCAGCGCCCGATGTCCGCCCGGCGGCCCTGCCAGGCGAAGTCGGGCGCCAGCCAGTTGCGGCCGCGCAGCACCTGACTGCACGCATCGAAGCCGGTGACGAAGTGCCCGCCCCAGGGAGCGCGTACGACGTCTCCCATGCTCCTCAGCTCACCCAGGAGACCGTAGGGCTGGGCTTGTCCCTCCGGGGACTTGAGTCGTCGGAGGAGGGAGATGAGAGCGCGGCGGTCGACTGGGAGCCTGACTATGTCGGCTATGGCGCTCACGCAGAGATCCTTACCCTGGGCTGCTGGTTACCGACCAGAATCTACCCTTCCGCATCTAGCTCCCATGCACAGATAACTGTTGCTCCCGTCACAGCGAAATACCCTTGTTTTGCACCTTGTCATACGCGGAAGACGTCCAGGAAGGAACTCCACCAACCCTTCGCCTTCTTCTGCGGCCCCGCTGCGTCACGGTACGCGGCAGGAGACGAATCGGACGTCATAGGCCCGGACGAGACAGGTGTCTGACCGACCGTCGCGGGATGACGCGCGGCAGTCGGCGTGAACCGGACGGGCAGGGAGACCAGGGCCCGGTGGAACGGCCCCGGCCGCCATTCAACCCCTGAGGGGTGCAACGCCAGGGTGAGGTCCGGCACGGCGTTGAGGACCTTCTCAATCGCGGTGAGGGCGATCAGCTGGGCCGGCGACTTCGCGGGGCAGACGTGGGGCCCCGCGCCCCAGGCCAGATGGGCGCCCCTGCTCAAGGTTTGACGGGCGTCCGTCAGCGCCGGATCGCTGTTCGCGGCGGCAAAGCTGATCAGTACGGGGGTGTCTGCCTTCAGCGTCACGCCGCCCAAGTCGATGTCCTGGACGGGGTAATGGGTCGCGTAGTTGGCGATCGGCGGGCTGTTCCAGAGCACGTCGTCGAGGGCGTCCTCGACGAGCATCCCGGAACCGCGCCGGTCCGTGCCGGAGCCGTCGCTGGACAGTATGAGCAGCAGGGCGTTGGCGATCAGATTACGTTCTGGCTCGACCCCCGCGCCCATCAGCATGACGAGCTGGTCCTTGAGCTCCTCGTCACGGAGTTCGGCCGGGTGCTGGATGAGCCACGAGGTGATGTCCTCGCCGGGCTGGCGGCGCTTCAGCGCGACCAGTTCCATCAGACAAGCCGTCAGGTCGGCGTTGGCCCGCAATACGTCCTCACCGTCGAAGATGGCCGACATGTCGCGCGTAAGGCGGTCGCCAATATCGCCGGGGCAGCCGAAGAGGTGGTTGAACAACAGCAGCGGCAAGAGCTTGGCGTATTCGTTGAGCAGGTCCGCGCTGCCGCGTTCGATGAACTGGTCGATGAGGTAGCCGCCGATGCGCTCGACGTCCCGGCTCAGTCGGCTGGGGTTCAGCCGGCTGAGACTCTCGGTGACCGCCTTGCGCAAGCGCAGATGCTCGGCGCCGTCCGTGAACAGACAGTTGGGCCGGTACGCCATCATCGGCAGCACCGGACTATCGAGCGGCACGCGGCCCTCGTTCAACGCCGCCCATCGCCTCGCGTCACGGGCGAAGTACGCCGGGTTCTGCAGAATCCGGAGCGCGGCCTCATGCTGCACCACCAGCGTAGCCTCCACCCCGGGGGCCAGCTCGATCGGGGCGGCGAGCCCGTGCGCCCGAAACTCGTCGTACATGCGATGCGGATCGGATGCGAATTCTGGCCCGTAGAGCGACGTCTGCCGCTCCTTGTGCATCGGGCACCCTACGGGGGCGCCGTGCGGGGTTGCCCCGGGCTGGGAGTCCATGGGTAATTCCTCACTATGAGCGGGAACCGGTGGGCCCCCGCGGCGGACGGAAGGGAGGTCATGCCACACGTTGCAGAAGGTGCTGGACCAGAGTGATCAGTGCCTGGGCAGACGATTTCTGGTCCCGGGCGTCGCAGTACACGACTGGGGTGCCCGGCAGCAGATCGAGAGCCTCACGCAGCTCCTCCTCGCCGTGCCGAGATTCCGGGTCGAACGAGTTGACCGCCACCGCGTACTCCAGCCCGTACGTCTCGACCAGGTCGATGACGGGGAAGGTGTCGGAGAGGCGGGCCGGGTCGACAAGGAGCAGCGCGCCAAGTGAGCCACGCGCCATGTCCTCCCACAGCTCCACGAAGCGTTGTTGTCCAGGTGTGCCGAACAAGTAGAGAACCAGTTCTTCGCCGAGCGTCAGACGGCCGAAGTCCAGTGCGACCGTTGTGGTCTCCTTACCGGGCGCGCCCCGGAGATCGTCGATGTGGGCGCCGGCTTGCGTCATCCGTTCCTCGGTACGCAGCGGGGTGATCTCGGAGAGGGTGCCGATGAGCGTCGTCTTGCCCACCGCGAAGTGTCCGACAACAAGAATCTTCGCCGCACGCCGGATGGCGTCCGGGACATAAATGTTCTCAACCGAACCGGAGGTGGAGTCCATGCAACACCTCCTCAAGGATGTTTCTGTCGACAAGTTGGGCGGGTGGCGGAGCCTTGCGGCGCAGCAGGTGTCCCTGTTCCGCCAAATCCTTGAGCAGCAGGCGGGCCACGCCGACGGGTTGCCCCAAGTGGCCCGCCACCTCGGCCACCGATAGATAGCCGCCCGAACACAGCTCCCAGATCGCCCGGACCTCGGGGCTTAGGTTCGGGGCTGGCTGCCGATCGGGTGCGATGGTTACCAGGGTGACGAGGGACAGATCCTTGGCGCCTGGCAGACCGCGTCCGCCGGTGATGACGTACGACCGGACGAACTCGCTGCTGACCGGTTGCTCCTCGTCCGGCGTCGTCATGTTTCGCTTCCCGCGCTCTCGCGGGGAGGTGTGGTCATCGCCTTCCCCAGCGCGCTCACCTGTTGCTGCATACGGAAGGACATGGCCTCCATGTCCACGTTGGCGGCTGCGGCGGCTGCCAGGTAGGCGCCCGTGCCAGCGGCGATCAGGAAGATCCAGCCGCCCTCGTATTCAAGGAGCGTCTGCCGCCAGCGTCCGGGGGACGCGGTGCCGATGAACGGGGCGACGGCCCGGCTCAGCGACTGCATGGAGCTCATGGCCGCGGCAACGATCTCCGCGTCGTCCCGGCCAATGTCATCGGAGTTGGCCAGGAGCAGGCCGTCGGCGGACACGAGGATCGCATGCCGTGCACCGGGTACCTGGAGTACGTCGTTGAGTACCCATGACAGATCGGGGTTCACTGGATCTCGGGTCCTTCCATGGTCGTCGTGTCCCGCCCGGACCGGGTTCCGCGCTGGAATGCGCCCAGACGAGAAGCGGTCTCCTCGTTGCTGAGCGCAGGCTCGAGTTCGGTCGACGGCACCGTTGACACCGGGCTCTTGCGACGACGCTTCGGCAGGCCACCGGCGGTGGTGAGGCGGCCCGAGGCCTGCGGGTCGGAGGCCGGTAGCGCGGCCGGCGGGAAGAGCGGTGTGGGTGGATGGCGCCGGGAGAGCTCTGACGTGTCCGCCTCGGGTACGTTCGCGGCCGCGGCCGCAGGGGGGGCATCGCTGGTGAGGAGCTCGTCGGGCAGGAGAACGACCGCGCGTACGCCTCCGTAAGGGGACACGGAGTCCACCGAGATCCTGAATCCGTAGCGGGCGGCCAGCATGCCCGAGACGGCGAATCCGAACTGCGGAGGGATGCCCAGGCTGGAGACGCCGATCGCTCTCTCCGGAGTGAGGAGAGCCGCCGCGCGGTCCTTCTCTTCCTGACCCATGCCGAGACCGGCGTCGTCGACGATCAGGCAGACACCCGTCGGGACAGCCTGGATGTTGATCTCTACCGGGGAGCCTGGAGCGGAGTAATTGGTGGCGTTGGCCAGCAATTCGGCGAGGACCACCGCTACGGGCTCCACGGCCCTGCTGACGACCGAGAAATTCACCTGCCCGTTGACCCGTACCCGGTCGAACTGCCGGATGCGGCCCTGGGCGCTCCGGGCCACGTCGAAGACCGAGGCCACAGTCTCCCGACGGCCGAGCCAACCGCCGCAGAGCACAGCGATGCCCTGTGCCCGGCGGCCGAACTGATTGTTGGCGTGGTCGATGGCCATCAGGTCGGCGAGGATGCCGGGGTCGTCGCCGTACTTCTTCTGGGCCTTCTCGATCACGACTTGCTGCTCATCCGCGAGCCCTTGCAGGGTCCGCACGGCGGCTTTGAGAACCGCTTTGGTTTCTTCCTCGGCGTCCTTGCGGACCTCGGAGAGTTCAGTGGCGTGGCGCTGGAGCAGACCAGAATGGTTTCTGTTGAGGTCGTCCCGGTTCCGCAAGAGCGTGTCGCGCTTTCCCCGGAGTTCAGCGTTCTGTCTGCGCAGCTTGATGTTGGTCGTGCGAGCGCGAACGACGGCACCCACAGCGACCAGTGCTATGACAACCAGCGCCCAGAGGGAGGCGCCTTGTAGGAAGGTCATGAAACTCACTTCAAGTGCCATGGCGGGTAGACGGCTTGATGTCACCCTCACGTGCCGCATGCGCCTGGATCGATGAGCCCGGCTCGCATCACGTTCGGGAGGATTCTTCCGAATGCGGAGCTGAGGAGCACATCCCTCTCGGCACGCCCCCGCACGCCATCAGCCCGACCAGAAGTGAAATGATCTTATCAGCGACTCGCGAGACAATCCCGCGGCTGACACGTCAGTTGCACAGTTCACGAGGAGCGTTCACAAGATACGGGGCAAATCCGGACGGCTTTACTGTGGGTCTCAATCTGAGGTGTCGCCTCGCCCGGTCAGTCGACACCATTGTCAGGGATCCGGGGGCGCGGATCGCCGCCAACCTCAGCGACTTGCTGGCACCGCCCTGGGGCGGCTCCCCCGACACGCTGGGGTAGGCGTGGCGCGAGCTTCGCCCACGGCCTGGCGCTCGCTGCCGGTGACGATGCCGAAACCCGGACGTGGGCGCACTCGACTTCACCCTTCCATGTGAGGGTGCTCAGGTTGGAAGTCATCAGGGAACCCCGCTGACGACCAACTGCCATCACACGACAGGTGCCTGCGAGCAAAACAGAGCATGAACAGTAAATTACATGTCCAACATGCACCATATGCCCTGGCGGCTCCCCTCCATAGTTGTCGGCAGGAAGGATGGACGATTTCAGGATGGGTGAAGAGAGCACGCAATGACTGATGCCATGCAAGTCGAACCGGAATGGCTCGACCACCTAAGCCGACAACTGCGCGCCTCCGCAGAGGAGCTCGAGAAGCACGCTGAGCGGTTCGCGGTCCGGTGCGGTGGCGTCGGAGACGCGTACGGAAGTCTTGCCGAGGGGCAGGAAGCCGGCGGGCGATACCAGGTCGCAGTGGACTCGATGAACGACTACCTCACGCGTCGGATAGCCGAGCAGCAGGCGCAGGCAGACGCGCTCACCCGTGCCGCTGAGCACTACCGCGCCGCCCAGACCGAAGCCCTGGAAGCGATCCGCTGGGACGCGCGAAAGGCTCCTTATCCGGGCTTTCCCGGCCACTGAACGATGAACACTCAGCAAGCCTTGGCGGCGGTCGGAATTCCCTATTCCCCTGGACAGCCGACTATGCTGCGAGATCACTCCGAGGGTTGGCAAGACCTTGCGGACCATCTCGCGTACCAGCAGGTCAAGCTCGTTGAACTGCTCTCCCAGTCCAAGGAACGGTGGCGGGACGAAGCCGCCGATACCTTACATTCCTGGGCCACTACCCTGGTGACCAACGGCGATCACGTTCTGGCCCGGCAAGTTGCCCATACCCAGCGGGAACATGCCGACAGTCAAGAGCGAGCGCAGACGATCATCGAGGATCTAGCGGTACAGATCGCCATCACCATCGCCTTCATCGCCGCCGCCGCGTTCTTCCCAGCCCTGCTGGCTATCGCGGAGATTGAGCTGGCATTGCTGGCGGCCACCGCGGGCCGGCTGGTGCGGGTGCTGGCCGAGTTGCTGTCAACACTGGTGCGCTTCCTGGTACGGGCGCGCCAGGCGATCGACGCCTTCTCAAAGTTGTCCCTTCGTTCAGAGACCTTCGCCCTGGGCTACGGTCGCCTGGCCGCCGACGCGGCGAGAGACTTCACTATCGAACTGCTGGCCAACGTCACCACCTCGATGACCCTGAAGAAACCGATCGATCCCGGGAAGCTCTTCGTCAGCGCGACCGTGAGCTTTGGCGTGGGCGGCCTCTTTGGAGGGCTGGAGGCCAGCGGAGTACACAAGGTCCTCAATAGTGCGGGGGAAGTGACGCGTACCGCGGACGGCAAACCGGTGTTCACCTCATTCGGTGATCAGTACAAGAAGGCTGTGAACTCAATCGGCAGGCCTTCCGGTGATCCCGCCAGGACCGGTCGCCAGCCCGCGGAAGCCACCGCTCCCGCCCGGAGTCCCGGCGAAGCAGCGTGGCGGGAGTACCAAGCGGCAGCCGACGCAGCCCGGCCAATGGGTGATCGGACGGGCCCTGAAGTACGGCGTACCCTACTGGCCCGCGCCAAGGCCCGCCACCGTCTGGCGTTGGACCGCTCTCCTGGGGCCGGTTTCCTCAGCGCGGCCGAGGCCCGGGTCCGTGGTGCTGCGGACGAGTTGCGGGCAGCTGTCGACAAGCATGCCCAGGCAGGCCGTGAGGCGGCCGGCCTGCAAAGGCTCCGTGACGTCTACCGGGGCAAGGGCCGCCCCGGCTGGGTGACGGACGCCGAAGGACGTCTGGCGGTGGCCGAGGAGAGGCGTGCTGAACTCGAACGGCAGGTGGTCGCCGCTCGGGCCGCCCATACCGAGGCCGAACAACACTTGGCTGTCACTCGTGTGAGGTCGGAAGAGGCGGCAGCCGAAGTCTCCGACTCTGCCCGGGCTCATCGCATAGTCGCTGAGAATGTGGCCGCCCTCGAGCGAGTCAGCTCTGCTGCGGCCAGTGTTCGCGAAACTTCTTCCCTGACCGAGCGCTTCACACGCAACTGGGAGTCCAACGTGTGGAGGCAGGGCTTCGGTCGCTCCAGCGGTTGGCGAGAGTACGTCCTCTACGACGGTGTCAAGGACTTCAGCAAGGGATTCAGCGGCAACCTCATTCACACGGGCATCGCGGTGGGCGATGGCAGCAAATCGATCAGCTCCTTGTGGAAAGACTCTCTTCTCGGCGGCGTCGGCGGCGCAGCGCGGGGCATCCTCAAGGGCCGATTTGCAAACGTGGCCTTCCCCGGTGGTGGCCTAGAGGAGGTCGCATGGAAGACAGGTATGAAGGGCATGGACAAGTTCGTCCGCGACCAGCTCTATCCGGTAATTGGATCCCCCCTTACCACTCAGTGACCCCTGGAATGAACCGCCCGGGTTCGGTAGAGATCTCAGATTGTGGTTGTGACCTGGGGATTCGTGGTTGCGAGGTAGTAGTTGGTCTCGTATTCAACGGGTGGGATGTGCCCTATTTCACCGTGGAGCCGGCGGTGGCAGTACGAGTCGATCCACTCGGCGGTGGCCAGTTCGACCTGGGAGAGCGTCTTCCAGGGGCGCCCGGGCTTGATCAGTTCGGTCTTGAACAGGCCGATCGTGGATTCCATCAAGGCGTTGATGCTGATCGGAAAATTGAATCTCCCGGAGGGCAGGCGGCAGCATCCGGGCCGCTTGCGGACCGGATGTCGGGGTGGGGTCGGTCAGGCAACCGTGG
>NZ_JBITCU010000070.1:0-10579 GCF_044453545.1 Streptomyces sp. NPDC051664 | reverse complement strand
CCCCGCGGAGCGGGTACCACAGCGCTGCGCGCTGTGCAAGCGAAACATGGTGCTTCGCACCATGTGACGAATTGCTTCGCAATTAATTGACGGTGTTTCACACCGCAATTCCCGTGCTTCGCACAGGAATTGGAATTACGCTTCGCTTAAATTCCTGACAAGCGGGGCGTGTCCGCTTCGCTCCCCCGCCCTGGTTCCGGCAAGCCGGAACAGCTGGCTACCGGGTGAGGGTGCATCAGTGCAGGCCTGTGTAGCATCCCGATGAAACAGCCACCCCCACCCGGTGACGTGACGTCACTCCCGAAGGGAGGCCGGCCTCATCGGATGGGGTGCACCGAACTCCGCTTCGCTTCATCCAATTCATGACAGCCTCTCACTTCCTGAAGAACGCTCAGCATACGCCGAGCCTATCCGAAACCCCCTCGCCTCTGACCCTGTTGGGTTAGAGTGATGCCCGCGCATCATCGTGACGATGCATCACAGGATGCAGTGTGTAGCATCCCGAGGAAACCGTTACCCCTCCGTCAAGACCTGCCACCCCTCTCGTGAATTCTGGAGTACGGATATGACGAGCACAGGAAAGATCGCGCTTCGACCTCATCAGGTTGAAGCCGTTGACGCTGTGGTGCGCAGATTTGATATCCCGCCGGGGAAGCTGATCCCGCGTAATGGTCTGCGGGCCACGGTAGTGGCGGCATGCGGTACGGGAAAGACCTTCATCGCCGCCCATTCCGCACTGTGGCTCGCACGTAATGGGCGGATTCTCGTACTGCTGCCAACTAGGGCCCCGTAAGGGGCGCGAGTAACCACGGATTTTCGTATTTTCTGAATGGGAATGGCCGCTCACCGTAAAGCCCTGCCCCGTAGAGGTGTGTTGGGGCGTTGTCGCGGCGAATGATGCTTCGAGCGCCCTGGGTGTCCCCTGATGGGAAAAGCTCCGGAACTGAAACTCTTGGTTATGGTGATCGACAACTCGATGACCGAGTCTTACCAGGAAGGTGGCACCATGCGTTCAGCTGTAAAACGGCTACCGGCGGTCGCTCTGATGACGACCATGCTCGGCGCCGTACAAGTCGTCGGCTACCCGTCGTCCGCACAGGCGGCCGAGGGAATCCAATTCCAGCAGCTCCTCAACGGAGAACGCCTTCCGGACGGCGACATCGTCCAGGCGACCGTCCTTCCCGGAGGCGCGGCGCCTGGTCAGATCTCGATCCAGCTGAAGCTGTCCGGGGTCACCTGGTGGAAGGGCATCCAGACGGGGCCCATCGTGCTCTGCCAGGCCCAGGACAACCAGCAGTCCTCCAGTGCCCAGGTCTCCGTCTCCGACTTCAACGCCCACGGACTGCAGCTGTGGAAGGCCAAGACCTTCGGCGTGCACACGGAGATGTACAACGTCGTAGACGCCACACAGAAGATGTCCGGCGGGAACTCCTACATCTTCATCTGGACGAAGGACTAGCCGGTACCTGTTCCGTGCCGTTCCTGTCGAGCGCATCGAGTAAGTGAGGTTGCCCCATGAAATCAGTCGCCAAGCGACTCTCGGCCGCCACCCTGATGGTGGCTCTGCTGACTTCCGTGGTCGGCGTGCAAACCGCAGGGGCGAGCACGCCCGAGGCCAGCCGTTCCGAGTCCATCGCCAAGGTGAGGGACCCCGGCACAGAATGGACTTTCTACGCCGCCTTCGCGACCGCAGGTGCCTGCTGGGCCAAAGCCGCGGCGTACAAGAACGAATACTGGTGGGTCGATGCCACCACCTGCGTCTACAACGCCGCACAGAACAGCTGGTTCATGTTCTACGAGTCGTAGACCGGAGCGCCGCCGCGTTGCCAGAGAGTCCGGCGACGCATAGGACAACTGCCCCATCCCGCTGGGAAAGGCATATGGCCAAACGCTTTCGGCCGACCGCCTGGGACACTCGACCCGCCTTTCCCAGCGGTGATTCGCCGGAAAGCCCCCGGTCAGCGCTGGTGCGGGAAGAGCTCCAGGAGCCTGGCGCGCTGGCGGGCGCCGAGGCCCCGGACGCGCCGACGGTCGGAGATGCCGATCTCAGCCAGGAGCTGGCCGGCGCGGATCTTGCCAATGTTGGGCAGCCCTTCCAGCAGGCGCTTGACGAAAATCTTCCCGACGGCCTGGTCGTCGCGGTCCAGCACCTCTCGCAGGGAGAGGCGGCCGTGCTTGAGTGCGTCGAGCAGTTCACTGCGTTCGCGGCGGACCGCGACCGCCTTCCGGAGATTTTCTGCGCGGGTCTCCGCGGACAGGGCGGGCAGGGGCATGGGTGCGGTCCTCTCCTCGTACGGCGTACGCCTGTCATCATGACCCGTCCGCAGGGTCGGTGAACAGCAGGTTTGCTCTCCTGTGGCCGTCAGGAGCCGGGCTTGCTGCGGGTGGCTCCACCGCGTCCGCGCAGGGTGACGCCGGCCTCGCTGAGCACCCGGTGGACGAACCCGTACGAACACCCGTGTGCGTCGGCGATCGCGCGGATGGACGCGCCGCCCTCATACTCCTTCTTCAGATCGCCCGCGAGCATCTCGCGCGCCGCGCCGGTGATCCGCTTGCCCTTGTCCACGGTTTCGTCTCCTTCGCCGCTTCGGTCCGAAGTGGTGATCATCGCGCATCGGCTCGGCGTCCCGCGGCGAATCGGCACATCAGGCGGTCAAGGCTGCCTGTAAGCGGCGCTGTGCGGGCAGTTGGATGTCGCGTGGGGCGACGTCGCTGTCCGTGGCGGCGGCCAGGTCCACGGTTACTTGTATGCGGCGCGTACGGCGTCCCGCGGTCTCCGGTCGGACGGTGTGCGCGATCGTCCGCAGTAAATGCCGCTCCTGCGCCGACCGGGCCAGCCCGCCGCGGCGCGAAACCGCCGCTCTTCCCCGTAGCCGCGGTCGACGATCCAGTGCCGCCGGAGATGCTGGCCGAGCTGGCGGCGGCGCGGGCAAACGAGTTGGACGCCGACACCGTCAACCAGGAGCTGTCCACAGAGAAAGCTCCAGAAGACGTCGACACGGTACGGGCCGGCCGGTTTCGTCGGTCAGTCTCCGTCGCTCGACTTCGTGGCGGTCTTGGAGTACGCGTCGTGCCAGGCGGCCTTCGCGCCCGAGTCGCCGATCCGGTACACGTCGACGACCGCGCCCGCGGCCACCACCACGGACAGGACGGCCGCGGCGACGTGGAGGACCGACCCCGACCGCGCTCCCGACCGAGCGCCGGAAAGCTCCCGCGACTGCGGCGCACCCGTACGGCGGGAGATCCACCACACGCCGACCGCCAGCACGAACAGGCCCAGCGCCCAGGGCAGCATTCCGTCGCCCAGCTCGGCGTGTCGCCGCACCAGCGGGTCGCTGTCCACGTGTCGCTCCAGCCACTCCCCGGCCTGGGTGGCCAGCGGCACGGTCGCCAGCGTGACCAGGGCGAGCAGCGGCAGCGCCAGTCCGAGCCGCCGGGCGGCCTGCGGCCACAGCGCGCATATCACGAGCATCAGCGCGCTGAGCGGGACCAGGACAACGACGGCATGGACCAGCAACACGTGCGCGGGCAGGCCGTTGATCAAACTCATCAGGCGCTCCTCCAGGGGCAGCCGTGGGGGGACGCGAACCCGGATCGGGTGTTCGGGGGGAGCCCTCTCGTGCGTCCGCGTGTTCGGGCGCGCCAGCCTGGCACAGAAACCTCTCAGGTTCTTCTGAGCACCATCCCGCCAGCTCCGGCCCGTCCCGGCCAGCTCGGGCGTCGTCCCACGTCGGCGGGTGGTAGAGCAGACGTTCGCCTGGCTGAGACGGTGCCGACGCCTGTCCAAGGACTACGAATACCTTCGCGTCAACTCGCCTCAGGCGGAGGCCTCGATGAGCTCTGCCGGTTCCTGCGCGGTCAGCTAAAAGTCGCCCACGGCCACCAGCGCAGGCACCTGCTGGTTCAGCTGGGTGATGGCCGGGCGGGTGCCTGGCTCGGGGCGGGGGGCGGCGGTTGCTGTGGTGCCGCCTGCGGGGTGTGCTCTTGCTGCCGTACAGGCGGCCTCTGTTGCGCTTCGGCACGAGCGAGGAC
Source organism: Streptomyces sp. NPDC051664 (assembly GCF_044453545.1). NCBI lineage: Bacteria > Bacillati > Actinomycetota > Actinomycetes > Kitasatosporales > Streptomycetaceae > Streptomyces > Streptomyces sp. NPDC051664. The sequence continues at coordinate 6,547 of NZ_JBITCU010000070.1, read as the reverse complement.
GGTGCGGCGTGCGGCTTCGGCGCGGGCACGGTGGTGGATCCGGTGGGCGGCGGGCGTGGTCGAACCGGGGGGCGATTTGGGTGCCCAGGCCGGGGTGAAGGTCCGGTACGCGAGCGGCATCGGCTTGTCGGGGTTCGGGGGGTCGCCGGGGATGCAGTGGTCGCGGATGGCGGCCGCGGTGATGGTCGTGTCGGTGTGGGGCGGTGCGGGGTGTCCGTGGAGGGTGCGGGTGAGGTATCGGCGGGCTTCGGCGAGCAGGTGGCGGTGGCGGAAGCGGCCGCCGTGGTGGACCGAGACGATCGCGGTGATCTCCAGGGCTGCGGCCGCGACGTCCACGACGGTGCGGACGGTGGTGCGGATCGCTGCGGCGGCGAGGCGGGCCAGGCGCAGGAGGTTGTCGACGACCTCCTCGCCGACCAGGGCAACGGCGCCGGCCCGCCAGCGTTCCCGCAACGCGGGCAGGGGCCGGCTGGTCTTCTTCTTGGCGGGCCGGGTCTCGTGGGAGGCGCGTTCCATCATCCGGCGCCGGATTTTGGTGGTCAGGGGCTGGCGGGTGCGTTCCTGGTACTGGTCGACGAGTTCCGCCAGGCGTTGCATGGTCGCCTTGTTGCGGGTGGCGGCCCAGTCGATGAGCTGCTCGGGGATCCCCGCGAGTTCCATCACGGGCCGCTGTCCGGCGGTCGGGTAGCGGGGCACCGTCGCCAGATCGAGCGCGCGGCAGATCTCCTCCATCAGGCGTTGGTTGTAGAGCTCTGAGAGGGCGACGGCGTACTCGAGGAACGAGCGGGTGTGCAGGGTGCCCCATTCGTCGTCCTGGCGGCGGACCTTGACCGACAGAACGACGTGATCGTGGAGCAGCGGCATGCCGTCGCGGTTCTCGTAGTGGCGAAAGCGGGCGGCGATCACACCCGCACGGGCGCGTTGCACCAGGCTGTCGCCACCGACGCGTACCCACAGGTGCTCTGTCTCGGCTTCGGCCAGGATCTCGCCGATGATGCGGGTGTGGATGTCTTCGACGAGCCGGCGGACCGGTTCGGGGGCAAGAGCCCACAGGGCCTGCACGCTGCCCGGCGGGCGGAAGACGAGATCGAGCCCGGACCACTTCTGTATCCGGTAGCCGAGCCGGGCCGCCCGCGCAGCCGCTGCGGGACTGTCACCGGTGGCCAGGCGGTCGTCGACGATACGGTCCGCGTCCGGATGAAGGCCCTCACCGAACAGGTTGCGCATCTGCTTCTCCGTGACCCGAGCCCCAGCCGTCAGACCAACCGCCGGCAGGGCGCGGCCCATCCACACCCCGGGCGGGACCCCGGCCTCTTCCTGCGCCTGGTCCAGGTTCTTCCCCCGGGGCCGGCGGCCGTCCCCGGCCATGACCTGGCGCCCGTAGTACCGGTAGGCGGAGCCTTTGCTGACTTGCTTGAACGTCATCATGCAACCCAGACCAGCACGGGAAAACTGCTGGTCAAGGCCTTGATTCGAGTCCTCCCGCCCGGCGGGAGGAAGACGTCAACATGATGCTGCAGCGTCCCGCCCGGCGGGACGCCGGTACCGGCACTTCCCATCCTGGTCCGGGACCGGCAGAGCTCCGGTGCGCAGGGCGGACAGACGCGAGAGAGGGCCGCTACCAGGACGTAGCGGCCCTCCCCGAACACCTACGGTTCAGTCCTTGGTGATGTCCTTGCCAACCAGACCGGACAGCAGCTCGACCAGTGTCGCGTTCACGCTTCGTTGTTCGATGATGAAGCCGTCGATCTTCTGCCCCAGGCTGCTGACCTCGCCGCCCAGGGCGTCCAGCCGGGTGTTCACCGCGGTGAACCCGTCACGGACCTCACGGCGCAGCGCGGCGGCCTGGCCCTCGATGACAGCCTCAGTCACTGGGCGGGGTGGCTCATGCTGCGGAGGAGGGTCAGGATCTCGGTCAGCATCTCGCCGTGCTGGTCCAGCTGGGCGCTGTGGTTGTCCTGGACGCGGGAGAGCTTCTCCAGCAGCTGGGTACGGGACTGCTCGACCTGCTGGCGCTGTCGTACGGCCAGCGCTTCGGTGCGGTCCAGGATGTCCTGGGTCTCCGCGAGGCGCTCCAGCGCCGCGACCCGGCGGGCCAGCTGCACGTCAGGGCTTTCGTAGATCGGGTCTTCAGACACCGGAGCTCCGTTCAAGTGGGACAGGCCGCGAACGGCTCATCGATTGTCGCAGGGCCAGGGGCAGCAGCGGTAGCCGGTACTCCGGGTCAGGCATAGTCGGCGTCGAGATAATCGATATCGGTGAATTCCACAAGCAGATCGTTCGCACGTCGGCCGCCGTCCTTGAAATACACCTCCTGCAATCCCTCGGCAACAATGTTCCGCAATTCCTGTTCACCCGCACCGGCCTCCTGCGCGGTGAAAAGACGGTCGGCATAAACGGGCGGAAGGCGCTGGGTAATCAGCCGGATACGCCCGTCATCCGTCGTTCCGGGGGCCGCGGTGAACCCGAAACGCGCCCGCGTCTCGACCGTGATGCCGGTCACGGTCGCCGCCTGCTTCCGCGCGCGCCTGCGCACCATCGGCTGCCAGTCCCTGCGCACCTCACCCGCGAGCTTCGCCGCGAGGTCCGGGCGGGGCCGCTTGATCTGCCCGGGAGTACCAACATCCGTAGCAGGCACAGGAGTTCGTCACAGGTGATCGGGACCATGTCGTCCTCGCCGTCCTCGTCCCGGTCGCCGGCGCCCTGGATGGCGATATCGCGTTCCTGGGCTGCGGCGACGGCGAGGTAGGCGTAGGCGACCAGGGCGGCGGTGGACCAGCGGTGCCAACTGTTCCAGGTGGTGACCCGGCCTTTGTCCAGGCCGACCGCGTTCTTGGCGGCTTGAAAAAGAGCTTCACGCCCCTGTGAACGGGGAGGGGCCCGGCGGCAGCTGCCGCCGGGCCCCTCCCCGTTCACCGATTCCGCCAGATTCCGCGTCCGCGTGCTCAGGCCTCCGACGTGGCGTCGACCGGTTCCCCGGCGCCCACCGGCGCGCCGACGGCCACCCTCTTAGGCGCCGCGGAGCCGCCGAACTTCTGCTTCACGAAGGCGATCGCGAGCACCAGCGCGGCAACGAGCAGCGACAGCAGTACGGTCTCGCGTCCGTCGTGTTCCGTGTCGGTCAGCATGTAGCCGAGGACGAAGACGATCAGTGCGACCGTCGCCCAGGTCAGGTAGGGGTACAGCCACATCTTCACGACCAGCTTCTCCGGCGCCTCGCGCTGGATGATCTTCCGCATCCGCAGCTGCGAGAAGCAGATGACCAGCCAGACGAACAGGGCGACCGCGCCGGAGGAGTTGACGAGGAAGAGGAAGACCGAGTCCGGGAACTTGTAGTTGAAGAAGACGGCGACGAAGCCGAAGACGACCGAGACGACGACCGCGGCCATCGGCACACCGTGCGAGGTGGTCTTCGCGAACGCCTTGGGCGCGTCGCCGCGCTCGCCCAGTGAGAACGCCATCCGGGAGGCTGTGTAGAGCCCGGAGTTCAGGCAGGACAGCACGGAGGTCAGCACGATGAAGTTCATGATCTGACCGGCGTGCGCGATGCCGAGGGAGTCGAGGGCAGCGACGTACGAGCCCTTGTCCTTGATGGACGGGTCGTTCCACGGCAGCAGGGACACGATGACGAGGATCGAGCCCAGGTAGAAGACGGCGATGCGCCAGATGATGCTGTTGGTGGACTTGGTGACGGCCCGCTGCGGATCCTCGGACTCACCGGCGGCGAGGGTCGCGATCTCGCTGCCCATGAAGGAGAAGACGACCAGGAGCACACCGGTGAGGATCGCGCCGGGCCCGTGCGGCAGGAAGCCGCCGTGGTCGCTCAGATTCCCCAGGCCTGCCTTGGGGGCGTCGACACCCGGCAGCACGCCGAAGATCGCGAGCGCGCCGACGACGATGAACGCGCCGATCGCCACGACCTTGATCCCGGCGAACCAGAACTCGAACTCACCGTACGAGCCGACAGAGACCAGGTTGGTCGCGGTGAGCACGACCATCACGATGAGCGCCCAGCCCCACTGTGGTACGGCGGGCACCCACCCTTCGAGGATCTTGGCCCCCGCGGTCGCTTCGACGGCGAGCACGACCACCCAGAAGAACCAGTACAGCCAGCCGATCGAGAACCCGGCCCAGCGCCCGAGCGCGCGGTCCGCGTGCGCGGAGAACGAACCGGAGGTCGGGTTCGCGGCGGACATCTCGCCCAGCATCCGCATCACCAGCACCACAAGCGTGCCGACGAGGGCGTAGGAGAGGAGGATTCCGGGGCCTGCGGTGGCGATACCGGAGCTGGAGCCCACGAAGAGGCCGGCTCCGATGACGCCACCGACGGCGATCATGGTCAGATGACGATTCTTGAGTCCGGCCTGGAGGCCTGAACCGGGTTCTCTGGGGCCTCCGTGGCCGCTGCCGCTTGCGGCCTTTGTGGGGGTCATCTGCGAGGTCACTGAGGGAGACTCCTTTGCGCCAGTTGAGCAGATTTCCGTACGAACGGTGTACGGGCCCGAGCGGGTCCTTGTAGGGACCCTGTAGCGAGCCGGTCCAGTGAATCGGAGGTGAAGAGATTCATGAGCCTATGAATCTGAATCGTTACTTGAGGTTTCCTTGAGGTTTGTAGTGTTGCTCACGCTTTTCGCTAGTGGCGCCCGGCTCACCACACTTCGACCGAAGCTCTTCGGCGCCCAGCGCCACCGCGATCTCACGGGACGACAGCCCGTCCCCGTCCCGCAGCAGAAGGGGCCCGGCCTGACGGCCGGGCCCCCTCTGTCTGCCGGAACGGCCACCGCCACTGTGACTGAGCAGGTCAATTGGCCAGGGGAGTGCTGCGGTCGCCCGCATCGTCCGATTTACGCGCGTCCTGATGAGAGCGGCCTGGTCTTGGGTGATGCGGTGGGTGACGTAGTGTTGCGCCTACCGACGCGGGGTGGAGCAGCTCGGTAGCTCGCTGGGCTCATAACCCAGAGGTCGCAGGTTCAAATCCTGTCCCCGCTACTGAAGCGACGTGAGGCCCGGATCCTGTGGATCCGGGCCTCACGCGTGCTGCTACTGGCGAGCGCTTTCATCCGTGGCCGCGGCTGAAGCGCGCGGCGCCTTTGCCGTCAGGCCGCAGACCGGCGCGGTGGTGAGACGAAGAGGCCGAGTGCCTGCTGCCACGGGCCGGGGCGCCATGCGATGGCGATCAAGAGCACGCCGCGCCCGCAGAACAGGGTGCGACGACTCGTCGACCAGGCCCTGCTCGAAGAACGGGTTGCCCGCCTGCCCCGCGGCGAGGCGTACGTGCTTGGGTCGTCCATCGAAAACGGCTGCTGCACGGGGACCACCTCAGCAACGGGGCCGGGGCACCGGTGCCGCCGTGATCTTCTCCTGCTCATGAGCTGGTCAACGGCCGCGGACCGTTCCAGGCGCCGCTGGACTTTAGAACGGGTGCGGCTCGCCACCGGCGGGAGCCTGCGCCTGCCCGGCGGGGCGGGACTCCGCAGCAGGGGCCTGTCCCTGGCGGGGCGGGGCATCGTCGGCACTGCGGGTGACCTTGGTGACGGCCGCCTTCGCGTAGGTGAGGGAGGCCGCGACCTCCTCGGCGTCAACCTCGACGACGGTGCGGCGCTGGCCCTCCTTGTCGTCGAAGGTGCGCTGCTTGAGCCTGCCGTTGACGATGACGCGCATCCCACGCTCCAGCGACTGGGCTGCATTCTCGGCGGCCTGGCGCCAGAGCGAACAGCGCAGGAACAGAGGCTCACCGTCGACGAACTCGCTACGCTCGCGGTCGAAGGTGCGGGGAGTGGACGCGATCGTGAACCCAACAACGGGGATACCCGAGTTGGTGTACCGCAGTTCGGGATCGGCGGTCAGATTGCCAACCACCGTCACCAGCGTCTCGCCCGCCATGACTACCGCCCCTTCAACCTGCCGCACCGTGGATGAGCCCACCGTACCGGCGGGCAGTGACAGTTCGGCCGAATCGGTAGCCGCAGCCGTCCACCGCACGCGATCATGGCGGTATCTGCTGCCTTGTGGGAGGGAATCCGCTGATGTCCAGGAAGACACCGGCCCGCAAACTGATGGCGGGCCCGGCCCGCGACCAGGTCGCCACGGAATTGCGGAAGAGGTACGAAAACGGTGACTCCGTTCGTTCCATCGCCGAAGCCACGAACCGCTCCTACGGCGGCGTACACCGCCTCCTCGCCGACGCCGGCGTGACCTTCCGCTCCCGCGGCGGCGAAATGCGCAAGAAGACCGGCGCCTGACCGTTCCCCGACGCGGCCTCGGCCGTTGAGTCCTGCACGCCACCGGACCGCACGCTCAGGTTGGGTTTTGGTCCGGCGGCCCTGCGCAGGGCCCGGACGGCGTCGGCGAGTGGCCCGATCACGTCGTCGACGACAAGGACTCGCGGGATCGAGGCCCGGTTCTCACTCTCGGCCCCGGGACCGCAGAGGACGAAGTTGCCCGGAACGCTTTGCGGACGCTGTTGGTCAATTCGGGCCCGTGCGTGACGTCGGCTCCCAAGACCTGGTTGAGGTCTTGGGAGCCGACGTTGTCGTTCGGGGAGGGT
>NZ_JBITCU010000069.1:0-10633 GCF_044453545.1 Streptomyces sp. NPDC051664 | reverse complement strand
AACCGACGCGACCGTCCTGCCCACCGAACTCACCGCATAGCCTCAAAACGAGATCACCGAGTGGCCGTCGATACACCACTCCAGCGGACGCGACCGCGGCATCTGGTCGCGGGTCTGCGGGGGCTGGGACTGTTGGGTAAATGGCATGTTCCGGCGAAGTCTTCGCTGTTCAGAGCCCGGCAACGGCTCGGCTTCGAACCGCTCCAGGTGCTGTTCGCGGCGACCGCAAAGCCGATGGCCAACGAGTCGACGCCTGGCGCATTCTGGCGGGGCCTGCGGCTGCTGGCCGTCGACGGGACCTGCTGGGACGTCGCCGATACCGAAGCCAACCAGGCCGCCTTCGGCCGTCCCGGCAACGGCCGCGGAACCAGGCGCAGTGCATTCGTCCAGGTGCGGATGGCGGCCCTGGTGGAAGTAGGCAGCCATGCGGTGCTGGACGCGGAACTCGCCGGCTGCCGGACCGGTGAAGTCACCCTCGTCGGCCGCCTGCCCCGGTCCTGCGACGCGGGCCAGCTGGTCCTGGCCGACCGCGGGTTCCTCGGCGTCCCGCTGTGGCGAGCCTTCACCGCCACCGGGGCTGACCTGCTGTGGCGGGTGCCGGCCAACCGCGTCCTGCCCGTCCGCAAGCTGCTTCGTGACGGATCATGGCTCTCCGACATCCACGCCGGCACCGACCCTGCGAAACGAGACCCGGTGCAGGTCCGCGTCCTCGCCTACCAACTCAAAGACACCGGCAGCGCCGCTGCGCAAGACGACTACCGCCTGGTCACCACTCTTCTGGACCCCCGCCGCTATCCAGCCAGGCAGCTGGCCGCGCTCTACCGTGAGCGCTGGGAAATCGAATCCGTCTTCGCCGAGATCAAGACCTGCCAGCGCGGCGCGAAGGTGGTCCTCAGCAGCAAGACACCCGACGGTGTGCTCCAACAGATCTGGGCTCACCTCCTGGTCCCACGCGCTGCGGGAACTGATGCTGAGTGGGCGGTTTGTGAGTCTATGGGTTGTTCTGGTGTCGCCTGATGGTGTGGGCGTAGCCGGAACGCTCCGGTCCGGTGCCGGTGGCCTGCTGGGATCGGTGGGATGAGTGAACGCAAGCCGTACCAGAGCGACTTGTCCGACGAGCAGTGGGCGTTGATCGAGCCGGTGCTCACGGCCTGGAAGAACCGGCACCGCATCGGATAGCGGCCACCAGGGCCGCTATCCGATGCGGGAGATCGTGAACTCGATCCTCTACCAGTCCCGGACCGGCTGCCAGTGGGCCCTGTTGCCGAACGACCTGCCGCCGAAGAGCGCGACGTACTACTACTTCGCCGCCTGGCGGGACGATGGCACCGACCAGCAGATCCATGAACTCCTGCGCTGCCAGGTGCGGGAGAGGAACCGGCGGTTAGAGGACCCGACCCTGGTGATCCTGGACACCCAGAGTGTCCGGGCGGCCACCGGGGTCCCCGCGGTCACGACGGGCAAAGACGCCGCGAAACGGGTGCCTGGCCGCAAGCGGGGACTGGCCGTGGACGTCCTTGGCCTGGTCATCGCTGTCACCGTGGTGGCCGCGAGTGTCCACGACAACGCCGCCGGCATCGCTCTGCTCGACCAGGTCGCCGTCGCGGCCGGCGGCTCGGTCAGCAAGGCCCTGGTCGACCAGGGCTTCAAGAACCAGGTCGTCACGCACGGGGCCGCCCTCGGCATCGACGTCGAGATCGTCCGGCGCAACCCTGAGGAGCGGGGATTCGTTCCGCAGCCGAAACGGTGGCGGGTGGAGCAGACGTTCGGGACCCTGATACTGCACCGGCGCCTGGTCCGCGACTACGAACATCGCCCGGCCTCCTCCACCTCACGCGTCTACTGGGCCATGACCCACGTCATGGCCCGTCGGCTCACCGACGCGAGCACGCTCACCTGGCGCGATCCGCAGGTGGTCGGCGCGTGAACCTCAACCCCCTCCTTCAGGCGCTCGACCTTCAGGAAGACGCAGCCCGGGCCCTGACCGACGATCTCCGCACCCAGATCGACACCCTTCAGACCCAGCTCCGCGAGGCCGAACTGCGTCTGGAACACCTCGCCATCACCCGCACGACCATCACTGGCCTCGCCGACCGAATCCCGGTCCAGAGTCCCGACCCAGCAGGGAGTCTGGAGCTGCCCGAGCACCCGGACTACCCGCGCATCCTCGCCGTCTTCAACGGCACCACCGGCCCCCTGAGGGCCCGAGACATCTGCCAGGCCCTCGACTTCGAGCTCCTGCCGAAACACATCGAACGCACCCGAGCCAAGATGAAACGCCTGGTCACACTAGGAATCCTCACCGAGGCCGAGCCCGGCACCTTCAGCAAGAAGCAGTAACCAAGTCCGGAACGGACATCAACTTACGAACCGCCCACTAAGCTTGGCTTTAAACCCCACCAAGATCATTTCTTGGTGGGGTTTGTCGTTCGCCTGACAGCTGGACGGCCTCTGCTTGATCATGTGTTTCCGCCAAGAGACACGTTGATCAACCAAAGGCCGTGATGGACAGTCTGCAAGACGGCGCCGTGCGCGTCGAGGCCCTGGCCGGGTTGTCCCGGTTTCGCCGTGAGCTGTACGAGTGCCTGACGTTGCGGGCGGATGCTCTGTTCGAGCTCATGGACGCGGTGCTGTGCGCCGACGGGCCGGTGACGTCCCTGCCGGAACTCTCGCTGTCGGGGGTGCATCGGCGCGGGCACGGAGCGATGTACGACGCGCTGGCCCAGGGGCACATCAACGTGTCCCGGCTTCGGGTGGCGCTGGCCGGACTGCGGCTGCCGCGCGGGGCGGACGGGCAGCTGTCGATCGCGTTGGACGTCACGCCGTGGCCGCGTCCGGATGCCGAGTGCTCGCCCGAGCGGCTGCACTGCCACCGTCCGTGCCGGTGCGACGGGGTGCGTCAGACCATCCCGGGCTGGCCGTACCAGGTCGCGGCGGCCCTGGGTGGGGGTCGCTCCTCGTGGACTGGGCCGCTGGACGCGGTGCGATTGGGGCCCGAGGACGATCCCACCGAGGTCACCGCCGCCCAGATCCGCGACCTTGTTGCCCGCCTGGAGCGGGCCGGGCAATGGCGCTCGGGGGACTTGCCGGTGCTGTTCGTCCTGGACTCCGGCTACGACCTGGTTCGTCTGACCTGGCTGCTGCGCGAGGAGCCGGTGCGGCTGCTGGGACGCATCCGCGCGGACCGGGTGATGCGCGCCCCGGCCGGCAAGCGCCGCGGGACGAACCCCGGGCGCCCGCCCCGACATGGAGCGGAGTTCCGCCTGGCCCAGGCCGCGACCTATCCGGCGCCGGTCCAGGAGTCGGTCGGCGTCCACCACCGCTTCGGTCAAGTCCTCGCCCGCTGCTGGGGCCGCCTGCACCCCAAGCTGGACCGGCGCGGCTCCTGGGCTGACCACGAAGGCGAACTCCCCATCGTCGAGGGAACGTTGGTCCATCTGGCGGTCGAGCACCTGCCCGGCAATCGCGACCCCAAGCCGCTATGGCTGTGGCACAGCGACCCTGACGCCACCGCGCACGACGTCGACCGCCTCTGGCGGATCTTCCTTCGAAGGTTCGATATCGAGCACACTTTCCGCTTCTTCAAGCAGACGCTCGGCCTGACCCGACCCCGCTTGCGCACCCCCGAACAGGCCGACCGGTGGGTGTGGCTGATCCTCGCCGCCTACGCGCAACTCCGTCTCACCCGGCCCCTGGCCGAGGACCTCCGGCGTCCCTGGGAAAAGCCCCTGACACCGGATCAGCTCACCCCGGGCCGGGTCCGGCGCGGCTATCCCCGCATCCGACGGACCGTGGGCACTCCAGCCCGCGCGCCAAAAGCCACCCACCCCGGCCCAGGCCGCCCCAAGGGCCGCACCTCCACACCCGCACCCCGCCACCCAGTCGGCAAGAAACAGCGCAAAACGGAGATGCCTAGACGCCGCGGGGCCGAGCAGCAGCCTTAAAGATCAAGCTAAGAGCGAGGGGTGTCCTTTTTTTGAGGATGTTTGCCGACGGGGTGGCGGGGCGCGGGGCTACTCGTCCGGCCTCGTGGGCGCCCTGGGCCGGGGCGGCTGGCTTTCGGCGGTCTGGCGGGGGTGCCCAGGATCTTGCGGATACGGGGATAGCCGCGGCGAACCCGGCCCGGGGTGAGTTGTTGTTGTGTCAGCGGTTTCTCCCAGGGGCGGCGCAGATCGCCGGTGAGGGGGCGAGCGAGTCGGAGTTGGGAGTAGGCGGCGAGGATCAGCCAGACCCATCGGTCGGCCTGTTCTGGGTGGCGCAGGCGGGGGCGGGTCATGCCCAGGGCCTGCTTGAAGAACCGGAAGGTGTGTTCGATGTCGAATCTTCTGAGGAAGATCCGCCACAGGCGGTCGACGTCGTGCGCGGTGGCGTCGGGGACCGAGTGCCGTAGCCATAGCGGCTTGGGATCGCGGTTGCCGGGCAGGCGCTCGACCGCGAGGTGCACCAGTGTTCCCTCCACGTTGGGTAAGTCACCTGGGTGGTCGGCCCAACCGCCCTGGCGGCGTTCCAGTTTGGGGTGCAGGCGTCCCCAGCATCGGGTCTTCACGCGGCCGAACCGGTCGTGGACAGTAGCTGATTCCTGGACCGGGTCCGGGTGGGTGGCCGGGTCGGCGAGGCGGAAGGGCTCGCCGTGACGCGGTTGCCGGCCTTTGGTGGGTCCCTTGCGACGGCCTGGCGGGTGGTGCATGACACGGTCGGCGCGGATGCGCCCGAGCATGCGGACCGGTGCGTCACGCAAAAGCCAGGTCAGGCGCACGATGTCGTAGCCGGCGTCCAGGACGAACAGCACCTCGGGGTCACCCTCGCGCCACTGGCCAGCCTCTCGCAGGCACGTGAGCAGGTCCCGGATCTGGGCGGCGGTGACCTCGGTCGCATCGTCGTTTGGGCCGAGGCGGACTGCGTCCAGCGGACCGGTCCACGAGGTCCGTCCCCCGCCCAGCGCGGCGGCGACCTGGTACGGCCACCCGGGGATGGTCTGCCGGACCCCATCGCAGCGGCACGGCCGGTGACAGTGCAGCCGGTCCGGTGAGCACTCCGCGTCCGGGCGCGGCCACGCTGTCACGTCCAGCGCGATCGAGATCTGCCCGTCCGTCCCGCGCGGCAGCGTGAGGCCGGCCACGACGCACCGCAGCCGCGACACATCCAGACGCCCCCGGGCGAGCGCGTCGTACATCGCCCCGTGCCCACGCCGGTGCACCGCCTGAAGCGACAACTCTGGCAGCGACACCACCGGGGAACCGGCACACAACACCGCATCCGTCAACTCGAACAACGCATCGGCACGGCGCGGCATCGCCGCATACAACTCCATCCGAAAGGACGACAGTTCGGCAAGCGCCTGCCGATGAGCGACTTCGTGGACGACACTCGACACCGGCGACCTCCTGGCCCGTTGTGCGACTAGACATCACACAGCGTGAAAGGGAGGTCGTCGCCATGTCCGGAAGATTCCCATGTGGGTGAACGACTCGAACCCCAAACGATCACCGAAGGTTTAATTTCAAGCTCATGCGGCCCGGCTCAGCGCGTCGACCTCGGCATCGTTCAGGATGACCTGAGCCGCCTTGGTGTTTTCCTCAACGTGGGCCACGCTGGACGTACCGGGGATAGGCAGGACCACCGGCGACCGTCGCAGCAGCCAGGCCAGGGCCAGCTGCGCGGGGCTGGCGCCGTGCTCCCTGGCGAGGTTGTCAAGCGGGCCGCCGGAACGCGCCAGCTGGCCTGTGGCCATGGGGAACCACGGGATGAAGGCGAGGTTCTCCCGCTCTGCGTAGTTCAGCACAGGCTCGGCGCCACGCTCGACGAGGTTGTACATGTTCTGTACCGAGACGATCTCCGCGATCTCCCTGGCCTCTTCGATCTGCGGGACACTCACTTCCGACAGTCCGATATGGCGGATCTTGCCCTCCTGCTGTAGTAGGGCCAGCTCGCCCAGCTGGTCACTCAGCGGCACCTGGGGGTCGATACGGTGCAGCTGATAGAGGTCGATCCGCTCCACACCCAGGTGACGCAGGCTCAGTTCGGTCTGCTGGCGCAAATACTCTGGACGGCCGAGCGTACGCCAGTCGTCGGGGCCCGAGCGGGATAGGCCACCCTTGGTGGCGATGACGAGGTCGGCAGGGTAGGGGCGCAGAGCCTTGCGAATGAGTTGCTCGCTGACGAAGGGGCCGTAGGAGTCGGCGGTGTCGATGAGGTTCACGCCCAGTTCGACGGCCCGGCGTAGCACCCGAACCGCCTCCCCGGGGTCCCGCGGGTCACCCCACACTCCGGGACCCGTCAACTGCATCGCTCCGTAACCGAGTCGGTTGACGGGCAGGTCGCCGCCGATTCGGAACATGCCCGACGCGTCGGCAGGACGTGAGATTTCGTGTGGCACGGTGTGACTCCGTAATTTCTGGTCGCCGTTCGGAGGTGAACGTCGCCTACGTGGGTAGTGCTTGGGCCGCCGACCGATGAATAAGGGCTACTAGGGGTAACTTAGACGTCGGTGATGCGAAGCCCGGCGTGCGCCTTGTACCTGCGGTTGATCGAGATGAGGTTGGCCACAAGACCTTCGACCTGGTGGGCGTTGCGAAGTCTGCCAGCGAACACTCCGCGCATTCCGGGGATGCAATCGGCCAGGGCCAGCACGGTGTCGGTGTCGGCGCGGCTGTCCCCCAGGACCAGGACGTCGGTCTCGATTGCCTCGATCTGCGGGTCCATCAGTAGAACCGCGGACAGATGGTGGAATGCGGCTGTAACCCGTGAATCTGGCAGTAGCGCGGCCGCTTGCTCTGCTGCGCTTCCTTCCGGGGGGCGGATCGCGTAAGCCCCCTTGGAGTCGAAGCCGAGAGGATTGACTGTGTCGATGACAAGCTTGCTCGCTAGTTCCTCCCGGAGCGACTCCAAGGTGGTGTCGTGACCATCCCAAGGCACAGTGACGATCACAATGTCACTGCGCTTGGCTGTCTGAGCGTTGTCGAGGCCGATGACCCCCATGCCGATCTCGGCTGCAGCTGCCTGGGCGCGGTCGGTGGTGCGCGAGCCGATGATCACTCGCATTCCTGCGCGGGCGAGTCGGTAGGAGAGGCCTCGGCCCTGCGGACCGGTGCCGCCGAGGACGCCGACGACCTGGTTCGAGAGGTCCACGGTCTCGGGGTGGGGCTGCGCGGTTTGCGTCTCGCTGACTGGGGGGAGGTTGGTGTGGCTCATGGGATTCCTTTGGCAGGGGGTTGGGATGACGGTGGGGTAGGGCGTCCTTATGTCTGGAGCGCCGTTGCGAGGACGCCGCGTGTGTGGCGCCCCACACCGAGGTGCACGGCGAGCTGGAGGTCATCGGGGGTATCGACGTCAAGTCGGATGCCAGGCACCTCGAGGCCGGTTATTTCGTGCGCCCCGCCCTGGCGGTGGCGGTCACTCGAGTTGCCCTCGAAGGACGGGCTCAGCCATTGAGGACGTAGCGCGGCGAGCAAGGTAGTGCCCTGCTGAGTGTGGTCCGCGAGGAACGCCCGGTTGTGGCCGGCTGCCGAAGCCAGGACCTGTTCCAGTTCGGCACTTCGCATTGCGGGCAGGTCTGCGGTCAGGGTCGCGATGGGCCCCTCCAGGGCTCGGGTGGCTGCTCTGTGGATCGCGACGTTGAGCCCTGTCCGTGGGTGGTCGTACACGGGCAGAGCCCCGAGGGATGAGGCCTCCTCAGCAGCTTGCTGGTCGTCTGTCACCACTAGAACGGGACCAATGCCATGGGCGTGGAGCACGGCATCCAGAGTGTCCCTGAAGAACGCGTGTGCGAGGTCCTCGCGCACCGCGCCTTGTATGGTGGCCAATCGGCTTTTGGCCTGGCGGAACGACTTAACTGGGAGCACGATGGTCCAAGTCGGTGGCATGGCTGTCACTCCGTGGTGGTCGCGGCGGGTTGGGTCCTCGCAGCGCGATCGCCCTCAGCCTGACAGTCGGCAAAAGGCGTGCCTTCTGCACCTTCACTGGCGTCATACCGCGCGACCATGTCGCGCACCCAGGAGATTGTGCTTGGCTCGGACGGACTGTGCAGAGGCATTGACGTGCTCCTGGGCGTTCTTCTGGCGTCGGTCGGATGGATGCTTGTGGCTCCGCCGCCCGGATGGGGGTTTCATTGCCGGAACTGTGGATGCCATAGCTGTCTACGGATACGCCGCCTGGGCGTCGCGTCTTGCGGGGACCCGCGGGTTTGAGGTCATGTTCCCAGAGTCCGCGCACATTTCAGGGCGGGGCGCACGCAGATCACGGCGTGCTGCGCGCCGAAAGATAAGGCTCTAATATGGAATAAAACTCGAAAGTCGCCCACGTGTGAAATGGTGTCCAAGGATCCATGGGGAACTGTTCGCCTGCTGGGTGGGGTTTGGCTAGCCCCTCCGACCTTCATAATCCGGCCAGCCGCAGTGGTCGCGAGATATTTTTGCAGGCAACTCGGACATCGAAGCGCTGGGTCGGCTGCATGGGCATAACGAGTCCTTCGTGATCTTTTGGTCTCTTGATGTAGCGATTGCCGAGATGTTCGCGCCTGGATCCGCAGTGCCGCAGGTTCGCTCATTGGCTGCGCTTGCCGCCGCTGCGCTTTTCGGTCATCAGACCTACCAGGGCCAGCAGCGCGAGGGCGATGACTGCGGCACCATACTCCCGTGCCGTGGTGAGCAGGCCGCCGAAGTGCACGACGAGGTAGCCGGCGATGACTGACGGCACTCCCAGGCCCAGGTAGGACACGACATAGAGCAGGGACAGGACGCCGGACCGCTCATGAGCCTGGGCCAGTGGCATCACTGTGCGGACTCCGCCTTGGAAGCCACTCCCGAAGCCTATTCCCGCTATGGCCGTTCCGATGAAGAACGTGATCGGTGAGCCGGTTTCCACAGCGACGAGAGTCAAAGTGACGCCTGCCACGAGAGTGCTAATTCCCGTAAACATCACGATTCGTGCCGGCGCTGACCGCAGAACGAACGCCACGACGGCAGCCACTCCAGCTAGTACGAAGAGGGCCATCCCGCCGTAGACTGCGGAATCGGAGCGCGTGAGCGCCCGGGCCAGGGCCGGACCAAGGGAACCGTAGAAACCTGCCAGTGCCCACACCGCGAGCAGGATCGGCGCCGCGTTCAAAACTGCGCGCCGCACCGACTTGGGCAGCTTGACGTCGGGAACCAATGTCGCTAGTGCTCCCGGGGCCGGTTCTAGCGTCTCCCGCATAACGGCCACACCCGCAGTCTGCAGTGCGAGCACCACGATCAGGGCCACGTACACCAGATGCGTTGGCGCCGGCAGATACTGCACGAAGAAGGCGGACACTAGGGATCCGCTTGCCGTACCGAGGCCCGGGGCGAAGGAGTTGGCGACGGTGCCCCGCGGCCGGTCGATGTCCAACATACCCGCGCCGACCGCGCCCAGTGCAGCACCTGTGGACAATCCCTGTACCACGCGACCAATCATCAGTTCCGGGACGCCCTGCGCGGTAGCGAAGATCAACATCGAGGCGGCCTGGGCGCCAAGGGCTACCAGCAGCACTGGCCGCCGACCCAGATAGTCGGAAAGCCGTCCGAGGGTGAGCAGCGAGGCCAGGACGGCTATCGCGTACACGCCGAATACGATTGTGGTGGTCGTCGGATTGAATCCCCACCTCGCCTGGTACACGGCGTAGAGAGGGGTCGGTGCGCTCGACGCGGCCAGGAACGAGACGACGATTGACGCCAACAGGTAGAAAGCCACTCGTGGGGGAAGTGATCCTGCGACGAATCGACGCCGCGAAGGACGAGACGGGCCGTGCGCGGATGTGTGACGTGGGCTGCTGCTGCCGACGTGGCCGCCATCGGGGGCTGGCATGATCACGTCGTGATCCTGTGTAGCGAGCTGCGCAGGCATTACACCGCCTATGAGTGAGTAGACCTGTCTGTCTAATTTGGAGGACTGAGCTGTCCAACACCGGCTTGCCGCCATTCCTTCCCAGCACGTCGAGGGCGGCGACACACGTTCGTGCGACGGCCCGGCAAAGACCGCCCCACTCCCGTCCCAGCCCGCTACGCTCTTCACGCCCAAGCCGTTGACCAGCGCTAATGAAGAAGTCCGGCTGAAGTACTAGTGTCCTGCGCCAGTAGTTGATCGTTAATTGCTATGTGACTTCTACTGCTGGTGCGTCAGTTCCTCGTCGGGGCCCGAAGCTGGAACCGCTGTTGCTGTCCGTGGAGGAGCGGGCGGTGTTGGAGCGGTGGACGCGTCGGGCGACGTCGGCTCAGGCGCTGGCGTTGCGGGCGCGGATTGTGCTGGCGTGTGCGAGGCCGGAGGTGCCGCCGATTGTCGCGGTCGCCCGGGATCTGCGGGTGGCCGCGGACACGGTCCGCAAATGGCGGCGACGCTTTCTCGCTGAGCGGCTGAGCGGCTGAGCGGCTGAGCGGCTGGACGGGCTGGTGGACGAGCCGCGGCCGGGCCGGCCGCCCACCATCAGCGTCGATCAGGTGGAAGCGGTGGTGGTCACCACGTTGGAACAGCTGCCGAAGAACGCCACCCACTGGTCGCGGACGTCGATGGCCCAGCACAGCGGCCTGTCGAAGTCGACCGTGGGCAGGATCTGGCGGCAGTTCCAGCTCAAGCCGCATCTGGCGGACACCTTCAAGCTGTCGACGGACCCGTTGTTCGT
>NZ_JBITCU010000068.1:0-11826 GCF_044453545.1 Streptomyces sp. NPDC051664 | reverse complement strand
GGGTGTGGGTGTGGGTGTGGGTGTGGGTGTGGGTGTGGGTGTGGGTGTGGGTGTGGGTGTGGGTGTGGGTGTGGTGGGGTGGGTGGTGGTGAAGAAGTTGGTGTGGGTGAGGTAGTTCTTTGCTGTGGTGCCCAGGGTGGTGGCGTTTTTGGAAAGGGTCTCGCTGATATGGCGGCCGGCGAAACCGGCTGCAGCGGTATCCAGTGAGCTGCTGAACTGGCCGGTGGCCATGAGGTTGTAGAACGCCTCACCCGCGGTCTCGCTGCCGGCTTCGGTGGTGTTGTGCGCGAGATCGCGACTGACAATACGACCCCAGTCACGGCCCGCAAGCGCAGCGGTACTGTGCGTCAGCGCGGTGCGGGCCGCGGCCGACAGAACATGCGCCGGGAGCACCGCCAGAGCCGTATCAAGCCGCTGAGCCAGATCACTCCTGGCGTGGTGAGTCAAAAGAGTGTCGGCCCATTGCCGCCCCGCCCGCTCGGCCGTCGCGGACTCCACACCCCTTAGATGACGGACGAAAACCTCACCGGCACCAGCAGTGAACTCCTCCCGCGTGACCGGATCGATGATCTCGCGCATCCGCAGGCGCTGCAACGGCTCCCCCGCCAGACCCGCCAGATCCGCACCGAACCCACGCCCCACCCCCGCGGCAGGCAGAGCCGGGACCACCGGCAACCCCGCAACACCCGAAGCCCTGACAACAGCACCCGCCGGAACCACCGGCACAGGCATATCGTCAGCAAGACGGTTGAACAGACCCCGCTCCAGCGCGAGCTGAAGATCACGGCCCACCGCCTTACTCAGAGACTTCCCGAAGAACGCACCCAGCGGATGCGCCAGCGGCGAGAACACCCCGGTCACCGCACCAGACCCCAGAGCCTGCCGCAAAAACATCCCGCCCTGACTAGAGTGCTTGCCCTCCCCCGCCAGCGACCACTGCGTCAACAACTCCATCGCCCCGCCCAGGCCCACCTCCATGACCTGATGCGACGCCAACACCATCGCGCACCGCCCGACCACACTCCGCAGAACCGCCCGGTACAACGCCCGCAAAAACGTCTGATCAATCACCGCCCTGACCGGATTGAACACCGCCAGGACCAACGTCAACGCCCACTCGAACTGAAACTCCGCCACCTGAAAAACAATCATCCGGTTCATATGATCGACCTCATACGCCGACTCACGCCCGAAATCACCCAACCCCGCAGCAGTCTTCTTCAACTGCTCCAGCGCCGCCCGCCCATCCCCACGATCAAACACCGACACCGCAGACCCATACGCCTCACCCCACTCACCCTCCACCGCCCCACCCACACGATTCCTGACCCGCCCCGCCTCCTCCTGAACCCCCCCAAGAAACCGCGCCAGATCCTCATGCGGAACCACAACCTCACTACGAATACGCGCCGCATCCGCCCGCGGCACACGCATACCCGTCAACAACACCACAACAGCATCAACAGCAGGATCAACCACCACCAAAACCCCCACACCAACACACACACATACGACACACCAACCAACCCCAGCAAACCCCCAACAGCGTATAGGACTGTGTCTTATGCGGCCTCGGGAGTGTCTACTGAGGATTTCGGAACTGTAAATCGTTCGGCTCCGTTCCGTAGTCGGTGGTGACGGTCGGTGATGGGCATCGTTGAGGTTATATGCGAGAAGTCAACTCCCTTGTGGCAATGGTGTTTTCAGGACTCTCGGCTGGTCATCGAGGATGTGGCGGATCACGGCGAGGTGATCCGGGTCATCGCCCGGACCCGGGATGTGCCGGTGCCCTGCCCGGTGTGCGGGATTCCGGCGGGGAAGGTACACGGGTGTCACGTTCGGACAGTGGCGGATGTGCCGGTGGACGGTCGGAAGGTCGTGGCCCGCGTCCGGGTGCGGCGCTTGCTGTGCTCGGTCCTGGGATGCCGGCGGCAGACCTTCCGCGAGCAAGTCCCCGGGCTGATCGAGCGCCTTCAGCGCCGCACCACGCGTCTGACCAGCCAGGTCTCGGAGGTGGTCAAGGAGTTGTGCGGCCGGGCGGCCTCCCGTCTCACCCGGTTCCTTGCCACGCCCGTCTCCTACGCCACCGCCCTACGCCTGCTGCGGCGCATCCCCCCGCCGACGGTGCGCGTCCCGCGGGTGATCGGGGTCGACGACTTCGCCCTGCGCCGCCGTCACCACTACGCCACGAGCATCATCGACGCCGAAACCGGGGAGCGCGTCGATGTCCTGCCCGACCGCGAGGCCGCCACGTTGGAAGCATGGCTGCGCGGGAAGAACACGGTCGAGGTTGTGTGCCGGGACGGCTCAGCCACCTATGCCGAGGCGATCCGCCGGGCACTGCCCGACGCGGTGCAGGTCAGCGACCGCTGGTGTCGGCGTACGGGCTGTAGTGCAGAGGTATGTACGGGCTGATGTGCAGAGCTTGAGACCGTGTCAGCTGACGGCGGTGACGCCGCCTTCGATGGCGGTGAGGCGGTTCTTCAGCCGGTAGCTGGCGCCGTTGATCGCGAGGATCTCGCAGTGATGGAGGAGGCGGTCGATGATGGCGGTGGCCAGGACGTCGTCGCCGAAGACCTGCCCCCACTCGCTGAAACTTTTGTTCGATGTCAGCAAGGTGGAGCCCTTTTCGTAGCGCTTGGAGAGCATCTGGAAGACGAGGTTCGCCTCGTCACGCTCCAGCGGGAGGTATCCAACCTCGTCGACCACGAGGACGTTGGGCTGCAGGTAGGTGCGGAGCTTGCTGGCCAGGCGGCCGATGGAGTCGGCGGCTTTGAAATGGCGGACCATGTCGTCGAGGGTGGTGAAGTAGATCGTGTAGCCGGCCCGGCAGGCGGCCACCGCCAGGGCGACCGCGAGGTGTGTTTTCCCTACTCCCGGCGTTATCAACGGGGCCTGAGTCCCTCTCTTCTATGTATGCGACGAGCGTCACCGTGAGCGTTCTGTGTCGTTGATGCATTGCTACTGAACTTGATCGGGTGATGTCGGGTCGTTCGCCTGCCGGCGCCTGAGTCGGGTCGGTAGTTGTGGTTTGTGAGATACGCGCAGGGCGGCGGCCTGACCGATGCGAAGAGGGCTGCGAGGGAGCGGGTTCGGCTGGAGGCGGTCGGTCTCTTCGAGGGCAGTGCGAAGAACAGAGAGATCGCGGCTGCGCTTCGAGTGAGTGAGCGGTCTGTGGAGCGCTGGCGTCGGCAGTGGCGGGAACGGGGCCAGGAGGGTGTCCGGTCGAAGGGCTCACCTGGGCGTCCGAGACTGTCGAGTGTGCAGATGGCCAGGCTGGAGCGGGAATTGGAGCGTGGCCCGCTCGCTCATGGCTGGGCGGACCAGCGGTGGACGTTGGCCCGGGTGAAGACGCTGATCGGACGGTTGTTCCACGTCAGCTACACGGTGGAGGGGACATGGCGGCTACTCAAACGCCATGGCTGGTCCTGGCAGCAGCCGGCCCGGCGGGCGATCGAACGTGACGACGGGGCAGTGGAGTTGTGGAAGAGGGAGGTGTGGCCACAAGTGGCATGAGCTCGGGGTCCCTGCGGTCGCCGGGTTCCTGTCCTGGCTGCGCAACGGCCGCACCGTCGAGCACGCCCTGGTCGAGCCCGAACAGGCGCCCGCGCCGGAAACGTTGGAGGCACGGCTGGCCGCGTTGATCTCCTTCTATCGCTGGCAGGAGGCGGCCTTCGCAGTTCCAGTCGCGGGCCGGCTGATGCGTGGGGCACCGCGACGGGCCCCGGCCCGCGGCCTGCTCGCGCATCTGGATGCTCGCACCGCGCCGGGGCCGTCCTCGCTGGTCCGTGTCCGCAGGCATCGGCATCGCGGACGGCAGCCTCTGCTGCTGCCGACCGAGATCCAGGCGATCCTGGACTGCTGCGCGAGGCCGGATGCCTGGCTCGGCGAGTGGGCAGGGAACCTGCGCGACCGGCTGTTGTTCGCCCTGCTCGCGGAGACCGGCATGCGGCTCGGCGAGGCCCTTGGCCTGCGGATAGGTGACTTCGTCATGGGCCGCGGCGGCACTCCCTATGTCGAGATCGTCCCGCGCGAGGACAACCCGAACGGGGCCAGGGTGAAGATGATGCGCCCACGACGGGTCTATGTCGGCGCGGACCTGGAGCGATTGTTCGCCGACTATCTGACCCATCTGGCCCGCCGGGCCGCCGCGTTGGGCATCGGGATTGGTACGCACTCGCCGCTGCTGGTGAACCTGACCCGGCCCCCGCTGCTGGCAGCCCTGCGGGAGGGAACGGTGCGGGACAAGACAGCAGCCCTGCGCAAGAAGGGCATCGGCCCATCATCGTGGACACCGCACTGGTTCAGGCACAGCCACGCGACCGCGCTGCTGCTGGCCGGGACGCCGGAGTGGGTGGTCTCGCGCCGACTCGGACACGCACACGTTCAGACCACGCTCGACCTCTATGGCTAGGTCGGGGAGGACGAGGCCCTGCGGGCCGCGGCGAACTGGAAGTCGTACGTCTCTTCCTGGCAGGTGACCGATGACCGGTGAACACCACCACCTGCATACCGTCGGCGGCGAGGATCCCATCTGGCACCTGTGGTCCGAACTGCCCGAGCCCTGGAAAGGGCCGGTCATCGGCGACGACATCGAGGACTGGGACAGGATCACCGAGAACGGCGACCGCAGTATCGACCTGACCGGCCTTCCCGACCCGATGCCCGCCGAACTGGCCTGGATGTCGCACTGGCAGGCCCTGGACGGGACCCGCTCGGCGGTGCTGGGCACAAACCAGCTCGCGAACACCCTCCGCCGGGCGATGAGCGAGAATCATCCCTTCCCACCCTCGATCCGGGCCATGGACTGGGAGACGGCCGCCGCCCTGCAGCGATGGTTCTATGCCACTCGTTGGGCCGGCTGCCGCCGCACGGCAGCATCGCCCGGCTGCGAGTGATCTTCCGGTTCTCGCGTCTGGCCCTGCTGGTCCGGTGCTCGGACGGGCCCTGGTGGATCCTGGACGAGTGGCATCCGAGATGCGATCCCAGCATTCCGCTGTCGGAACATGAACCCCAGGCCCACTACGGCTGTTCGCCCTCCAGGATCAGCCATCCGTGGTTGCGGGAGGCGGTGAAGTGGTGTCTGGGCACCCAGTTGGAGGCCGGGATCCTGCGCTGGTCGACGGTGAGCCAGGAGCGGATGCGCTGTTTCGTCCGCTTCGACCGGTGGCTGTCGGCGTTCTCTGATCCGCTGGACGTCCTGGGCGATCCCGCGCATGCGGTCCAGCTGGCCGCCGCTTTCCGCCGCTGGGACTCCGACCCGGCCAACCGGCTCACCCGCCGCTCCGAGCGGCGGTTCGCCCACAAGCCGGTCCACCCCCGCCAGATCAACGACGACCTGCGGGCCGTCGCCGAGTTGTTCGCCTTCGTTGCGGCGAACCCTGCCGAGGCCCGCCAGGTCCTCGGAGTCGATCCGCGGTCGAGGGTCACGGACGCGCACGCGGCAGGCTGGTTCCGTCAGGTCTCGCGCATCCCGCACCAGCGGGACCTCAACGACGAGCACTACGTCGACGACCATGCGCTCGCGCAGATCCCCGCGGCTCTGCCCCTGCTCGGGTTTGGCCGCTATCCGCACCTACCTGTTCGACTGCCTGTCCGCGGTCCCTGAGAAGACGGTCGATGCTGCTGAGGGCGAGGAGGTTGCCCGGTTCCACTACGCACAGAGCAAGATCGATATTGCGCCGGACAACATCCTCGTCGACCGCGAGGTCGTCGCGGTCATCGAGGAACAGCAGCAGTGGATCCGCGAACACTTCCCCGGGATCACTCCGCGTCATCTGATCATGCAGCGGACCGGCAACCGCCAGGGCGACAGGCCCTATCCGTCCGGGACTTACAACTGGATGCTCCGCGAGTTCAGCAAGATCGTGAAGATCACCGACAGCAAGGGCAAGGCGGTCGGCCTGAGCCACACCCACCGATTCCGTCATACCAAGCTGACCAGGCTTGCCGAACTCGGCCTGCCCGTCCACGTGTTGATGCGCTATGCCGGGCATGCCACCCCGTCGATGTCGATGCACTACTTCGCCGCCCGCCAGGAACACGCCGAGCAGGCATTCCTCGCCACCGCCAAGCTGCGGGCGGACGGCACCCACGTCACCTTCTCCCGCGACGACCACGACAGTCTCCACCTGTTCAACCGGGCCGACCGGTTCCTGCCCCATGGCTGGTGCATGCTGCCTCCGCAGCAGACCTGCGACAAGGGAAACGCCTGCCTGACCTGCTCGGTCTTCGTCACCGACGCCTCCCACCAGCCCGCTTTGGAAGGGCAGTTGGCCGAGACCTCGGCACTGATCGACCGCTCCACCGCCGCCTTCCAGGAGCGTCACGGCCGTCCCATGCCCGAGGACAACGTCTGGCTTCTGCAGCGGCGGGCTGAGCATCCGGCCCCGACCCGGCTCCTGGAAACCATCGGCGACAAGCCCCATTGCGCCGTCCAGGGCGCCGGCTGCGGCACCACCCCGGCAGGCCCGGTCCCACTCGCCCTCGACCTCGACCGCCATCGAAGAACTCGGCAATGACCGACGCCCGAGCTAAGCGCACCCAGACCCTGAACGCCGCCGCAAAGGCGAAGTCGCAGGCCAAGACGAAGGCCGCCGAACAGGCAATCCGCGCTCTCATCAAACGCAGTCAGCTGATCACCTTCCAGGCCGTCCAACGCGAGGCCGGCGTCTCTCACGCCTTCCTCTATAACCATCCTGACCTGCGCGGACGCATCGAACGCCTGCGGTCTCAAGCCCGCCCTGTCCCTGCACCGGCCGCCCCCGCCGACACCGAGAGCACCCTCGTTCTCGCGCTGACCAGCCAGATCACACGCCTGAAGAAGCAGCGCCGAGAAGAAGTACAGGCCCTGCGGGACGCGCTGGAGCAGGCCCACGGAGAGAACCTCCTGCGACGAAAGTCGCGGCGTGCGGCGTTGATAGCGCTCCAGAACCCCCGGCAACTGTCCCCTGAAAGTCTGGCGACAACCGCGGGTAGGACACACCACTACGGCGGACCCGCACGACGACAACTACGCGCCGCTCGTCAGCAGGCACATCCACCACGGTCCGTTCGTGGTAGCCGTGGACGCGCGCCGTCTCCACACCGCAGAGAGTGCAAGCTCTCGGAACCTCCGGTGTCCGTGCCCGCACCCGGATCAGCTCGCCCTCGTCCGCCACGTCCTCGATGACCAGCGGCGACAGTCCCGAAAACACCGCACTCACAAGCTCGTTGACATCACACACGTACTGCCAACGACGCCAGTCGCTCTGCGTCACCACCGGAAGTGAGGCTCTGTCTCACATCCGGTGGTGACTGAAAGTCACGGCGGCGACGAAAAGGCCATCGATCACGAATCCGCAGGTCCGTGCACCACAGCGGTCGTTCCCTGGGGCCGACCGATCGGCCCGGCGTCTGTCCGTGAGAGTCCGGCGCGACAAGCTCAGCGCCCCCGATGCGCTGCCATCCGCTTCGAAGCATCAAGGTCAGAGCACCGGCCGCACTCTCTGCAAGGTAGAGGTACCCCATACTCGCGATCCGTCACCACCGGATGTGAGACAGAGCCAATCGATTGACAGACCCACACTCAACTGACCAACAGAGGGGGCATGGTCAGAGCTTGGCAGCCATCGCGAAACGAAAATTGTCGCGCAAAACGGTCGAAAATTATTCAATCGTGATATTTCGTGCGAGTGCTTGAATGTTGCGCCTTGCATACCTAACATGTATGCATCAAGTCACGGGCATCTCAAGGATGAGTGCTCCAGTCGCACAGCTGCATTCGAGGAATCGTCTATGCGGATTAGCTCTGGGGGCATGGACCAGGACCTGGAGACGGACTCTGCTGTTCAACGCTCGGCCGCGCTCGTGGTCATGATGTCCTGCGATCCGATCTCGAGCCTGGAGCTAGCTGCCCGTCTTCGGCGGACGAAGCGGTTCGACCTCGTTGTCCGCCCCTGGGGCGATCAGCTCGGCTACGAGTACTTGCACCGTGTAACTGGGGCACTTGCTCTCCTCGAAGCTGCAGCGGCTGAGCCTTCCAAGGACCTGGAACAGCGCGTGCGTTCCTTGTCGTTGCTCGCACCGGTGGTCGCCATCGTCGACGCCATGGCCGACAAAGCCGCCGTGCTGGGCGCCGGCGCGATTAATGTCCTGCTGAGAAACACGAACGAGCTTGACCTCGCGGCTCGGATCGATGCAGATATTCGGTGGCTGAGACGAATATCTTGCGGACCGAATCAGGGTCCTTCTTCCCCTGTGGGACGAGGCCTGCTGCGGCCCTACCGTAGGCAGTCACTACTTCTGGAGACCTTGCTCCGTCACCAAGGTCCACTGTGCTGTCATAACCTGCGATGGCTTTACGGCCATCCTCGCGCGCCGATGACCCTGCCCGCCCTGCGTGCACGCATCGAACGACTGGCTCCCCATCTCACAGAACTCGGGTTCGTCTGCCACAGAACATCTCGTTGGGGCGCAGACACATTCACGGTCCGCCCAGTAGGCGTACTCCCTCCAGGTGATGTGAAACCCGGTTCTCCGGCCTGACCTGCGACGGTATAGGCAAGAAGCAAAGAAACCAAGCCTATTCAGACCGAGAACGCTGGCTCCAAGCGACGTAGAAAATTACATCTGTATGTCGAGCCGAGGTTGCCGATACCGCATTTTCGCATTGCTTAACATCCAGGGTACATGCCTGTGACATCGAACTGCCAACATCGTGACCTGTGAGTGATGCGAGTGCTAGCCTCGCAGGAGTTCGGGCAACTCACTGCTTCTCCGCCTGGTGGCGAAAATAGCTATTGGAGTAGGGAGTTTATATGTCGGATTTGATTGCTCTGAATATTGCAGACTTGCATCGCGCAGCCGGTGGCTTGGATAGTGTGACTCTGGGCATTAGTTCGCCTACTAGCTTTCTGGAAGCCAACACGGTCGCAGCTGAAGACTCCTTCGGAAGCGGAAGTCGCGGATATGATGCATATACTGAATACGGACGGGCTCGCGACGGACTCACTCAGCTAATGGTCCGTATCGTGGGCTCGTTGACGGCGCTCGGGGGGCATCTCTCAGCATCCGCAGCCGCTTATAATGCGGCACAGCACCTGGCGCTCAGTGAGACGCAACCCACCGGCGTCCGGCGCTAGCCAGTGGATATCAATGGTGTGGTATCTGGGTGGGTGGCATCAGTGCTCACGGAATTGGGTGACCCTTCCTCGCTACAAGGGCATTCTGAGGTATTTGCAAGCAGTGCAGACCAGTTGCGTATTGCGCAGGCCGAGTTGACTGAAAACCCTCCGCCGTGGGAGGGGGGTGACGCCGATGCTTATGCCGAGGCACTGCGCTGGCATCGGGACGTGATGGATCAGACCGCGACTTTATTGGAAACTACTGGAGAGCAGGTGGACGACCATGCGAATAAAGCTTTCATTATTGTCAAGGAGATAATTGGTATCATTCTAGAAATTCTAGAGATTCTCCTCGCTGGCCTAGTGCTCACTTCCATATTTTCGTGGCTGGCCGACCTTATCTGGATTCGCATTTTGCCCTTGATGCACCGCGCGATTGAGCTTCTGGTCAGATTCCGTGAGATGCTGGCACGCTTCACCGTTTTCATGCGCGATGTGGGAAGTCGGGCTGGCAGGATGGGCCAGAGGGCAGGAGCCTTCATTGGTGAGTCCGTGGAAAGCCTGGCCGTAGACTATCTCCCCGCGGAGGTTCGTGCTTTTCCGGGCTTCTATTTGGCCAGCGCGGTTCCAAATTTGCTGAGCGGACGCCCGGTTGACTGGAAGGCAAATGCTTGGCAACTCGGTATTTTCTTTGGTTTTGACACAGCTCTTGGCATGTCCGCAGATCTTTTGGAGAGAACTGTAGCCGGTAAAGCGCTGAAAGAGCTCGTCGAAGGCACCAAGGTGCCTAACAAACGGACGTCCTCTGATACCGGCCAACCGGGCGAAACCTCACCGTTCGACGCTGCCGTATCGCCCTTGGTTTCCAATATCCCGAGGGAAGGAGCTGCGGCATCGTCAGGATCGGAGACATTGGCATCCGGATCAGCTTTGCATCAGGTCGCCCCGACCACTCGCGATCTTTCGGCTGGCATGCGGGAACCACTTGCAACAGGTTCCTCGACGGGAACCTCTGCTGGGGCTGCGAAGATCGTGCCTGCCGAGGAAACACACCTCCTCAAAGTCGGCGTGCTGGACAAAGGCGGGCAGGCCGAGACCTCTTTCGCGGGAGGGAAGGAGTCTTCTCACTCTGTCATGCCTGAAGTGCCTCTTGCAGCCGGTCGCCCGTTGCCGGCCGAGGCGCCAGCCAACTTGCCCGCGGATCTCGCGGAGGCAGGAGCATTGCCCACACTTGCACGTTCACCGGAAGCGGCGCCCGCGGTACTCGGCCTTCCCGAAACGCGCGTCGGGGACTTCCTCCCGTCGCAATACCTCTTCCCTAGCTCAGACAGGCTAGCTCTTAGATCGGACCTGCATAGTCCCAGCGGTTCAATGCACAGCCCTGCGGCACGGTCCGAGCGAAGCGTCGTGGAAACCAACACGCTGCCCGATACGAACGGTGGTGGAAGAGTCCACGCGACTTCCGAAGTAGGCACAGTCAAGGCGACGCCCGTACGGAATAGGAACACCACACCCGGTACGCCCCACGTCGCCGCTCCAGGTCGGGACACCACCCGACCGCCTGGCGGGACAAGCTCAGACGGCGTCGATGCCATTTCTCGCAGAGTCAGTACTGACACCGGAAAGTCTCAGGCTGTGACGGACGTCGAGACTGGCGTCATGCCCGGCAGCGGAGGTGCAGGGGCCGAAAGTGGCAGCGCGCTCAGGACCGGATCTCACGGTGCCGAAGATCCGGGCAGCGCACACCTTCCTGATCCTCCTTCTATTCAAAGCCGCTCTGGAAGTTTGCCCAGCGGAGAGGTGCCGGAGGTGCCCGTTCTTAAGCCCCTGGAGAGCGGCACTGGTGCTGGCAGCGAGGGAACAGACAGCCGATCCACGCAGTTCACACACGACACGATGACGCACGCTGCGACAGGCGTGCGGAGCGCAGCACAGACCGCGCCGACAAGCGAGAGGCTGGCACACAAGGTTGAGACGATCCTCAACCCGGGCGGAGTCCCAGCCAACGAACCTGCCACTGCCCTTGCGTGGACCGGCAAAGACCCGAACGTTGCAGAATCGCGGGTTCCCTCCCAAAGCGACGCGCCTATTGAGGCTTTCGATAAGACCGCATCGCCGGTGGATTCTCCGTCAAGGGCGTTGACGGAGAATGAGGTGACGGCAGGGAGTGACCGGATGCAGGGGCCGAGGCCCGAAGAGCAGCCGAAATCCACTGCGTTGCCCGACGTGTCTCCAGCCGCGGCATGGAACAAATTCGAGGGCAAGACTGCGAGGGAGGCCCTCTATGCCGGACTCAGGGAAGGGTTGAACATTACACTGGGCAACCTGATGACGAACGGTGCGGTAACCAATATAATGCACACGAAAATGACCCCCGGCCAGTGGGCGTTTGAGCTGCTTGGCGGAGTTATCGGCGGGACACGCCATGGGCTTTACAAGGGTTTGCCTATAGGTGAGAAATGGGCTTACAGAAATCAAAAGGAAGGTGACCTTGTCCTGAATAGGTGGCTTGCCGAAATACCCATTCAATGGTCATACTACTCCGCTTACATGGTACTTAAGGATGCAGTGAAGCGCGGGGTGTTCGGATCTACGACGCCAACTGAGCTGAGCTGAATCCCTAACCTCAATGCCGGTAACTTAGGGCGTTTTTATCCGCTTGACCCGTTTGGGCTTGGTGGCATTGACGATGGTGACGGCCGGGGCGGACGGGTGTTCTGCA
>NZ_JBITCU010000067.1:12724-12847 GCF_044453545.1 Streptomyces sp. NPDC051664 | reverse complement strand
ACCCGCCGCGACTACCAGATCCAGCACCATAACTACGTCCAGCACCACCGGGCCCAGCACCATAACTACGTCCAGCACCACCGGGCCCAGCACCACGGGGTCCGGCACCACGGGGTCCGGCAC
>NZ_JBITCU010000067.1:0-12628 GCF_044453545.1 Streptomyces sp. NPDC051664 | reverse complement strand
GCACCGTGACCACGACCAGTACCACGGGGTCCGGCACCACGGGGTCCGGCACCGTGACCACGACCAGTACCACGGGGTCCGGCACCACGGGGTCCGGCACCGTGACCACGACCAGTACCACGGGGTCCGGCACCACGGGGTCCGGTGTGGGCGGGCGTGCGGCCCAGCCGTCTGCCACCACCAGCACACCCGCACCCGCGCCGGCCGCTGTGAGCACGTCAGACAGCGCCATCCCCGGTGCAGCAACACCCACCACCACCAACGGCAGGACCACGACGGCTACGCCCACGAGTGGAGATCGTCCGGCTACGTCCGGACGCGGTGCCGTCCGGACGGCCACCACTGAACACACCACGAGCCCTGCCAGCACAGACACCCCGCAGCCCGGCCAGCCAGAGACCAGCACCCCCACCCCAGAGCCCAGCACCGAACCAAACCAGCCCGAAACCACCACCCAGCAAAACCAGCAGAAGCAAGAACAGAGGCAGGAACAAGAACAGGGGCAAGAACAGGGGCGGGGGCGGGACGGCAATGAGTACTTGCCCCCGCAGGACCTGCCGGCCGAGGCACCGGCCGAACTCCCTGGCTACCACCTGACCGGATCCGGCCAGGTAGGCACCGACCGGTGGCGCCCCCTGGAGAACAACGACCAACACTCCCCGCGACCGGAACCTTTCGTCCTCACCTCCAGGACCGGAGAGGACCGTCCCGGGCAGGACCAGCTCCCTCCCTGGCGCATGACCCGCCCGCCCCGGTCTGGCGAGTTGACCAACGTCGGATACGACTGGAAGTGGTACGAAAGCGGCACCGGTAAGCCGCCCGTCCTGTGGCTGACGCGCCGTCTGCACCTCACACCCGGAGACGACCTGACCTCCGCCAGTCTGCAAACCGTCCAGGACGCCCTGGCCGAAGGACTCCATACCTACATCAACGCACCCCAGCACCCTCTCCCCGACCTAGCACTCTTCACCCGTAGCACAACACCGCCCGAACTACGGGTAAGCGTCGAGTTCACCACCACCTCCGACACGGCCCACAACACCGTCACCGTGCACGCTGGCCTCCCTGCCCGCATGAACCAGAACACCTGGTTCACCGACGCGCACCCCGCCGCACTCGTCCACGAATTCCTCCACGGACTCGGCATCCCAGACGACCGCAATCACCACACCACCCCCACCGGCCAACACGACCCCAACCACGAAGAACTCACCAGTACCAAACACACAACAGCCGACAGCATCATGGGCCCCGTCCAACACCACGCAGACCCCACCAGCTTCACCCTCACCACCACCCACCTCAGCCACATAGCCCAGACCTACGCCCCCCACGCCCACCCCACCACCACCCACTACCCCACCACCCAAACAACGACACACACCGCACCCGACACGGACATCCCCCCAGCCGTCGACTACCAACTCCTGACCTCACAAGACAAGAAGCGCCCACTGATAGAAAGCCACCCATACGAAACACTGTGGCATTTCAACCCAATGCAACCGGAACACGTTTTTACTCATGGTGTTCCAGCCCGCGACACAAAGAAAAGAGTCAACCTCAACGACTATGTATTCGGAGAAGTACGGTCCCCGTTTGTATCGACCACGCATGACAGCGAACGCTGGCACAATCGGCGTAGATATCGTTACGAGATTGAACCGTGGCGGAACTTCGACCCCACGGGCGTGGATATGGAACTCTCCGGTATTGATGCCTTTCCTTACCTGCCGCGACCAGAAAGGGAGGTGGTTTTCACTGCGCGGATCGAGCCGTCTGCGATCGTACGGGTATTGGACAGTACTACGGGGCTTACCGGCACCTGGAACACCACCACCCAGAGCGTCGAGTGGGCCTACGGCACACCCTGGCCGCGGTCTAGAGAAGATCTTTCCTCACCCACATTCGTGCATTTCGCACACAAGCAAAAGGCGCTTTCCCAAGCAGCCATGTCCAGCATCGATGATCTGGCCGGTGACATCGTGAACCGTCTGGTCTATTCGTATCCACTTTCGTCTGATGACGAAATCAGAATAGAGGTCATGGGGTACGCGAATAAAAGTTTCAATGCAGACAGAGCCACCTCCACAAGCCTCGAACGTGCGAATGCCGCAGCGAAATTTATCCAGGAACGAATCAGATTTCATCTCGGGTCTCCTGGAGCTCGGGCCACCGACCTGACCATGCACAGGTTCACTGTGACGCAAGAAGGACTGGGCTGGAACCCCCTGCCCTATGCCGGTGGCACCGGTCCCGAGCATCAGCGAGCTGCAAGTATTTCCGTGCACATCATCGGTACGGATCCCCGAAAGACGCAGCTCTTTTTCGACGAGCCTTCAGAAATCAATCCGCCACGCATCATTGCAGAGATTCGGCGTGCTGATCCGGAGTATTCCTACCGTCATATTGATGAACTGGTCCGCAGGGTGTTGCATCTCGAAACCGATACTCTGGTCACTCCTTCTCATCAGCATGAAATATATAATCTCATAGAACCGTATCGCTTCGCAATGCTGAGACTTCCTGCTGAAAATCGGCCTCGATTGTCAGTAGCGAATCTGGCTCAATTTCACACGGTTCAACAAGGGTTGGTTTCTGGTGGGGCTGTGCGACGCGTGCCCTTGAGTGGCGATGTGGTGGGGGTGGTTTCGGGTCGGGGTGTTGAGGGTGGTGAGGTGGTTGTTGTCCGGGGGGTGGAGCCGTCGGATTCGGGTGTGGTGGTGGCGGGTCTGCTGGCTTTGCCGGGGTCGGATGTGGTGGATGCGCTGGAGAGGATGAGTCCGGAGCACCGGCGGTGGCTGGCGTCGGATGTGTCATTGGTGGACGGGTTGCGGGTGGTGTTGCCGGGGGATGTGTTCGCGCGGGTGGCGGCGCGGTTGCTGGTGGTGGTTCCGGAGCAGGTGTCGCGGCCGGTGTCTGCGCGTAGGGAGGCGTATGCGCAGGTGACGCGGATGATGCAGGATTCTGAGGTTGCGGCGCGGCTGCTCAAGGCGGGTGCGGCTGTGGTGGTGGTGCCGCAGGATGTTGCGCTCACGAAGGTCAGTTCTTTCGCGGGTCTGCATGGAGGGCGGGATCCGCTGTCTGGCCGGCCCAATGATGAGTTGCGTGGATCGGCTGTCGGGTTGGTGGCCGGGATCGCGGAGGAGAATCTTCTGGGGGAGGACACTCCGATCGGGCGGGTGTCTCATTACGCGGACGGTTATTCGACGGCGACGCATGAGATCGCTCACCTCGTTCATGAGGACGGCCTGTCGGCAAGCGACCGGGCCCTGATCACCCGGGTGTATCAGGAGAAGCGGCGTCTGGGACCCGACGTTCAGTGGCCGGACGGAATACGCCGAGACCTGGACGGGGAAGAGGCAGACAACTACTCGTCCACCGATGAATTTGAGTACTTCGCCCAGCTGACCAATGCCTATCTCGGCGTCAACCAGGACGTCGACAAGATGACCGGCCGTGACCGCTTCAACGGACCGGACTGGGTACGCACCAACGAAAGAGAACTGCTGCCGCTCCTGGAACGCCTATACGGTCCCGACCCGGCCGCTGTCCATGACGCGCCCGCAAACCCCGTCACTGCAACAACCACCGACAACAACGTGTACACAGCATTCCGGGACTTCACCCACCTCACCCAGAGCACGCCCCCGCAGGACCTGCCGGCCGAGACCGAACCCACATCGGCTGCTGGGGCCCTTGCACCGGCCCACCCGATGGTCGGTGGCGGCGCTGCGGGGCAGCGACACGCATCACCACCAGCGATGCAGCCGGCACTGGGGCCTTCCACCCAGCCCGTGCGACGGCCTCCCGTGAACGACGACGCAATGTCAGCCGGCACCCGTCCCGGACCACTTAGCGGTGCGAAGTCCAAGAAGACCGCCAGCACGGCCGGTACGAGCCAGAAGGCGGCCGGTGGACCCAACGGGTCACATGCCAGCCAGCAGCAAGCCGCCGATGCGAGCCGCGGGGTCTACACCGCTGATCTGAACGACGTGATAGAAGCCGCCCGTATCGCCCGCGAGGAAGCGGGAATGAGCGCACCTCTTGAAGGCACAAGACTGGTGAAACAGCTCATCATCAGATCTTTCGAACGTGAAGAGCTGCAGGTTTCCCAAAAGCTCGCAGAGTTCTACTGGGCCGTACTGGCGAAGTTTCCCGACCCAATCGTACGTTCTTTCCTTATGCCCACTCTGCAGCGGACTACTCCCCATTTGGTAAAAAGTCCGGAACTTTTGGAGATGGCCACCAGTATTCCGTGGATCCTCGAAGTCCTGTCCAATGCAAAAACGGCGGAAGGACCCCGCCACATGCTGGACTTTCTTGCCGAATCCTCCATTGGGCGCCTATCGCTTGAAGCAGACCAAACAGCCGCGGAAATGGTGCTCGGGGCGTTGGAGAGCGGAATCGATCCTACAACCCTCACGGGATGGAGCAAAGAGACACTTAAGGGAATCCTGTGGCGTCCGATGGTGCTCAATTTCCTTAATGATGACCGAGAAAAAATTGAAACTGCCGCACATGCCCGCGACTTGGCGCTGGCAATTTGCGGGGTACAAACATTTCGGGAGATTGTTGTCGGGGAGGGAGCTGATTTCCTGCGGCGGTTGATTCCGCGGCAGCCCTTCGTTTCGATCCTCCGCTATTATCCGGACAAGGTTTCGCAGGTGTTGCTGCGCCGGGTCCTGTATGACGATGTCTTGCTGGATCTACTGCATCTTCACGGGAACCAGATGCACATCCTGGTGCAGCTCCCCGCCCTACTGGAAACCGTCGCAGACAAGGCTGCCGCCAACCCGAACGGTGATGAGGCAAGGGCGCTGCTCGAGGGGATGCAGAACGACGAAGCTCATCCCTACAGGTCGGACCTGCAGGACATCCTGCTGGACATCCCTGACCTGGCCGACGCTCTGGCGGCGCGCCCGGAGCTGCTCACCGCGGCTTTCAACAACCCCCATCTGGCCCATGCCCTGTCTCAATTCCCCAGTCTCCTTGCCAAGGCGTTGAAATCCGGGGTTCCCGGCGAATTGTCCGAAGCGCTGAGGCGAGACTATGTTAAATATACTGAGCCGCAGAGAATTTACGCGGCGGTGGTCAAGCTTCTGGAGAACGCAGATCCGAATTTGCGAGATTACGTCACCTCGCTGAACAGATCAAGCCCTCAAAGGGCTTTGTGGCCGCATGAAGTCCGCCGCCTCCTCGGCACCCGAAAATACGTCGAAATATTGCGCGCGAAGATCACCTCCGGTGACAGCGCCACCGAGAAACTGGCTCGCGACGTACTGCGCCCCGCCCTGCGCCACGAGCCCATCCGCTTCCATCTCGCGGTAAACGCGGTCTGGGCCCTGGACAACCTGAGATTCATGAGTGACAGGGCATGGCACACGGACGAGAACGGCATGCAGCGGCCCACCGCCGTGTACGAAGCACTGCTGGCCAGCTCCCCCATTTTCTCGCAGTTCCAGAGTAATGATTTCATTGTCAATACTTATAAATCATTCCCGGAAGCGGGTGACTCCATTTTCCGGAGGATCCGCACCGACCACCGCCTTGCCTGGCTGAGGACAACACAGCTTATCAACCTCATGCCTGTGTATGAGGACCCTGACGAGGGTCGCCGGCTGGACGAGGCGCTGATGGCCAACCACGGGGCTCTGGCGACATTCCTCGAAATGAACACCGCAGCGGAAAATGCTGTGAAGAAGCTAGTGGCCACTAGCGCGGCCACCGCCTATCCCCTGCTGTGGCGGGCGCTGCAGCGCCCCTACTCGAATATCTCGGCGGCCCATTGGAGCGTGCTGCTGGAAGCAGATCAGGCCATGGCCAAGCTGAATGAGCCCGGCTCCCGAGATCTTCTGACGATGCTGACGGAGAACAAGGATCTGCTGCTGAATTTCCTGTCGCGTCCGGCGGCTCTGGACATGCTGGCGGAAGGGTCCTCTCTTCAGGATGCCTCGGCTCTCGGGCCTGACCAGCTAGCTGTTGCTGTAGGCGAGGTGGGACGGGGGCTGACCGCCACCGGAATTTCTCTTGTGGGTGCCAAGAAGGCGAAGACAGTCGTTAAAGACTGGCAGAAAAGGACGGGGGAGGAAAGTGTGTTTGCCGCGCTGGCGGAGCTGCCGGGTTTCAGTTCCACCAATTCCCTATTCATCAGGGAATTCGAGGATCCGAACAAGGGTGAAGTGTGGCGGAATCTGGCCATCAGGCGCCCGGGGGTCCTGCGTCTGGGCCAGGAAGACCCCCGCTTCTCTGCCCTCTACCATGGCCCTGAAATATTCCGGAAAGCGATGGGTGAGAATGACAAACTCTATGCCGATTTTATGGCCAATTCCCAGTTCAACATTGCCCCCTACCTCTTGGAGGATCTGGCCTACCAGCCGGAAATGATAGGGGTCTTCTACCGGAACGCGAATCTCTTGATGGACTCGCATCGCAGCTTCCGCGTGATTCTGCGCGGATCCGCGTTGATGGCGCGGGCGGTGTCGGAAAAGCACTGGGTGCCAGAAATCCTAAGGGCGCACCAGGGGCTGCCAAATGTGCTGGCCTCGTTCTGGAACAATGCCGAGACGTCCGATGCGGAGGTCAACGGCCAGCTTGGCGCGCTGGTCAGCAGCCCGGACATGCTGCGGTCCGCTGGAATGCCGGAGGTCAGGCAGGTGTTGGCGGACCACCCCGGGCTCGCGCAACAGATTGCCGCACATCCGCGGTCGGGATTCTACCCGTCGTGGATTCTTCTCTCGGACTCCAGGGCCCTGAACATTCTGACGTCCAGCCCGGAGCTGTTGGGGGTGGTCTTCGCCAATCGACAGCTGCTCCAGGCCACGACCGGCCCCAAGTCGCTGCCTCTGGTGCAGGCAATGGACTCCCATCAGCCGTTGGCGGTGCTGCTCGCGGACCGCCCCGACGTGCTCGACCTCCTGCGTGGTCACCCCGAGTTCTTCACCCCGCTTCCGGACGGCCTGCGCCCGGGGCAAAACGTTTGGGAACAGGCGGTTCCGGCCCTGCGGCACAGCCCCCACCTGGTCAAGGTCCTGGGTCAGGTGCCCCAGCTGTGGAAGATCCTGCTGGCCACGCCGGAGCTGTTCGCCGCGGCCACAGAAGACCGGTCGCTGGTCGCCGCCCTGACCAGCAACATCAGCAGCGGCCCGGTGACCAGGGCCCTGGCGGCCCAGCCCGACCTCGCCGCGGTGATGGCCGAGGGCATCCCCGGTCTCGGCCGGGCCCTGGACCGCAGAAACGCCGCCCTGGCCAACTTGCTGGCCAGCGCCCCCCGCATCCCCCGCCCCGTCCTACAGACCCTGCTGACCACACCAGCAGCGGTCTCAGCACTGTCCAGCCACCGCGCCGCCGCCGGTGCCCTGATGTCCGAACCGCACCTCCTCGAGGACGTCATCAGCCTCCCCAATTTGGGCGCCCGCCTGAAGGAAGCCACTCGCACACACACCGCTGCCACCCACACACATACAGGTGCCTCGCTCCACGCAGCCCTCACCGCTCCCGCCTCCGAACCGTCAAACACCGGAACGGGTGGAGCCCGGCCACGCCCGGAGGACCGGCCGGCAGGAAAACCCTCCAAGGGCAAGCGCCGTGAGCAGGCCATCGATACGCCCACCAGCAATAGCAAGAACCGGCACCAGCAGAGCGCACCACAGCGTGCGGACGACCCGCTGTGGAAGGACTTGACCGAGCTGACCAAGGTGCGGGCCCTTCCCGACGGGCAGGCGCGCGAACTCCTCGACAGACTGGCCGCCCAGTACGACCCCGAAACCCTCACCGAGCTGCTCCGTCCGCTGGAACACGCCGACGTCCGCACCGTGCTGCACGCAGCACCGCGGGAGACCATCGCCCTGCAGGAGGCGATCCAGGACTGGACGGATGTCCTCATCGACCTCAAATACCAGACCTACTACCAGTACCTGAAGGTCACCGGTGTCCCCCCGGACCACAAGACCGGGTTCACCGCTTACCTCTGGCAAGCGGGCCGCACCCTGCCCCAGCACAGGTACAACCAGGTACTGGAGGCGGCCGAGCCGGCCCACCGTCGGGCCCTCGACGAACACCGCGCGCAGCAGGAGGAGACCAGCCGACTCGAGGCGAACATCCTCCCGCACAAACCCAGCACATGGCACGGCCTGTTCAACGGTCAGTACATCGTTCCGGACAACAGCCCCGCCGCCCCGCTCAAAGACCCCGAAGCGGCAGAGGCCATGGAAAGGCTGGCTCAGGGCACACTACGACCACGCGACGAGCCCTACGGTCTCCACCAGTCCCTGCATATGCATCTCACCGGCGGCAGCCGAGGCTTGAGCTTCTATTACACCTACCTCAAGGACCACACATACGCAGGTACGACCTACAACGGGATCGTCCCGGTCCTCCTAAGCATCGCTGAAACCCGCTCCAACAACGATTACCGCTGGCTTGGCAACGGGGGAAAATACAGCAAGGGCTCACCCAAGCTCTCGGAAACCGATCCTCTGGTCCTCGCGTCCAAGAGATACCTCGCTACCCGTCCCACTCCCGCCCCCTCCGGGCAAGACCTTTCCAACCGGACATTCCGCGCCCTATCCAGCGCGCCCCTCCATAACGCGGCCGAGGAACAGCAGCGGACCGGGAATCCCCAGGCGGAGCGGGCCGTCGGCAGCGGCCTGCCCACCGGAGCCCCTCTGACGAATCCAGGACCGGACGGCGATTCCTCCCCCCGCCTTGAGGAACACGCTGTGCTACCCCCGGCCACGGGCATGACGGATATCTGGTTGGACGCCGAGGGAAGGCCCGTGCCGACCTACGGAAGGCCGGCCTCGCTCCTGGAGTTGATGATCCCCCCGGTGTCGACCGTGTATCCCGAGATCGAGACGGCGAACACCTGGGCGGTGGTGGGCACCCTGGCACGCCAGGTTGCAGACTGGGTGACGTTCCCCAGCGACGACATCTGGCGGGGCATCGGTGTTCACATCTCCCGTGGTACGGCTGTCACCTCGGAGGACGAACTGAGCAGCCATGCGTGGGCCATTGCCCTTGGCGAACTCTTCAACACCCAACTGGCTCAAGCATTGGCGCCGTTCCAGACAGGGACCGAGGTGTGGGGTCCCGTCAACGTCACCGTCGCCGAAGGGGTCGCGGAGGATGCCCCTGAACGGAGTGTGGTCATCAGAGTCGGCTTCGCGGACCAGTTGTCCGGTGTGATCGCCCCAGGGGCGCTTCGAGCGACATCGGTCGATGCGTCGATGGTGATCGGCCAGCTGTGGGCAAGTGATCCACAATTCTTCGGCCGGCATGTGGACCATCTGATCCGCGCTGTGCTGCACCTGCATCCCAGCCTGTACACCGCGGCGTACCGGCAGGACCTGTTGTCGCTGATCTACGCCGCTGCCGACGAGCACGCCAGGGCCACCGGCCACTCCGCCGAGACGTACGTCCCCGGGACAGTTGGGGAGCTGGCATCTTTCCACCTACGGCACGCCGGGCTGTCGGGCGCAGACAGCACCGATTCAGCTGTTCCGCCACAGTCACACGACCGAGACCTGATCCGCGACTGGGCGAGCCAGGTAACCCAGACCTTGGACCTGGACGTCACCTGGGTGATCGGCCCCGAGATAACCAAATACAGGTCGCAGGCCGAAAACGACGAAATGGTGCCAGCCCCATGGGCGGGCAATCAAGCGCCGCATCCGTTTGTGGTACTGGCCGACGCTTGGCCGGGCGGAGCCGTCCTGCGCCCCGCACAGGGTAAGGAACTGCACCTGACGCATGAAGAGTTCGCCCAACTGCTCGCCGAAGATGGCGTCCTCGCACAACTGCCGCCGGACACCGCGGTAGTACTGGCGGGATCGGGCACAGGAGCGGGCGGCCTAACTTTGCCTCGCATGGTCGCTGCAGCCACCAAGCGGCAGGTCTGGTCCTACTCCGGCAGCCTCAGCCTCATGCCGGACTTCGACACCCGGCACGTTCGGTTGGCCCCTGGTCTCTCTGTCGATCGCACGGCGGTGGTAGCAGGGCGATGGATCCTCTCTCTCCCATCTCTCTCGGACGATCTGCGACCGGCCACCGAGTACGGCGCCATAGAGGGGCGGGTAGCGGTCAATGGTCCGCTCTACACGGTGCCGGACAGCGAGGTGGCCACGCAATCCATCGTCGACCCCACCGGTCTGGTCATCGGTCGCGGCTCCTTTACAGACTTCCATTGGACCATCCGCGACCCCTCCTATCCGGCTCTGGGGCGTCTGAATACATTCATGCGGCAAAAATACGATGCGCAGAGAATCGACGGCGGGGAGCGGGTTGCGGGCAGCGAGCAGCCGGTGCCATGGCTGTATGGACCGCAACCATACTTCTTTGCTGCACATGGGGATAACACGTACATGACGCTGAGGCTGCGGGACGATAATCGTTTCCTCGCGAGTGGTAGGCAGGTCGGCGCGCTAATACGTCGTCGACCGAGCGTGCAGGGCCTGCACCCGGATGCTCCGATCGTGCTGCTCAGCTGTTCGACCGCCGCCCGGCTTGCCGACGGCATCCCAGGCTCGATCGCAAACACGGCGCAGGAGGTCGCCGATTCCACCCGACGCACCGTCTTCGCACCCACGACGCCCGTCGCCGTCTTCCGCCAGGGGTTCCCGGGTCCCGAGGATCCCATCACTATGACTCTGCAAGAGGCACCTGATGGCTCGCCCGGTGAGTGGCGCAAGTTCCGTCCCGAGCCCAGTAATGCCACACTGGAATACCTGACCCGGTCGCTCTATTACGACGGCTACCAACCCGAGCATGTCGAACTGACAAGGACACTGGTCCGCCAGCTCCGCGATGAATACGGCGCCGACATCGACAGGCGGGATGACTTCCTTGATCTCCTGCATTCGCTGGCTGCCCAGCACGCACCACTCCCGACAGGTTTTAGGCCACAGCGCACTGCCCACGGGTCCGCCCAGGGAGACCAGCCACTGCACACGACTGTTCCTATTTCCTCAGGTTCCGTCAGGAATGCGGAGAACGTTCCGGAGGAAGCGATCCGTGCGCGAGCGCTCCCACAACCTCCAATCCAGGCGGTGCAGGGGTTGGTTTCTGGTGGGGCTGTGCGACGCGTGCCCTTGAGTGGCGATGTGGTGGGGGTGGTTTCGGGTCGGGGTGTTGAGGGTGGTGAGGTGGTTGTTGTCCGGGGGGTGGAGCCGTCGGATTCGGGTGTGGTGGTGGCGGGTCTGCTGGCTTTGCCGGGGTCGGATGTGGTGGATGCGCTGGAGAGGATGAGTCCGGAGCACCGGCGGTGGCTGGCGTCGGATGTGTCATTGGTGGACGGGTTGCGGGTGGTGTTGCCGGGGGATGTGTTCGCGCGGGTGGCGGCGCGGTTGCTGGTGGTGGTTCCGGAGCAGGTGTCGCGGCCGGTGTCTGCGCGTAGGGAGGCGTATGCGCAGGTGACGCGGATGATGCAGGATTCTGAGGTTGCGGCGCGGCTGCTCAAGGCGGGTGCGGCTGTGGTGGTGGTGCCGCAGGATGTTGCGCTCACGAAGGTCAGTTCTTTCGCGGGTCTGCATGGAGGGCGGGATCCGCTGTCTGGCCGGCCCAATGATGAGTTGCGTGGATCGGCTGTCGGGTTGGTGGCCGGGATCGCGGAGGAGAATCTTCTGGGGGAGGACACTCCGATCGGGCGGGTGTCTCATTACGCGGACGGTTATTCGACGGCGACGCATGAGATCGCTCACCTCGTTCATGAGGACGGCCTGTCGGCAAGCGACCGGGCCCTGATCACCCGGGTGTATCAGGAGAAGCGGCGTCTGGGACCCGACGTTCAGTGGCCGGACGGAATACGCCGAGACCTGGACGGGGAAGAGGCAGACAACTACTCGTCCACCGATGAATTTGAGTACTTCGCCCAGCTGACCAATGCCTATCTCGGCGTCAACCAGGACGTCGACAAGATGACCGGCCGTGACCGCTTCAACGGACCGGACTGGGTACGCACCAACGAAAGAGAACTGCTGCCGCTCCTGGAACGCCTATACGGTCCCGACCCGGCCGCTGTCCATGACGCGCCCGCAAACCCCGTCACTGCAACAACCACCGACAACAACGTGTACACAGCATTCCGGGACTTCACCCACCTCACCCAGAGCACGCCCCCGCAGGACCTGCCGGCCGAGACCGAACCCACATCGGCCATGCCTGTGGGGACACGCCCCTTCGCGGTGCCGGGACCGGGGCCTGCTCAAGGCGAAAGCACACAGCCCGAGAACCCGGCCGGCAGCCCGCTCGCAGACCGGGTCCTCGCCACCCTCATCCCTCACCTGACTCCCGCCGGCTCACTCCCGCCAGGCGACACCCACACCAGCAACGCCATCACAAACCCCGTCGGCAAGCGATCTCTTCAGGCTGCCGTGCGCTCAGGTCAACTGCCGCCACGAGTCACCCTTGCGCAGAACGGCACCGATACGACCACCCGCGCGACAGGCACCACTCCGCCAGCGGCCACGCAACGGCCAACGGTCGGGACTCGACAGGAAACCAATCCCACAGAACTCCGGACGCCCCCGCGCACAGCCGCCGCGTCCAACCCGCCGGCTCCGTCACAGATCAACAGCCGCCCCATACGTCCGCTGGACCACGCCGCCCTGACCAGCCTGGTCCGCACCGTGAC
>NZ_JBITCU010000066.1:0-13185 GCF_044453545.1 Streptomyces sp. NPDC051664 | reverse complement strand
ACCCGCCGAGTACGAGACCAACTACTACACGGAACTCACAAAACCCCAGGCCACAACCACAATCTGAGATCTCTACCGAACCCGGGGCGGTTCAGTCGACGCACCCGTTCTGGTCGACGCTCGACAGTGGTGTGGTGGGGGCGCGGATGGCGCTCAAGCACGCCCACGAAACCGCCGGGGACGAGGCGGCGTAGCCGTGTCCAGCTCCATATCCGGGGTGTGACCGAGATACGCGCCAAAGGGGCAACGAGATGATCTTGAAGCCCTGAGCCCCGTCGCCCGTCACCCATTCGGCTCAGTGTCGTTGGTGGTGATGTTGAGCGTCGTCTGGGGCCTGGGGTGGGTTGTGACATCGATTGAACGGACCGCGTATCCGCGGTTCAAGCGGCTGATCACCGCGCATGAGCTGCATCTGTTCTTCTCGCCGACTCGCGATGAGCTGGAGTGGGCGGCCGATGCCACGGACTGCGATGAGCATCTGTTGGCCTTGCTGCTGATGCTGAAGTCGTACCGGCGTATGGGGTGTTTCCCCGCGCTGGAGGACGTCCCGGAGATGGTGGTGGACTTCGTGCGGCGGGCGGTGGAGCTGCCGGAGGGCACGCTGCCGGTGTACCGGGCGGAGCGGACCGCCAAGCACCACCGTGGCCTGGTCCGCAAGCAGGCCGGCGTGACCTACGACCAGGCGAAGGCCCGGGGGATCGTCGAGCAGTCGATCCGCAAGGAAGCCGCGGCGAAGAACCGCCCGGCAGATCTGATCAACATCGCGCTGGAGAAGGTGGTGGAGGCCGGGCTGGAGCTGCCGGGGTTCTCCACCTTCGACAAGATGGCCTCGAAAATCCGCACCGAGGTGAACGCCTCGATCCGCGCGGGTATCCACGACCGCATGAGCGCCGCTCAGCGGGCGGGGCTCATGCGGCTGCTGGAGGAGCGCGACAGCGACGGGACGACGCTGTTCAACCGGCTGAAGAAGCCCGCACAGGGCCCGACCTGGTCACACTTCAAGAACCTGACCAAGCGACTG
Organism: Streptomyces sp. NPDC051664; assembly: GCF_044453545.1. Taxonomy (NCBI): domain Bacteria; kingdom Bacillati; phylum Actinomycetota; class Actinomycetes; order Kitasatosporales; family Streptomycetaceae; genus Streptomyces; species Streptomyces sp. NPDC051664. Next base: position 12,164 of record NZ_JBITCU010000066.1, on the reverse strand, counting down.
GAATGGCTGGACGAGCTCGGCGACACCGATGTGTGGATGGACGGAGTCGCCGCGGGGAAGATCACCGACTTCGCCGGAGAGGCGGACGCGGCGGATGCCTCGGAGCTGCGGGACTTCGTCCCTGTCAAACGCATCGCGCTGGTCGCGGCCCTCACGCACAAGGCGCGGATGCGGGTGCGGGACGACCTGGCGACGATGTTCTGCAAGCGCGTGGCGGCGAAGATCAAGAAGGCCAAGGCGGAGCTGGAGGAGATCCGGCTCGCCGAGCGGGAGATCGTCGAGGCCCTGATCGGGAACTACCGCACGGTGCTCAAGCACATCGACGAGGGCGGCCCGGCCCAGGAGGCGTTGGAGAAGGCCGCGGCCATGACCGCCGAGGTCCGCCAGGCCCTTCAGGGTCTGGACGAGGAGGCGTCGGTGGACGAGGTCGCGACGCGGCTGGAGGGCAGGGTCTCCCCGGCTGTCCTCGCCCTGGTGAAGGCCCAGGTGGTGCAGGCCGGCGGGTTCGGCGCGGTCACCCGCGCGGTGGACGGCTTCGGTGGATTCGCGAAGCAGTACGAGCAGATCGAGAAGGTCTCTGCCCACCACGGCAACTTCTGGGAAGTACTGCTGTATGGGCAGATCGGCCGGGACCGGGCGGTGATGTTCGATCTGGCCGACAACGACAAGCTGGAGTTCACCGCGACCAGCGAGGACAGCCGGGTGCTGGACGCACTCGCGCACGCCCGGCGGCACCAGGCGGCCCGCGGCGAGTACATCACCGCCTTCAACGAGGAGGGCAAGGAGGTCGACCTCTCCTTCGCCACCCAGAACTGGCGCAAGGCCGTGGTCGACAAGACCCGGACCGGGCAGTTCGTCCGCAAGCACTTCGAGGCGATGGTCTTCACTGCCCTCGCCGAGGAACTGCGCACCGGCGACGTCGCGGTGGTCGGCTCGGAGGAGTACGCCGACTGGTCCGAGCAGCTGCTGGACTGGGAGGCCGTCCAGGAGACGCTGGGGTCCTACCTGGTGGAGGTCGGCCTGTGCGAGGCGGGCGAGAGCGCCGAGTTCGACGCGAAGTTCTTCCGCCGGCAGCTGGAGGACAAGCTGCGCAGCGCCGCCGCGGCGGCGGACGCCGGGTACCCGGAGAACGATGGCCTGGTCATCGATCCGGAGACGGGCATCCCTGCGCTGAAGGCGTTCCGGGCTGACGGCCAGCGGCCCTCGGCGAAGCGGCTGGAGCAGGAGATCAAGGCGAGGATGCCGGAGCGTTCCCTGATGGGGATCGTGGCCCGGACCGCGTACTGGGTGGAGTGGTGGCGCCGCTTCGGCCCGCCGTCCGGCAACGAGCCCAAGCTCACCGACCCCTTGGGCCGCTACGTGATCGTCACGTTCGTCAAGGGCACCAACATGGGCCCGTACGAGGCCGCCCGGCACATTCCCGGCGTGAGCGGGCACGAGCTGTCGTACGTCGCCAACAAGCATTTCTCGATCGTGCTGCTGAACGAGGCGATCTCCGACCTGGTGAACGCGCACGCCCGCCTGGACATCTCGCAGGCGTGGGGCGACGGGACCGCCGTGGCGGCGGACGGCACCCACATGGACACGTATCTCGACAACCTGCTCTCCGAGACGAGCATCCGGTACGGCAAGCCGGGCGGCATCGCCTACCACCACGTCTCGGACACCTACATCGCATTGTTCACGCACTTCATCCCGTGCGGGGTGTGGGAGGCCGTCTACATCATCGAGGGCCTGCTGAAGAACACCAGCGAGGTGCAGCCGACCACCGTGCACGCGGATACCCAAGGCCAGAGCTTCCCTGTCTTTGCGCTCGCCCACCTCCTGGGCTTCGACTTGATGCCCAGGATCAGGAACTGGAAGGAACTGACCTTCTACCGGCCCTCCAAGCAGACGGAGTACGTGCACATCGACGCCCTGTTCGGCGAGCCGGGCAAGAACGTCATCGACTTCGACCTGATCGAGTCCCAGTTCCGCCACCTGATGCGCGTGGCCGTCTCCGTACGCGAGGGCACCATCTCCTCCTCCACGCTGCTCAAGCGCCTGCGCTCGGGCTCGCGGAAGAACGCCACCTATGCCGCCTTCCGCGAAGTCGGCCGCGTGATCCGCACCGTGCAGCTGCTGCGCTACCTCTCCGACGCGCCGCTGCGCCGGCGTGTGACGGCGGCGACCAACAAGGTGGAGTCGTTCAACCGGTTCTCCCAGTGGATCGGCTTCGGCAACCGCGGCGTCATCGCCGACAACGACCCCATCGAGCAGGAGAAGGCGATGAAGTTCAACGCGCTGCTCACGAACGCGGTGATCTTCCACAACGCCCTGGACATCGCGGAGATCGTGCGGCAACTGCTGGAGGAGGGGTGGGAGATCGACCCGGAAGACCTGGCGCACATCTCGCCGTACCTGACCGAACACATCAACCGGTTCGGTGAGTACAGCACCCACGAACTCGGCATCCAGCCCGACGCGTACGACCCGAAACTCGACGTCGACTTCACCCCGCTGCGCGAGCAGGACCTGACCGCCGCCGGCCTCGGTCAGGCTGCCTGACCGACCGCGAGTTGTCTCTTCTCAGTGAAGCCAGTCGCCACAGATGCCGCTGACCTGGGTGGACTTGATTGGCTGAGACAGCCGTCGCGTCCTGGGATGCCCCGCTCACCGGGGACGCCCCGGCGGCGACGGCGAGCCGTTGCGCCGCGCCGGCCGAAAGCTCCCGGACGAAGTCGGCCGGCCCGCCCGGCCATCCAGCGTTCGGTGGCCGGGCGGGCCGGCCATGCCGACATCGGTGCGGCCCGCCGGGCCGTCTGTTGGTCGCAGCCGTGTACTTCAGGTTTGGTTTCCGATCCGGAACCTCAGCTGTTGGCCAGTGCGCGGTCGAGAAGGGGGAGCAGGCGGTCCCAGTGGTGCTGCAGTCCGGCGGGGTTGAAGGCGTCGGTGTCGGACATGGTGAACCCGTGGACGGTTCCGGGGTAGATCTCGGAGGTGTAGTCGACCTTCGCGGCGTCCAGTGCCCGGTTGAGCTCGCCCAGGGCCTTGGGTGTCAGGTCGCTTTCGGCGTGGCCGAAGTGGACCTGGGCGGTGATCTCGGCGAGGGTGTCGGGCCCGTCCGCGCCCACGGGGCCGTGGAATGCGGCGACGGCGGCCACCTGGCCGGGGTGGGCCGCTGCGGTGCGCATCGCCAGGAGGCCGCCTATGCAGTAGCCGGTCACCGCGACCGGCCCGGCGGTGACCGCGGGCTGGGTGGTGAGGAACCTGAGGTAGGCGTCGGCGTCACTCAGTACGCGTTCGGCGGTGTGCGCCTCGATCAACGGCATCAGCTGCTCGATGAGCGCGGGCCGGACCTCTTCTCCGATGTGCTCGGGAAGGTCGATCAGCGGTGCCGGGCCGTGCCGGTAGAAGAGGTTGGGGACGAGTACGTAGTACCCGTGCCCGGCCAGTTCGCGGGCCATCTCCCGCAGTACGGGCCGGATGCCGAAGGCGTCCGCGTACATCAGCACACCTGGGTGCTGCTCGCCGTTGTCGGGGAAGGCGGCGAAGGCGTCGGCCTGACCGTCCGTGGTGGGAATCTGCAGCGTCTTGATGGGCATGAATTCTCCTGTCGTGGTTGATGTGTAGAGCCTGTGATCAACACGACGGAGGCGGAGCTCGCGCAGCAGCGCAAGATCCTCGATCGAACAGCGGGCCCGCACCGGCCCGTACGGCGCTCAGAAGAGCGCCGGGTCACCAATCCGTGTGTGGCGCAATGCCGTCCCGGTAGTCATGGCCGCAGAGCATAGCCCACCGGGCAAAAGCCGACGCCGGCACCCCAGTTCACAGCGCGGTCCAGCCACGACTCGAAGCCGACATGCTGCCCGGAAGAGGGTCGGGTGGCGCGTTCCGATGCCTGCCGCAGTAAATGCCGGATTTACTGCGGCGGAGCCCCTACCGTGATCACCGCGACCTGCGGCGGGGCAATCCGGCCGCCGGGGCGAGGTGTACGCATTTACTGCGGCAGTTCCGGAAGGGCGGGGCGGGCATGACGATCGAACCAGTGACCGAACTCGGAGGCTGGGGCGCGTTGCGGTTGCCGCGCGCCCGCGTCGTACCTCTGTCCGCCCCTCCGGCCATGTACATCGCGGCGGTCGAGCGGTACCTCACCGGTGCGGGCATCGCGAAGTCGTCCGCGCGGATCTACCGGATCTCGCTGACGACGTGGGGGTGGATGTTCGCCGGCGAACCGGCGCCGACCGGGCCCGCCCGCCGGGGCGCGAAGCCGCCGCTCTACCCGATCGCCGCGATCGACGACCCGGTACTGCCGGAGGTGCTGGCCGAGCTGGCGGCGGCGCGGGCGGACGAGATGGACGCCGACACCGTCAACCGGGAGCTGTCCATCGCGCGCAAGGCGATCGGCTGGTGGCAGCGCCAGGGCTGGATCGAAGGCGATCCGACGATCGGCATCGAGCGGCGGCCGGCGCCGCCCGACCGCACCAAGGCCCTGGCGGAGAACCAGATCGCCGCCCTGTGGCGCCTGGACGTCGCCCTGCGGGAGAAGACGCAGTGGAAGATGCTCTACGAGTCCGCCGCACGGGCCGATGAGGTGCTGTGCCTGAACGTGGAAGACCTGTACCCGCAGGACAAACGCGGGAAGACCACCGCCAAGGGCGGGGCGACGGAGTGGATTCACTGGCAGTCCGGCACTGCCCAGCTCCTGCCCCGCCTCATCGGCCGCCGCACCCGCGGCCCGCTGTTCCTCACCGACCGCAAGGCCCCGGCCGGAACGCCGACGCTCGACGTGTGCCCGGAGACCGGCCGGGCCCGGCTCTCCTACCGCCGGGCCGAAGAGATCTTCGAGGAGAACACCCGGCTGCTGGCCAACCCGCTCGCCTCACCCGAAGACATCGAGGACTTGGACGGGTGGACGCTCCACCGGCTACGTCACAGTGCCCTGACACACGACGCCGAGGACGGCACCTCCACCCCGATGCTGCTGGCCCGCTCCCGCCACGCCTCCGTCCGCTCCCTGGAGCGGTACGCCCGCCCCGGCGTCGACGCGGTCGCCCGGCACGTCGCCGAACGCGACCCCGCTGCACGTCGCCGCACATAAATCCGAGCGGATCAGGGCTTCAAGATCATCCCGTTGCCCCTTTGGCGCGTATCTCGGTCACACCCCTATCCGACCTGGACAAGAACCGGGCGCTGGCCGAATGGCTGGAGTACTCGCTGCGCCAAACCCGCAACCGGATCCGGGAGCTTGAGATCCAGGAGCAGCAGGAGCAACGGCGTCAGGAACGGGCACGGGCCGAGCAGTCCTGGAAGATCCAGCCGAAGCGGACCGGCGACACCGCGATGCTGCACCGCGGCGGGTGCACCCTGAGCTCGGACATGGAATTTATCAACGATCATCGCTCTGGCCGAGCCCGACATCGAAGCCTGCCAGATCTGCCATCCGGAGACAGGACTGACGGAGTACGGCCCTCAGTCGACCGAGTGACCCGGCGCCGGCGGGCGCTCCCGCCAGGGTCGCGGTGACAGTCCGGACGGACTGTCCCGGGAGCTCATCTGATCACCGATTGGCGGTTACCTTGGTGGGTTTGCGCGATGCCGCGGCAGGCAGCTAGTACATTGAGTTCGGATTCCCGATTGATTCCCACCAGACGGTTATGATGCATATGCAGGACGCTGTGAGTGATACCGTCTAGTTGATCCCAAGTACCTGTGACCCTTGGCCCGATTGCGGCATAAAGTCTCTCTCCGTACTGGCTCAGAGTTTCCGCGAGTTCGTTACGAGTTGGAAGTGCGTGCTCCGCACCCGCGCTCATGTGGATGCCGATTTCCTTCATGATGCCATTGCGTTGGGACCTGAAAATCGCGTGCCGCTCCTCGTCTTTGGTTATTGTTCGGAGCAGCCACTCGATGGGGTCGACTGGCGTACGAGAAAATATGTCATGTACGATTCCATATGAATTGGTAACGGCGCTCCGCCACAGCGCTTGCTGGGTTCGTGATAGCACGGCGATTGCATGGTCACTGTCCGCGTTGAATATCGTGTGCACGAGTGGCATGAGGTCCTGGCCCCCGTACCGTTCGTACTCCGGCTCGTAGCTTGCCATCTCAAGACGCCGAGCAATTCCGCTGTCGATCAACTCGGCTGCCCACGTGTGCAATTGGCTCAGTATCGGGCCATGGAGTAGACTTGGTTCGCCATGGAATCGTATTCTGAGATGCGGCTCGGGATCCCGGTAGCGCATGAAGAACCAGTGCTTCATGCCTGCCGGTAGACTGGAAATGAATTTTTCGAAATGCCTACTGAGTAGATCCTGCTGCCGGTTTGAGTAGAGTTTTATATACAGCCAGGAACCACCTGGCAGGTGGAGTCGACCGGGTGCCGTGACTTTGTAGAGGTCAGTGTAAATGAACGATCTCGGCTGTCGGGACGGATTTGTCTTGAGGGAGACGACGATTTCTGCGCCTAGCGTGCCACTTCCTGACCATCCGGCAGTGTTCCCCCAGACGGCCTGCATCTGCCGAGCCCGGTCTTCTGTGAGAGTGATGGACTTGTCGACACTGGCAGCATCGATCTCGGCTCGAAGTAGATATCGGTGCCACCTGCGTCCCAAATCCAGTCGTAGCTGCTGGTCATGGTCCCCGAATTTGACGAGATCCGGGACGGACCATTTGGCGCGCCAGCGATCGAGAGCTTTTTGCCAGTCCGCCCATGGCAGGGACCGGTCGCGTAGTTGCGGGTCGACACAACGCCAGGTCGCAGGAGCCAGGACGACCCGTCCGTATTTGACGCGGGGCAGCGCCGGTAGGGATGCGAGTGATCCCCAGCTCCAAGGACGCCAAGGTTGCTGTCCCGATATCGATATTTCCTGGAGGAATCGAGCGATGTTGGGCGCGAGGTGTTCCGGGTTGAGCATCGAATGTATGTGGATATCCACCTCGGCGTTGCGACTACGGGAGTAGAGTCGTAGTCGCGCTTCATCCGCGGAGACACAGAGGTCATCCAAGGGGATGTCTCCAGGTCGGTCACCGTTCATGGCGCCTACGATGACGCGATGCGGCATCCAGCGAGGATGGGTACCAGCCACGTTGCGCAGCCTGGCAAGTCTGGGACTGTAAGAAAAGTGGGCCGGGAGCGCGTCTGCTCTAGGTTGGGCGACCACCTCCGTCATGAACTCAGAACCGCCGAGGAAGTCGGCGAACCGACCGAAGGCGGCACCTGGGGTATGACCACCGGGCCAGGGCGAGAGCACCAGTTCGAAATCTCCGCCGTCGACCGCTTTGGCGTCACGGGCGAGCAGCTCGGCGAAGATGTCGAGGCCTCGAGGGGGCTGGACGGCCAGCTGCTCCTCGGGTGATCCGGCTAGGCCTGCTACGTACACGTCGTTCAGAACCAGTTCCTCGCCCGCGCGGAGCGCAGACAAGGCGGCCTCTGCCAGTAGTGCCTCACGCCCAGGATCAGCGACTGTCCGAGATGTGTCGGCAAGTTCGCTGGGCGGCATGCGGTAGCCGGCAGGAGCGCCGATTCCGCGTTCTGGGTCGAGCAGTTCAGTAAGAGAAACCGTGCGATGGTATCCGTAGCGCTCTACGAACCGGTCATGGTAGTCCGCAAGGGGCGCGGCTCTGGAATGCCGCGGGGCTATGCGCCAGAGCACCTCTGCGGCTGCGGCCAGCTCCCCGGCCACTGCGTTGTTTACCGTCCCTTGCACGTCGAGAAGCACGTTCGTGGTCACTGGCAGAGGCGTCCGGGAACTAGAACGGAGGTCAGACCGGGCAGATGCTGTCGTTGCGCGGAGGGGCCGGCGAGGGGCACTCAGCATGGCTGGTACGGCGTTCCACTCGCGTGCTTCGGGCGCTATCGCCAGCACATGGCCGAGCGGATCAGGATGATCGGCGGGCGGTCTGAGTTCGGTCACCAGCAGATCCAGCTTGACCAGTTGTTCAAGAAGCCGAGCGGTAGTCTCTTTGGGAACAGAGGGGAAACTGGCTTCCAGCGCGGCCAACACCTCCTTGAACGGTGTAGGTTTCGCTGCAACTTGCATCGCTAGCCGCACTGCCGACGTGGCGCGCAGGGATCGTTCCACCAGCAAAGCTCCGTCGTCGGCGTCCGTCGGCAACAGCACGAGTCGGTCACCATGGAACGTCGCGAGGTTGTTAGCCTGGACACGCAGTCGCGCACAAATGTGCGTGCGCCTTTCCAGTTTTCGAACGACGTCAATGAGCCAGCGCTGATCTGGTCGGACGATCCGTGTGTGCTGGTCACCGAAGGTGGTGTCGGTCGAATGGCCGAACGCCACGCGCCCCACACCGGCCATGAGGGCGAAGGGCGTGGATCGACCGGCAGCACGCAACTGGTATCGAGTGAGACTCAGAGCGGCGCGGCGCACTTCTCCCGGCTTCATGCGCGGACCCTCGACGGCGCGGCGAAGGGAACGCATGAGATCCGGACTTGAGATTCCGATTGCCTCGTCCAACAGGGGGTCGCGGGGACGCACTAGGAATTCACGAAGGGCATCTACCGGGAACGGCTCGTCGTCGGCATACGAGTATGGATCGACGACGATATCATCCCATCGATGCAAGGGAGCACGCAAGAGTGCGACAGCACCGTATGTGAACAGAGGACCGGCCACGTCATCGACTTTCTGGAAAACGGATGGTTAGCTCAACCTGCAAAATGTGAAAATAATTTGACTGCTCGTTAAAGCATTTTGGGTGATCGACAGAGGTATCGCCCAATGTTGCAGCGGTGCTGCGCAAATCATGAGATGCACAGCACCGCTATGAAACTGACGGCCCGCCACCATTCAGGAGAGCATTACTCGGCGTTGCTCCACGTGGGGCTGGTGTACCAGGTCGGGCTGGTGTACCAGGTGGGGCTTGTGTAGCGCCCCGCCTTGCGCTTCGCAGGCTTCTCCTCAAACGCGGTCTCCGCGACATCCAGGTCGAACAGTTCTGAGAACACGTCGTCGCTCATTTAATCTCACCTTTCAGATATAACTGATCTGGCCACTCCAGTTACTTTCTCCCCGGAGCATTGCTGTTATCAACGGTAAGGCGATGTAAACGCGCCGTCTCCCTTTCTGCCCGTAAGGGCAGGAAGGGGCTCCCTGGCAGCCCTATCAAAACGCCCATGAAAGGAGAAATCTGCGCGCGAGCTCTGCAATCAGTGGCTTGTGCTGTGGAGGACGTCTGGCATGCCACGTGCCACGAGCAGAAAAAGACTGAGGGGCGGCTTGTCTGTAAATATCGAGACAGGGGCTACTTTAAGAGCTGTCTCTATAGCGTCTGGCTCTCCTCAGTTGTTGGCTAGACTTTAAAATCCATTGGTTTGGAGTGCAAAGTTGGAACCGCAGATTTTCGAGCAAGCGTTGGCTGGAGATCCAGATGCGCCTTTCTTGCTTGAGATAAAAGACAGCAGGCTATCGTTCCTTCCACAGCCCTTGGGTTGGTGGCTTCGGAAGGAGGGTTCCTCTTCTACTGTTGACGTCGGCGTCCTCGACTGGGTGCGAGAGGGTTTTGTACTGGACATCGGATGCTGCACCGGGAGGCATTTGGAAATGCTTGCGGAAAGGGGAATTCAGGGTTTGGGCATAGATATTTCGCCACTTGCTCTAAAATTGGCACTGGGGGCAGGCGTGAATTGCGAAATGGCTGACATTAATACGTATGTGTCCCCGCGGGCAGTAGATACAATTCTTACCTTGGGCGGAAATGGTGGAATAATTGGCACAATTGACAAGCTGCCGGCCTTTCTCCAGCGTTTGGCTTCCTGGCTCACGCCGGATGGGTCAATTATCTTTACTAGTACCGACTGGTGCAGAATAGATCCCGGACTACTTGATAGCGCAACGGCACGGACTGAGCGACGGTACCCCGGGGATTGGCAGATAAGATTCCACCTGGGTGATCGTATCGGGCCGTGGTTTCCTTGGGCTGTTTTCGATCGAAAAAGCCTGGAAAAGGCATGCGAAACCGCAGGTCTGCGAATATTTAAATATAAGAGCTGGTCGGGCGGCGTCTATTACGCTGCTCTGCTGCGAAAGGTGGACCCATCGTGACTTGCGTCGCGATGGCTGGTACGTTGGGCAAAAGGCCATGATAGCGAAAGTGGCGTTGTAGGCGCTTCGAGGGGAGTCTTGTCGCCCAGGACGAGGCGGGGCCGGTGGTTGAGTTGGTGTGCGACCCTTTGCAGGTCCTGCTCGGTGTGAACGGACAGGTCTGTGCCCTTGGGAAAGTACTGACGGAGCAGTCCGTTTGTGTTTTCGTTCGTGCCGCGCTGCCATGGCGAGTGCGGGTCGCAGAAGTAGATCCGAAAGCCTGTGAGGGCCTCGATGTCCTCATGCAGTGTCAGTTCGCGTCCCTGATCCCAGGTGAGGGTCTTTCGGAGCTGGGCAGGGATGCGGGCGGTCTGCGTGGCGATCGCGTTGCGGACCTGAGGCGCTTTCCATCCGTCCGGCAAGTGGATGAGCTGGACGTAGCGGGTGGACCGCTCCTTGTCCGCCCCAATAATGAGGTCGACCTCCCAATGGCCAGTGGTTTTGCGGTCGTTGACCTCGACGGGCCGCTGATGGATCAGCTTCATGTTCTTGATTTTGTTCAGGGTAGGGACGCCGCGGCGTTGGCGTTTGCGTCGCGTGCGTCCGGTGCGGAGCTTGCCCGTCCGGCAGCCGAGGTAGCCGGCGAACAGGGCACGGTAGATCGTCTCCGGACAGACTCGCATCGTCGGCTCGGCGGTGTATTCGCGGGCCAGGTGTCGGGATATCTGCTGAGGTGACCACTTCTCGGTGAGCCTTTCACGCACGAGGGCACGCAAGGGCTCGCTGTTGCTGATTGAGCTCTTTCCAACCTGAGAGCGCGGCGGGGTGGCCGCGACTGCCTTGTTCCACTGTGTCATCCACCTTCGACGTCCAAGCACTCCGCTGACTGGAGCAGGTACTGGGGCAGTTTTGAACTGGCCGCCAAGACCTCGATACCGATGAGGCGGCCCTGGTCGTCGAAGTCGAGGTTGATCATGCCGTCGACGTCCACCGGATCGCAGGGATACATGCGTGCGGAGTTCACGCGGACCTGTGGGTCGGTGAAGTGCACATACGCCGCGTCTACAGTCTTGTCGTAGGTGACCCTCACGTCTGCCACGGTGAACTGGCTCCCTTGGTGTCGTTGATGACGGCTCTGTCCTTGCCCATTCCTGCGCTTCGCCGACCTCATGCCGTTACGGCGAGCTGCAATGCCAGGACAGCCTTGACGATGTCGGTGATGCGAGTGGTGCTGCAACGGAGTTTGCGCAGGAGGCGCCAGTTCTTGAGCGTGGCGTTGGCCTGCTCGCCAACGGCTCGGATCTTGGCGTGGGAGGAGTTCACCGCGCGCTTTCCAGCCGGGAGCGTGCTCCAGCGGCCACGGTAGGGCACGCGGATGGTGCCGCTGGCTCCCTGGTGTCCCTTGTCGGCCCAGGTGCGAATGCCGGCTCCGGTGAGTGCGTCGATGATGCTGTGGGTGCGGGCGGCCTTGATGTCGTGGACGGCGCCTGGCAGGGCTGGCGAGGCCCAGAGCAGCTGCCCGAACGGGTCCGCAATTACCTGGACATTCATGCCGTGGCGCTTGTGCTTGCCGGAGTAGTAGGGGCGGTCTGCGGCGATGCGGTCGATGGACAGCAGGGTGCCGTCAAGGATGACGAACGCCTTGGTCTTCGCGGTACGCACGGCGTCGGCGAGGGTGGGTGCAAGCGCGGCCAGGATGTCTACGGCCTCGCGGACGTAGCGGTAGACCGTAGCAATGCCGACCTGGAAGGCCACGGCGAGTTGGGCGTAGGTGTCTCCGCAGCGCAGGTGCGCGAGGGCGAGCAGGGCCTGGCGGCCAGCTGTGAGCCGGCGCCAGCGGCTGCCTATGCGCTTGCGGTGGGCCGAGAGATGACGGGTCAGATACAGCAGGATCGAACTGGACAGATCAATCGCGGATGGGTAGACAAGCACTCGAAGCTCCTGGCGCGGACGGGCGATCTTAGTCGTGAACCCGTCTACCAGGAGCTTCATTGCTTCGTACAGTGCGCGCCCACCCCCACCTGTTGCCCCATCAGGTTGGAAGAGGCTCATTATCTCGTCCTTGGGGCGCTGCCTGCGCAGCAGAGCCTGGTTGTGAGCCCATCACGGCTGATAGTGGCCGTTCGTTTTGCTGCCTCGTTTGAT